>JAQBOK010000010.1 GCA_028288085.1 Mucilaginibacter sp.
TAACTGTTGTACTGTTCTGTATCGTTTTTTGATTGATACAGTTTGATATAGCGTGATACAGTTCGACAAGGAAAGATGCGTTTCAACCAGCGCCGTAGGTGCTAAATGTTGGTAGAGAATTCATTTATTAAACCTTTTTAGCGTGCCATCGGTACGCAACATCGGCAAGTTTCGTACCTACGGCACGGCCTTTCTACACCCTTGTTTTTCTACCAACATTTGACCCCCATGGGGTTACTCTTAACTTAATAACATTGCTGAGGGTGTCATACTGACGCACTCGAAGCATAGTGGGTAATGGCTCTAACGCACCGCTCTTCGGGTGCCTCAGATGACACCAACCTAAAAAAGATGCAAAAAACATCCTTGGCATGTGCACCGCACACTAACAAAAAAAACTGACACTCAACGGTTAATCTCTAATCTCAAATTACTACCTTTGCGGCTCAAAAAAACGTTTGTCAATGAGCCAGTCTGTTCAAATAAAGAATGCTTTAATTTCAGTTTATTACAAGGATAATTTGGAGCCTATTATCCACGAGTTGAGTCGCTTAGGAGTAAAGTTGTATTCGACCGGCGGAACGGAAACTTTTATCCGCAGCTTAGGTGCTGATGTGATAGCTGTTGAAGATCTGACATCGTATCCTTCTATTTTGGGCGGTCGTGTAAAAACATTGCATCCAAAGGTTTTCGGCGGAATTTTAGCCCGCAGGAATTTTGAAAGCGACGAGCAGCAACTGCAGCAATACGATATACCGGAAATTGACCTGGTAATTGTAGACCTGTACCCTTTTGAGGAAACTGTAAAATCTGGAGCCGGGCAGGATGATGTGATTGAGAAGATAGATATTGGCGGTATATCCCTTATCCGCGCCGCGGCTAAAAACTTTAAGGATGTAGTGATAGTGGCTTCAAAGGATGATTATATTGGCTTAGCCGACATGCTGAAAGCGCAAAGCGGAGCAACCGATATTGACCAGCGCCGTTTATTCGCTCAAAAAGCATTCAATATTACTTCGGATTACGATACCGCAATATTTGACTATTTTAACCAGGATGAGCAATTGCCTGTGTTTAAACAAAGTATACAAAAAAGCCAGGTACTGCGTTATGGCGAAAACCCGCATCAGCAGGGTGTATTTTATGGCAACCTGGATGCCATGTTCAATAAACTGCATGGTAAAGAACTATCCTACAATAACCTGGTTGATGTAGATGCCGCTGTAGCTCTTATTGATGAGTTTACCGAGCCTACCATTGCTATATTAAAGCATACCAATGCCTGCGGTATAGCCAGCAGGAGTTTTATGATTGAGGCATGGAAAGATGCCCTGGCCTGCGATCCTGTATCTGCCTTTGGCGGGGTAATTATTGCCAATGATGAGATAGACGCGGAAACCGCGACAGAGATCAATAAGATATTTTTTGAGGTGCTTATTGCCCCTGCTTATACCGACGATGCGATAAGGGTATTGAAGGAAAAAAAGAACAGGATCATACTAATCCGCCAGAATGTTGAATTGCCTATTAAGCAATTTAAAACTTTGCTGAACGGCGTAATAGAGCAGGACAAGGATTTAGTGATAGAAGGGCCTGACCAAATGCGCACTGTTACCAATGCCCAGCCAACCGAACAGGAATTAAAAGACCTGTACTTTGCCAATAAAGTAGTTAAACATACCAAATCAAATACCATTGTATTTGCCAAAAACAGTCAGTTAATGGCAAGCGGCGTGGGCCAAACGTCAAGAGTTGACTCTCTGAAACAGGCAGTTATTAAAGCTGATGGCTTTGGTTTTGATCTGAACGGGGCAGTTATGGCGTCTGACGCGTTCTTCCCGTTCTCGGATTGTATGGAGCTTGCTGCTGAGGCAGGGATCACCGCGGTACTGCAGCCAGGCGGCTCAATTAAAGATCAGGACTCCATAAACATGGCCAATGAAAAAGGTATTTCAATGGTAATGACGGGCGTACGTCATTTTAAACATTAATTAATAAAATATCGTACAAAAATTAAATACGGTTTGAACAATATTAATTAGTTTAATTCGCTTTAATTAGGCTAAATTCGTGAAAATTCACGCCGTATAATTAAATTTACAGACTATTTTTGAAGTAAACACCACATGGGTCTATTTAACTTTTTTACACAAGAAATTGCCATTGATTTAGGCACCGCAAATACCCTCATCATACATAATGATAAAGTTGTAGTCGACGAACCATCTATAGTGGCGTTTGACCGTACAACCAATAAAGTGATTGCCATTGGGCGGCAGGCTATGCAGATGGAGGGAAAAACCCATGAGAATATTCGTACAGTACGACCATTGAAAGATGGAGTAATAGCGGATTTTAACGCTGCTGAGCACATGATACGGGGTATGATAAAAATGATCAACAAAGGCAAAGGCTGGTTTTTTCCGTCGCTGCGTATGGTGATCTGTATCCCATCGGGCATTACCGAGGTTGAGAAACGTGCAGTACGTGACTCGGCCGAGATAGCAGGCGCCAAGGAAGTTTACCTGATACATGAGCCAATGGCTGCTGCCGTGGGTATTGGTATTGATGTGGAAGAACCTATGGGCAACATGATTATTGATATTGGTGGTGGTACTACCGAGATAGCGGTTATCGCTTTATCAGGTATCGTGTGCGACCAGTCTATCCGCGTAGCGGGAGATAACTTTGATTCAGATATTGTACAATACATCCGCAGGCAGCATAACATTATGATTGGTGACCGTACTGCCGAAAAGATAAAGATTGAAGTTGGCGCGGCTTTGCCGGAGCTTGCAGACCCGCCTGCTGATTTTGCAGTACAGGGACGTGACCTGATGACCGGTGTGCCAAAACAGATAATGGTATCCTATACCGAAATAGCACATTGCCTGGATAAATCGATCTCGAAAATTGAGGAAGCGATATTGAAGGCATTAGAAATTACCCCGCCAGAGTTATCGGCTGATATTTACCAGACCGGTATTTACTTAACCGGTGGCGGAGCGTTATTACGCGGGTTAGACAAACGTGTTGCTGCCAAAACTAAGCTGCCTGTTCACGTTGCCGAAGATCCATTGCGTGCCGTAGTGCGCGGAACCGGAACCGCGCTGAAAAACATTGGTAATTTTAAATTCTTAATGCAATAGTGTTGAATGTTATAAGTTGTAGGTTGTGTGTATAAGTCAACTTACAACTTATAACGCACAACTTACAACTTTAAGCTATGCGTAACCTCCTGATATTTATCACTAAGTATAACGCATTCTTTTTATTTCTTATTTTCGAAATAAGCTCTCTTATTATTTACATCAAGTATAACTCTTTTCAGAAGGCTACTTTTATCAGTTCAACCAGCAGGGTTACCGGCAGTTTGTATGGGCAGGTAGATCAGCTTAAAGATTATCTATCGCTGCGCGAAGTAAATGATAGCCTGGCACGTGAAAATGCCCGCTTGCGTAATCAGCTTAAAGCATCATTTTATGTTGATACCATTGCCAAACGGCAGGTAACAGATACTATTTATAAGCAGCAATACATGTATATTGAGGCCAAGGTGATTAATAACTCTATTAACCGCAGCAATAATTATATGACTATTAACAGGGGCAGCAAGCAGGGTGTTGTAAAAGGCATGGGGGTTATTTGCAGCTCGGGTTTGGTTGGTAAGGTGGTTTTTGTGGGCGATCACTTGTCGGTTGTACAATCATTGCTGCATAAAGATTCGCGGTTTAGCGCCATGCTGGCTAAAAACCGCGAAATAGGGTATATTGAATGGGGCGATAACCTCGACCCACGCAAAGGCTTTTTGAGGGATGTATCAAACAACGCGCAGCCTACCATTGGCGAGGCGGTAGTGAGTTCGCAATACTCGCTGTTTCCGGCAGGCATCCCGATAGGTAAAGTGAGCACCCTGCGTACCAAAAGCGGGGGGTACTCTTTAAATATGGAAATTACGTTTGCTGTTGATTTTAGCAAGCTGCAATATGTAGATGTGATTGTTAATAAATTTGCTCAGGAGCAGGCGGGACTGGAGGCGCAGCAAAAGAAAGATGAGTAGAATTATTCTGATTAACCTTGCCAGGTTTATATTACTGGTTTTTTTGCAGGTGTTTTTATTGAAAAATATTACCCTGTATAATCTTTCAACGCCTTACCTGTACATACTGTTTATACTGTTATTACCTTTCGAGATACCTAACGTATTACTGTTTATCCTTGCGTTTATATTGGGCCTCACTATTGATGCTTTTTATGATACTCCCGGTCTGCATGCTGCATCTTGCGTATTGCTTGCCTTTGTAAGGGTTTTATTTATAAGTATTACGGTACAAAAAGATGGCTTTGATAACGAACCCGAGCCTACCCTTAGCGTAATGGGTTTGCGGTGGTTTTTTACCTATGCTTTTACGCTTACCATATTCCATCATTTTTTTCTGTTTAACCTTGAAGTTTTTCGTTTCTCTGAAATACCTTACACGATAAGCCGTTTTCTATTGAGCTCTCTATTTACAGTATTTTTAATGCTGCTTACTGGGTTTTTATTTTACAGAAGGAAAGAACGTAAATGAATAAGTTTTTTGAGCGGCGTTATGTTATTGCAGGGATCTTTATAACATTGACTGTTATATTGCTTGCCCGGTTGTTTTACATGCAGATAATTGACGACAGGTATCTTTTATACGCCCAGGATAATGTTTTACGCAGGGTGTATACCAACCCCGGTCGCGGCCCTATTTTAGATCGGAATAAAAAAGTATTGGTTCAAAATGAACCCTTTTATGATATTATGGTGATACCCAAACAGGTAAAGCCATTTGATACGCTGGAGTTTTGCAAATTGCTGAGTATTGATAAGGACGGTTTCAGTAAGAGGTTTGAGAAGGCGATAAAGTATTCGCCCAGTTTAGCGTCGATATTTGAAAAACAGCTTTCGGCCGAAGTGTATGCTGCATTCCAGGAGCGTTTGTCGGAGTTTCCGGGATTTTATTCATCTACCCGTTACCTGCGCACTTACCCGGATTCGGTAGCGGCACAGTTTTTAGGTTTTATTGGCGAGGTTACCGATAAGGATATGAAGCGATCGGGTAACTACTACCGTCCTGGTGATTACATAGGCGTTACCGGGGTGGAACGTTCTTATGAGGAGGTGTTGCGTGGTCAGCACGGGGTACAAAACCTGATGTACGATTCGCGCAACAGGCCCAAAGGTCATTATGCAGGTGGGGCGTATGATACGGCTGCTGTAGCGGGCGAACGCTTGATATCGTCATTAGATATCCGGATCCAAAGATTGGGCGAGCAGCTCATGAAAAATAAACTGGGCAGTATAGTTGCCATAGAACCATCAACCGGCGAAATACTGTGCTACGTGAGCAGTCCTACATATGACCCTAATTTGATGGTAGGCCGGCAGCGGGGTAACAATGCTGCTGAGCTTTATAAAAATCCATACAAGCCATTTTTCATCAGGCCCATACAGGCCAGTTATCCACCAGGGTCATCTTTTAAGCCATTGAGCGCTCTTATAGCAATGCAGGAGGGTATTATCACACCACAAACTACCTATTACTGCCCGGGATACTACCAGGCGGGTAACCGCAGGGTGCCGTGTTTTCATGGTGAAGCACATGGAACTGTTAACCTGAGCAGTGCTGTAGCCCTATCATGCAACGGGTATTTTGATATGGTATTTGAAAAGCTGATGAATTTTTATGGCGCAAAAAATACTTCGTCTACCTTTAACAATTGGAGAGGTAACGTAACCAAATTTGGAATTGGCTCAAGACTTGGGTTGGATATGCCGGGTGAAGGGAAGGGAAATATGCCAACCAGTGCACATTATGATAAGGTTTATCGCCCGGGCAGCTGGCGGTCGAGCACAATTATTTCACTGGCTATAGGGCAGGGAGAAGTGCTGGCAACGCCTTTGCAGCTGGCTAATATTGAGTGTACCATTGCCAATCATGGGTTTTATTATAAGCCACATTTGATAAAAGCAATTGGCGAAAAGGATGTGATAAGGCCCGAGTATAAGGTGAAAAATTATGTGGGAATTGATGGTCAGTATTTTGAACCGGTGATTGACGGTATGCAGGCGGTGGTTGATCATGGTACAGCAGCGCTATCAAAAATATCTGGTATAGTAATGTGTGGTAAAACCGGTACAGCACAAAATAATCATGGCGAAGATCATTCGGTGTTTGTAGCGTTCGCACCAAGGGATGACCCTAAAATCGCTATCGCGGTAATAGTAGAGAACTCTGGAGAAGGCTCTAAATGGGCCGCACCGATAGCCAGCTTTATAGTTGAAAAATATCTGAGAGATAGTATTACCAGCCGTCCATCAGGGATGACCCCTGAACAATTTATCAATGCCAACAGGCTTCCCGACCTGGGTAACTATGGGCCGAAGGTAAAAGCAAAGCCTATTCCTAAAGATACCCTTAAGGACTTGGGCATAGACAGCAACGATAAAGATAAAAAGGCCTGGACAAAGCAACCCGCAAAAAGAGCAAAAAGAATACCCGGTAAATTAGTAGCAGCACGGATAGAAAGGAAAGAAAATGAATAATCAGCGCAGTTTCTTTTTTAATGTGGATTGGGTGATGGTATTTATTTACCTGGCGCTATGTACCATTGGCTGGTTAAATATTCATTCGGCTGTTTATGATGAAAAGCATCCCTATTTTATGGACCTGGATACCAATTATGGTAAGCAGTTTGTTTACATCATCATCGGTATAATAACAGGGATAGTTATCCTTTTACTCGAAAACAGGTTTTTTAGCACATTGGCACCTGTATTTTATGGTATAACCACCTTGTTGCTCATACTGGTATTGATTGACGGGCGCAATGTGGGCGGTAACCAGGCCTGGATATCGCTTGGCGGAGGATTTAGGTTGCAGCCATCAGAGTTTGCAAAATTTGCTACCTGTTTGTTGCTCGCCCGTTATTTGAGTGGTACTAATGTGCGCGTGTCCGAGCCGAGGCCTTTTTTAATTGCCGCGGCTATCATTGTGTTTCCCATGTTCCTCATTATGCTGCAACCGGATGCAGGCTCAACACTTGTTTTTAGCTGTTTGATATTTGTTTTATACCGCGAAGGTGCTTCACCTTATTTTTTAATACTCGAGGGCCTGTTTATCACACTTTTTGTATTGACTTTAAAGCTCAATAATTTAACATACATAGTAGTCGCCCTTGTCGCCCTTGCGCTTATTATCATTTTTTTATTCCGGCGGAATAAAAAATTGATCCCTATTATCCTTATGGGGCTTGCTATCTGCGTAGCATTTGTTTTCAGCGTAAAATTTCTTTATACCGATGTTTTAAAGCCCCATCAAAAGGTACGTATTGATATTGTATTAGGGATAACAAAGGACAATAAGGGAAAAGGCTACAATGTTAACCAATCCAAAATAGCAATAGGATCGGGTAAAATGTGGGGGAGGGGTTACATGCAGGGCACACAAACCAAATATTCGTTTGTGCCTGAGCAAAGTACCGATTTTATTTTTTGTACAGTAGGCGAGGAGTGGGGTTTTGCAGGCGCAGTAGTAGTGCTTGGTTTGTACCTGTTCTTAGTATTGCGTATCATCATGATAGCCGAGCGACAGCGATCGCCATTCTCACGCATTTATGCCTATGGTGTGGCTTCGGTAGTGTTTTTTCACGTGGTGATCAATATCGGTATGACCATTGGGGTGGTGCCATCTATTGGCATTCCATTGCCACTCATCAGTTATGGCGGTTCATCCCTGCTTAGTTTCACCATTATGCTGTTTGTGCTCATCAAGCTCGACTCAAACCGTATGGGGATGATCTATGCATAAGGTTTAGGAAGTTATAGCTTCCTGGTGCAACAGCCGTCTACAAATACCTTCTTTTCAGCAGGGAATAAAATTTATCTACTGTGGTTTGTTTACTGCCCCAATTGTTTTTAACGGCATAGCTGTTTTGCAAATACTTATCAGCTTCTTCAAAAGTTTCCAGTCGGTTTAAAATATCAATAGCTTCGCTGTAGGCCAGGTTGTAACCGTTAAAGAGGTCTTTAATATAAAGCAGCTTGTCGTTTAAGGTTATTGCCGATTTAAGATCATCAATGGTCTGCGTATGTTGTTCGGTTACTCTGCTGCCCGTGTTATTTAGCTGAGCCGACATTTTTTGATTAACGGTAAGGGGTTCTTCCTTTATGCTTTCCACCTTAACTTCGGTAGCAGATTTTTCTGTTACCTGTTTCACAGGCTCTTCCTTTACAGTTGGAATGGCTGGTGTATCTATAATTTCTTCTTCGTGATGAATTAATTCTTCGTTCACAAAGCTTTCATCTTCCTCATCTTCCCAGTTGGGTATATCATGGAGGTTCAACTCATGCCTTATAATATCCGGCTCTTGTCTGATGTATGTAAAATCATCATCCGCACCATTTGCACTCAGGTCAATGTCCGGCGTGGGATTATCATCGGCAGGGGTATTGGCTGCTTCAGCTTTAACGGGTTTTTCAGAGGTGTCTGGCGGAAACGGAGCTGCTTCAGGCGCTACAATTTCAGCCGAAGGTTTAACTTGTTGTACTACCGGTTCGAAATATTTTTCCTCTTGTTTCACTCCGGGTTTTGGTTCAATTACAGGTGCCGGACTGTATTGTAGGTTAAGCTTTTGTAATACTTCAGAGTGATCTGCTAAAAAGCGGGCGTTGGCTACAAAGAGTTCAATTTCAAGGTCATTTAGCTGTCCCCCGTTTCCATCAAGGTATTCATACTGTTCATTCAACTCTTTTATAATGTTGCCTATCTTTTTAAAAACTTCCTGTTGTTTCATGGCGGTATGTTGAAAATACTTATCAAAAATAATATTAAATTATGATATTTGCCCGCTGAAACGAGTTTGAAATGCTGTTTGGTGAAGATGTTTTTAAGCGGAAAAGTGAATTCGGCGGTAGTATCGAGGTCATTTGCGGCTCTATGTTTTCGGGCAAAACCGAAGAATTGATACGCAGGTTAAGGCGAGCGCAAATAGCCCGGCTGAGTGTTGAGATATTTAAGCCAAAGAAAGATACCCGCTTTGACGAGACGGCAGTGGTATCGCACAACGCGAATTCCATCCAGTCAACCCCGGTTGATTCTTCCTCGGCCATATTGCTGCTTGGCAGCCAGGTGCAGGTGGTTGGTATTGACGAGGCCCAGTTTTTTGATGACGAATTGCCCAACGTTTGCACCATATTGGCCAATAAGGGCGTAAGGGTAATTGTGGCCGGCCTTGATATGGATTTTAAAGGAGGGCCTTTTGGCCCCATGCCGAAGCTGATGGCCATTGCTGAATCGGTGACCAAAGTACACGCAGTTTGTGTAAAATGTGGTAATCAGGCTTTATATTCATACCGCCTGGTGCCCGGTGAAGGTACTATCTTATTGGGCGAAAAAGAAAGCTACGAACCCCGCTGCCGGGCGTGTTACTACGGAGATTAGTTGCCAATAGCTAGCCGGATAAGGCATATGGACCATTTTTGCCGTTTGTAATGCCCTTCTGAACGTACCTCATAACTATTTATTATAAAAAAATCAGTACCTAAAACAAAACAGGTATCTTACATTGTTTACACTATGACTGGGATATAAATAATAGTGACTGTTATTAAATTAAAGTAAGATTATGGGCAAAAAAATTATGGTGATTGAAGATGATACTGACATCAGAGAAACTATGGTTTATGCCTTAGAGGAAGCAGGGTATGAAGTGATAGCATCTGAAGATGCGAGGATACTTAAACATTTGAACAGTCATAAACCCGATCTGATATTACTGGATAACTGGCTCAGCGACTGGAAAAGCGATGCCAACGGCGAACAGTTGAGCAAGCAGTTAAAAACGGACCCACAAACAAGCCATATTCCTATAATTATTGTTTCGGCAATAAGTAACGTAAAGGAGGTTGCCGAAGCCGGCCTGGCAGACAACTATCTGCGTAAACCATTTGACCTGAAAGATCTGATACAGATGGCCGAAAAATATACTAAATAGCTGCGCATTTACTTCAAGCCTCAAGTTTCATTAAGCCTTCCTGATTACTTTTGTGACGGTAATAGTGACCGGGCCTGGTGCCCATGAGCGAACGATTATTTCACTCTCTATAAATACTTTTAATATCTAAAAGTCCACATTTACAGCATCTGCAACATTTTATTTTTGGTTTATTACCGGGATGTGAAAAAATCGATTTAAATTTATAGACCAATTATAAACTTAAAAAGATAACAAATGGCAAGATTTTTATACCTATTGCTGATCGCAGCGGTGTTAATCGGTGGTACTTCATGCAAAAAAGAACCTAAACCCGGCAATAATACCGGGAACGTTCCCGGTGATACGACCAAGAACCCTACAGGGGTAGATGTACCCGCCGGAACCCCTGATGGTGTTTCCTTTCTTAACTCTGGTAAATCGGCGATATTTAATTTATATGCTCCGGGTAAAAAGTCAGTTGCAGTGATAGGCGAATTCAATAGCTGGCAGTCCACAGCTATGAAGAATTCTAAAGATGGTACACGCTGGTGGATACAGGTTGATAACCTGGATGCGACTAAAGAATACGCCTACCAGTATTTGATCGATGGCAGTCTTAAAGTTGCCGACCCATATACCGAAAAGGTGCTGGACCCTGATAACGATAAATCCATACCGGCTACAAACTATCCTAATCTAAAGGCTTATCCAACTGGCTCAACAACCGGTATTGTAAGTACCTTTTGGGCCAGCCAGCCGGCGTACACCTGGCAAATAACCAATTTTACACGGCCCGACCCAAAAAACCTGGTAGTTTATGAACTGCTTGTTCGCGATTTTGTTCAGACGCATGATTATAAAACCATTAAGGATACCCTCAATTACTTTGTAAGGCTGGGCGTAAATGCCATTGAATTGATGCCTGTCAGCGAATTTGAAGGCAACGACTCCTGGGGCTATAACCCGAATTTTTACTTTGCTCCTGATAAATATTACGGCACCAAAAATGATCTGAAGGCTCTTATAGACGCTTGTCATGTAAAGGGGATTGCTGTGATTCAGGATATTGTTTTGAACCATTCGTTCGGTTCATCTCCAATGGTTCAGATGTATTATAGCGGCACTCCAAGTACTGGTGCACCTACCGCGGCTAACCCCTGGTACAATATGGTGCCAACTCACCCATACAATGTAGGGTTCCAATTTAATCATGAAAGCGCCGCCACCAAGTATTTTGTAAAAAATGTATTGAAATGGTGGATGACAGAATACCACATAGATGGTTTCCGTTTCGACCTTGCAAAAGGCTTTACCCAAACCAACAGCGGCAGTGATGTAAATTTATGGGGCCAGTATGATGCCAGCCGGGTGGCCATATGGAAAGATTACAATAGCTTTATGAAAGGTATTGACCCCAAATTTTATGTTATCCTTGAATATTTTGCCGGCAACCAGGAAGAATCTGAACTGGCTGACCAGGGTATGATGACCTGGGCCAATCTGAGTGTAAACGGTGAGCAAGCCCTGATGAGCTACAATGATTCGGGTGGTTCATGGGATCTCAGCGGCCTCTTTTATAATTCATGGAACTTTACCAACCCTTATGCCCTGGTAGGCTATTTTGAGAGCCATGACGAGGCGCGCCTGCAATATAAGAATGAACAATACGGTAACAGCAGTGGAACCTATAGTACAAAGGACCTGGCCACAGGTTTACAACGTGACGAAATGGGTGCAGCCTTCATGTTTTCTTCGCCCGGCCCAAAAATGCTATGGGAATTTGGCGAGCGCGGGTACGATATCAATAACGATGATGCAAGCCCTGGCGGTCGTCTTGGCGACAAACCCCCACATTGGGAATATATGGCAGATCCAAACCGTGCGCACCTTTATAAGGTATATTCCCAAATGATCAAATGGAAGATCAAGAACCCGGTTTTTACTACTACCAGCTTTAACTACAACCTTTCCGGTACTGTTAAAACCATTCAACTTAACGGTACCGATGGTACTAATGTAGAAGTGGTAGGCAATTTTGGTGTAACCAGCCAAACAAGTGATGTTGCTTTTACTGCTATAGGCTCCTGGACAGATAATTTAACGGGTATCAGTATCAATGTAACAGCACTCCCTTATAGCATGACACTTGCCCCCGGCGAGTACCATGTTTATAGTAACAAAGCCCTGCTGTAATAAGAGGGTAATTTAAAACACACAAAATGGCCGGTTTTCTTCTAAAGGAACCGGCCATTTTTTTGGTGCGAACTAAAATAAACCCGACAATAGTGTATACCGGCCATGTGATTAATGCCCGCAGGTGTATGAGCGGTTGGCGGGGCTATCAGAACATAGCAGCACTGCTGTCGCTTTTCAAAAATGTTACTGTCAATCCGAACAAACCAAAATTGTATGAACCGGTGATTATTTGATTTCCCAGATGGAATTAAATATCAAGGTCCAAACAAAATCAATAAAACTTTACAACTTTAACTCACCCCAGCCTTTCCTGTACTCTCTTTTAATGAATTGATTGGCAGGTTCAAAATTGGTTACTTTCATATTTTCGCCGTCCCATTTCAGATCAACGTAGCGGCCACTAAATTTATAGCCTTCCATGTTGCCGTAAACCGGGTCGTTGCGCTTTATTTTTTCCTGCAGGTTGAAAGTGCGTAATAGCAGGTTGCCCATCAGTACAGTTTCGGTAAGCGGACCGGCATAGCCCACAAACGGCGAGTCGACCTCCATTTTTCCATGCCCGGCAATACTGGCATCAACCCATTGCCACCAATGGCCATCCATGCCGCCCTGTACACGGGGGTATTTTTCAGCGATGTGCACATCCTTATTAAGCGAAAGCGGCAATAGCCGCGGGTGACTGCCGCCCCAGCCGCAAGAAACTTTTCCTTTGGTGCCGATAAACAAAGTGCAACCTTCAAAATCATTTTCTCCGGGAAAGTCGCCAAGCGCCTCGTTCATATTTACATCCGGGTCAAGCTCTGCAAGGCGCTCGGGGGTAATGCCGCCATCCATCCAATACAGGTCGAGGTTTTTGCCGCTTTTTTGTTTGAATTTAAATTTGATAGAACTGGATACCGGCCCGCTTTCAGGATAAATGCCTTCTTTAAAAATGCCATTATAAACCGTGCTGGCACTGCCCGAAACCGATTCGGGGTAACCCAGCCCTAACAATTTAAAGGGCGGCCCCATTATGTGGCAACCCATGTCGCCAAGGGCGCCAGTGCCAAAAGCCCACCATCCGCGCCAGTTAAAAGGCACCAGGTTATCAATGTAGTTGGTTTCCTGCGCAGTACCAAGCCACAAGTCCCATTTCAATTCTTTCGGGATTGGCGGCTTGCTCGTCGGCCATGAAATACCTTGCGGCCATACGGGGCGGTCTGTCCAGCAATACACCTTTTCGATATCACCGATCAGTCCGGCCTCAAACCATTCGCGCATAGTCCGCATACCATCACATGAAGCGCCTTGGTCGCCCATTTGGGTTACTACTTTATATTTTTCTGCCGCTTGGGTTAGTATCCGGGCTTCGTAAATATCATGGGTAAGCGGCTTTTGCAGATACAGGTGTTTTTTTAACTGCATGGCATGAAGGCCGACTGTGGCATGGTTATGATCGGGTATAGCCACGGTAACTGCGTCGAAATTCTTGCTCTCTTTTTCAAACATTTCGCGCCAGTCGTGATAGAACGGTGCTTTGGGGAATTCTTTCCGGCGGGGGGCTGCAGATCGCTCATCAACATCGCACAAAAAGGCTACGACCGCATTTTTTTTAGGCGCGTTGGCGTAGTGATGAATATCATTTTCCGCTTCGCCACTGCAGCCAACTGCCGCAATGTACAATTTGTCGCTAGGGGCTGTATACCCCTTTCCGCCCAATACAAAGCGGGGAACAATATAAAACCCTGCTGTAGCTATCGCCGCTTTTTTAATAAAGTCGCCCCGGCTTATCGTATTACTGGCTGTGGTATCTTCACTTTTTTCCATGATGATTTTGATTATTTTTTACTGAGCGGTTTTACCGATACTTCCTTAAAAAAAACGATATCATCATCGCCATGATTTTGCAAGCCAATATATCCTGAAATAGGTCGCGGTCCACGAAATGGTTCAAAATCAAATTTACGGGCGGGTGTAGGTTGGCCCTCTGTGTAATCAGTTACTTTTTGACCATTAACCGTAACTATGGTACGCGGCCCGTCGAGCGTAATTTCCATGGTATTCCATTCGGGGCCTGGTTTGCCTGGTTTTGCAAGGGGCTTGGTTAATGAATATAAAGTGCCGGTAATGTGGTATTCATCTTCTTTAGATGTTTCCGGATGATTATCTATCTGTACCTCGTAGCCATAAAATACAGGCATCCATTCTTCGCGCGGCTCAACCGGAATGCGTATAAATACACCAGAGTTACTGTTGAATTTTTGCATTTTGTAAACCACGCGGATCGTACAATTACTGAATTTTTCTTTAGTCCAATACAACAGGCCCATACCTCCATGACTGCCTGTAAGCCCATCTTTAACATAACGGTTACCCTTGCCTACTTGTTTCCAGCCGTTAAGGTCTTTGCCGTTAAAAAGCTGCCGCCAGCCTTTATCCTGCGCATTAACAGTTTTACAATTCAATAAAAACAGCAGACTAACGCCTACACATAAGCCATTTAGAATTAATTTTTTACTCATGATCATCAATTTAAGGTTAGCAGATATAGAAGTAACCAATGGAGGAATGTGCAGGGCGCTTGCAGCCCATATCAAATCGGCATTGGTTTATAATTGGTTGAGCAAATTAAGCATATTTACTAAATCGGGCAGGGTATTTTGCAAAAAAAGCTGCCTTAACCATGATTCAATGATTATTTATAGATCCAGCAACCCATCGCTCAAGCTATATCCTGCACCGTCTTTACCAATTTTCTGATATCAAAACCTTTGTTGGCAGCCTGTAATACCAGGTGATTATAGGTCATACTATCCATTTTGGGTTTGCGGCCCAGTATCCAAAGGTATTTCCGATTGGGATGGCCCACCACGGTATAGCTGTAATCGGGCGCCAGGGCAATTATCCAATATTTACCACTGAAGGGTCTGAAAAAGGTGACATTCAATTTAGCGTTAGTTTTCTTATCAGCAACAGAAGCTTTACCGGTGGCCACTTTTGTTTTGCCATCTTTAATACAACTATTTTTAATTTCTATTTTGCCATTATCCCCCAGGCTGTATTCGGCGGTTGTGCAAGTACAGCCTTTTTCAAAACTTTGCGGAAAGGCGGCTATCTCATACCACTTACCCTGGTATTTTTCAAGGTTCACATTCTTCACTGTTTCAAGCGGCTTATTTTTGGCTCGCAGGGCTATTATTGCTACGCCGATGCCAACTAATGCGGATGCAGCCAGGATCTCTTTTTTCATGCTTTTGATAACAACCTGCATTGATAAAAGGTTTACCCTTTAAAATTTTATTGGCTGATGTTTTTGCTAAAGTGCTGAATGTATTTCTTTTAAGTTTATTTTAATGAGTTTAATGGTATTTTATTGAAATAAAATTAAACAAAGCGATAATTATGAGGTTGTTCAGATATATTAAAATGTAATAACCATGGAAAATACAGCAAAAACAATCGAGATCCTAAACGATCTTATTTTGATCAATAACGATCGTATTGAAGGGTATGAAAGAGCACTAAAAGAAATTGAAGAAAGCGGGAATGATACCGAACTACAACCTTTGTTTTTGAGATTTATTGACGAAAGTCGCCGGTATAGAGTAGAACTTGGTACCGAAGTTGGGGCTTTTGGCAAAGACATGATAACAGGTACATCCACAGGGGGTAAAATACACCGGGCATGGATAACGGTTAAAGAAACTTTTACCGGGCACGACCGCCATAGTTTACTGGAGGAATGCGAATTTGGTGAGGATGCCATTAAAAAAGCATATGAGGAAGCCCTAAATGAAGAAGTACTGGCATCATACATCCGCGAAATGCTGATGGACCAGGAAGAAGAACTGATTGAAGCCCACGATGAGATAAAAAATCTTCGCGACAGGGTAGAATAATATAATAACTCACACGATTGGAATAGGAGCCGTCTTATAAGCAATTATAAGACGGTTTTTTGTTGCAAATTTAAAGACTATAAGCATAAAATAATTACGAATTCTCCACTGAAGGGGATCATTTCTTTTGCGGTCCCGCCCCGCACTATTCCCCTTCACTCTTTTCCTCATGTTTAAAGGACAATAACGACGGCTCGCTGCTTTCTTTCTCATCTATCGCCTGGTGAAGCTGTTTAATATCAATTGGCTCCTTCATATCATCCAGTTCCTTATCCACATCATTTGCCAAACCCATTTTCTGCTGAATTTCATGCAGCATGGTCAGTACCTTGGTTATTTCATTTTCCGCACGCACATTTACCTCAAATTCTACCTGCCGCCTTATCTTTTCTATTCTGCCCTGGCGGTTCTGGTTAATCAGCACCGAAACTGAAAGAACAATAGCGAAAATAGAAACCACCATTTCCAGTATCGGGAACGGAAAAGGGTCAAATGGTTTTACAGCAGGAATAAAATGAAGGTTCCAGCATATCCAAACCGTAAAAACAATAACGTAGCCAACCAAAAACCACATACTGCCCAGTGCCTCAGTTATCCCAATTCCAAAATGATCGGTTATGCTTTTATCAAATTCCAGTGCCGACTTCAGCTCCTGTTCATCTTCTGCTTTATCTAACTCTTTTTTATCTTCTGTCATTATGTATCATTTAACATTGAATTTACTAAAAAGTGTGACACAATTCCTTATTCAAGTCCCTGGCTCAATGCAGGTTCATCAGGAGGTGGCAATACACAGGGATGCCTTTGGTTTAATACCGGTTGGAAAGACCGTTATATGCTTCGATCGATATGTTTTTCTATTTAACTTTAGGGTGAATGTAAAACGTGTTGGTTTCAGTGGTATTCCAATGCTTTAGGGTGATGGATAAAGTAATGTGGTGTTTTTTGATGCGGATAAGGGTATCACGAATAATGAGGCAGGCTTTATGTACAAAGGCTTTCCGGTTGCGCTCGTATTTATACATCGAAAAAACTTCGCGATAATAATCCTCGTTAAACCGGTTCAAATCAATGGTTAGGCCACCCTTATTGTTAAAAATGAACATGTACCTGGAGTTATGCCCGGTAACATGTTTGCACGTTTTTGGGTTACTGCGTACCCATTCCACCAGGTCTATTTCCAGGGCCGAAAAAATAGGGTTCAAATCCTCATCCATCTCAATCATGGTGACCAAATTACTAATATTATTAGTAATTAAACAAGCGGAAATTTAAAATTTTGTTCATTGGACTGGATGCGAAGCGGTCTCTTTTTGTCTTAACCACTTTGATTGAAAAAGAAAATCGTGGAATCATAAGGATCTGTTAATCCAGGTTTAGACAAAGGCATTTAATTTATCACCCACATCATCGCACCCCCCTCCCGCTCTTACCTCTTCCTTCCCATTGCCTAAAAATTTGACATAAATAATACCATTCGGTATATTTTATATATTACTATTGCATCAGAATAGTAATCAAATTTTTAGTGCTTGGTAATTGTTTAACGAGCATTATTATATTAATTAAAATACCAATCGGTATAATTATGACTGAGTTCCAAAGAAAATTATTGATAATAACCGTTATAGGAGCCGCCATAATGGAACTGATAGACATTTCCATAGTGAATGTGGCCCTTAATTATATGAGTGGTAATTTGGGTAGCACGCTGGAAGATACTGCCTGGGTTATCACCTCCTACGCCATTGCCAACGTCATCATCATCCCCATGACCAGCTTTTTGACCAACATACTTGGTAGGCGCAATTATTATATCGGCAGTATTATCCTGTTTGTGTTCTGCTCGTTTATGTGCGGGCAGGCCAGTTCTATTTGGGTGCTGGTATTCTTTAGGTTTCTGCAAGGTTTGGGAGGCGGGGCCTTGCTATCGGTATCCGCAGCGGTGGTTTACGAGTTGTTCCCTAAAGAAAAACTGGGAACGGCCAGCGCCCTGTTTGGGATCGGTATTTTCATCGGTCCTACCATTGGTCCAACTTTAGGTGGCTTTATTACCGAAAATTATTCATGGCCCTGGATATTTTATATCAACGTGCCCATAGGTGTTTTGGTAGCTGTATCCTGCTATTTCCTGCTGCCCAATTCCACCAAAAAAAGCAACGGCACCAAGGTCGATTGGCTTGGTATCGGCCTGCTCACGATAGGTGTTGGCAGCCTCCAAACCGTACTTGAACGCGGCGAAACAGACGATTGGTTTTCGGCCGGTTATATCATTGTGTTAGCGATAACCGCAGTTGTAGCACTCACTGGTTTTATATTGTGGGAACTGCACATACCTAACCCGGTGGTAAACCTGCGGGTGCTCAAAAGCCGCACGCTTATAATTGCTGCAATCTTAACTTTTATTACCGGGTTGGGCATGTTTACTTCCATTTTTTTGACTCCGGTGGTTGCCCAGCGTTTACTGGGTTTCACCCCCTCACAAAGCGGTATGCTGCTGTTGCCCGGTGCCATATTGGCCCTGGTAGCTCTGGTGCTCTCGGGCAAATTGTTGCAAAAGGGTGTCTCGCCGGTGGCTATGGTAGGGGTAGGTTTTGTACTGTTTATCTACTTTAACTGGCACATGGGGCAAATGACGCTCGACACATCGGCCCGCGAGATTAGCATCACCCTGATATTCCGCGCCATAGGCATGGCCCTGCTCACGGTGCCGCTCAGTTCGCTCGCCGTATCCTCACTCAAATCGCAGGACATACCGCAGGGCACCGCTCTCAACAATATGATGCGGCAGTTGGGTGGGTCGTTTGGCATATCTATTATTAACACCTATTCGGCCAGGCGCACAGCCCTGCACCGTACCGACCTGCTGGCCAATATCACCGCCGGCAACCCATTGGTAACCCAAAGGCTGAACAGTTACACCAGCTTTTTCCAGCAAAAAGGGAAAACCCTGCTTGAAGCAAAAGGCATGGCCATCAAAATGATCGATGTGTCGGTAGTAAAACAATCAACCCTGCTCAGCTACCTGGATTCGTACCTGCTCATCGGCTTGCTATTTGCCATTACACTGCCTTTACTGTTCTTTGTTGTAAAAAGGTCTAAAACACAAACAGCCAATGTGATTGTTTCCGACCATTAATGGATATGGCTAATGCAGTTCCACTTTTGAGAAGCGTACAGGGAAACAAATAAATTTAATACAAAGCACTACATAAAATAAACAAAAATGAAAACCACAAACAATACCATCCTCATAACCGGCGGCAGTGCCGGCATTGGGTTCGCAATGGCTAAATTATTTTCAGAAAATAATAACCGTGTAATCATCACAGGTCGTAATAAAGAACGCCTTGATGCAGCCACTACCAAACTCAAAAACACTACTGCCATAGTAAGCGATATTACAAAAGCGGAGGACGTAGAAAGCCTGGTAACCCGGCTCAACAAAGATTTCCCCCAGCTTAATGTGCTGATCAACAACGCCGGAAATGCATTTGTTTACAACCTGGCAGAACCCGGCATAAATGCTTTCCATAAAGCCAGTGAAGAAATGCTGACCAATTACCTGTCCGTCATCAGGCTTACTGAAAAATTATTGCCTTTGTTTAACCAAAAGGAGGAGGCCGCTATTGTTAATGTATCGTCTATTGTGGCGTTTGCCCCCAATGTCAAACTAACCACATACGGCGCCAGCAAGGCTGCATTACATTCCTACACCCAGGCCTTACGGCTCACTCTGGAAGAAACAAAGATCAAAGTATTTGAATTGATGCCGCCCCTGGTTGATACCGAATTTTCGACAGAGATAGGCGGCAGTAATGGCATAGCTCCCAAAGTTGTAGCCGATGACCTGCTTAATGCCTTCGCGAAAGATGAATTTGAGGTTCATGTAGGTAAAACCGCGGATATATACAAAACCTATTTCCCATTATCCAAACAGGGTTTTCTGGCAATAAACGGGAGAGGGTAAATAACCGATGGCCCGTGCCTATTTATAGACGTAATCCATTATGTCTCCCGGGAGCACTATGTCAACGCGCATAAAAATGGGTGTTTTCACTTACAAGAATGCGTGTTTTTACGCAGTATTATTTTGTTAATACCCTGTAAATTTAGTCTTTACAATCCTGCAGCTACCTTATTTTTTGGTTATTATATTGTTTTTAATCCTTAGAAACTATTAATATGGAATACCTAACCCCACAAAATATAAACCGGCGCATTTTTGTCAAAGGCGTAGGATTGATCAGTGCAGGCTTATTGCTCGGAACATTGGGCGGTTGCGAAGAAATAGCCGAAGCGATACGAAACAGGCCCATCAGACGCCGGCTACGCGTAGGGTCGCCGGAGGTGGATGCCGACATCGCCACTTACAAACAGGCAGTAACCCTCATGAAAGCGCTGCCAGCCAGTGATCCGCGGAACTGGAATAACCAGGCCGGCATACATGGTACAGTTTTAGGTGGCTTCAATCTTTGCCAGCATGGTACGCCGCATTTCTTTTCCTGGCATAGGGCTTACCTGTTTTACTTCGAAAAAATTTGCCAAAAACTAACGGGTAATGATAAGTTCGGTTTGCCATACTGGAATTGGAACCAAAACGCCGCTCTAAATCCTGCATTTTTAGATACTACCAGCGTGCTTTATCTTCCAAGGGTAAACACTGATGTAACCAGCCTCTCCGCAGTTTCAACAGCTGAGCTTGCACCCATTTTTACAGATACGGATTTTTACACTTTCTGGCAGCAAATAGAGGGTACTCCGCATAATACCGTTCACTCCTTTGTAGGTGATATAATGGGCGGCGGGGGCTCGGCTTTAGATCCTATTTTTTGGACACATCATTGCATGGTTGATTATTGCTGGGATAAATGGAATATAGATATGGGTAATAATAATCCCAATGACCCAACCTGGAACAATACCTCCTGGAATTATTTTATTGATGCCAATGGAAATACAGTAAGTTCAATGACAGCAGGCATTACCACACTAATGCCATTGCTGAGCTATCAATATGAGCATAGTGATATTGGTACGCCTGTATCGCAAAGAATAGTAAAAACCAAAGCTGAGTTTAACAAACTACAGGAAAGAATTAAAGCGGGCGCTGATGTTAAATTTGAAATAAAGCAAAGGGTACCTATAGCAAGCAGAACAACGCTAAGCATTGCACGGCCTTTTGCTGCCGAATCAAAAGCGCTTGCAGGTAATTTTACAAGCATTATAAATAATGACGCGACAAAAGATAATGTATTCGTCAGTATCAATTATGTGCAATTACCTGCCGAAAGTGATTTCTTTGTACGGGTGTTTATTAATTCTCCCGGTGCCAATGCCAATACCCCTGTCAATGATCCGCACTATGCTGGCAGCTTCGCGTTTTTTGGCTCACCCATGCCCGCAAATAGTGCACACATGGCAATGTCTGCACATGCGCATGTACCTAAATTTTTGGTTAACATTACACCCACCCTGCAAAAATTAAAAAAGAACCAGGAACTGACCGGCACAAGCCAGATCACGGTTCAATTAGTAGCAGTGCCTTTTTTAGGAAAGTTTGAGAACCCCGCAACCGAATTATTGCTGGATACCATTGAGTTAATTGTGACCCCGATAATTATTAATCACAACGATCAATAATATACCTGGTTTTGAGGCGTATAATATTTGAAATGATTTGGTCTAAAATATGCACCTGTGCAGTGTGTGCAGCTTGTTTGGCTTTGCCTGTATGTTGCATAGGTAAAATACCTGGGCAATATGCGGGTGATACTGTTATAAAAACTGTGGATACGTTATATTATTTAAACCAGTATAAAAAAGATGTTGTTCAGGCCGTTCATTCTGATATGCTGTTACGGCACAAATACCAATTTGTGCAGGTTGAGATAGTAAAGGTGCTTAACCCTCAAAAATACCCGCTGATATTTTACGTGCACTATCAATATGCTAACAAGGAAAAAATATTGCTGGGTAGTTTCAGTCTCTACCCTTCTGATAACCCCGGCAAATTTATTATAGCAACGCAAGGCAAACTGGTTAAAGAAGGATCAATTATACTCTCGCTTACAACACCTGCAAAAATCAAAACAAGCGATAAACTCGAAGTAACCATAAAAAAACTAACTTTCGCGAAAAGTGAGATTTAGATAAGTATGGAACTTTTCTTTCATTAAAATTCCTGTTCATTAAAACTTTTCTCCTATCTGCAAGTTTCTTGTAGAAAGCAACTTATGGAATTATCGGTTAACCGAAGCGTCCGCCACTGGTGGGTATTTTTAATAAGAGGAATACTTTTTATCACGGTCGGTATTTACATGATCTGTTCGCCCGCAAGCAGTTTTGCGGCACTGGGTTTCTTTTTCGGACTGGTAATTTTATTGGCAGGCATTGCCGAATTGCTACGCGTTACCAGCAGTCGTAATGCAGCCAACCGGGGATGGCATTTAATGCTCGGCCTTGTAGACCTGCTACTCGGTATAGTGCTGATGGGGCACATCGCGGCGAGCGAGGTGATACTGCGCATGATAGTAGGCATTTGGTTTTTATTCGGCGGGATCTCCTTAATAAGCTTCTCGCGCACCATTGGCTGGGCCTGGTTATTAATGCCCGGCGGGATTATTACGGCCATTTTTGGGCTACTCATTATATTTAACACGGCTTTTGGTTCGGTTACCATTATTGTGTTTACGGCCATTGCTTTTATCATTACCGGAATTTTTAATGCCTGGCTCGGGTATATTATGAAGCCTGGTTTAAGCCGGTAGTGTTTTAGTCTTGCATATTATTAAAAACTACTCAACCTCATTATTTCCCAATTGTAAAGAACATTGCTACTGAGGCAGCACCCATGGCAATAAAGGTAACCCATAGTAAAAAGCTGGATAATAACCCGCTTTTGTTTTCTCCCATTATTTCTTTGTTCCGGGATATTTTGATGATCAGGAACAATAGGGGCACAGCTGCCACGCCATTTAACACCGCCGCGTATACCAGTGCTTTTACTGGATCTATACCAACAAAATTGATGGTTAAACCAATAACGGTTGCAATGGTGATCACCCCATAAAAGCCATGTGCCTGTTTCAATTTAAAATTCAAGCTGGCATCCCAATTAAATGCTTCAGACACTGCGTAAGCAGCGGAGCCGGATAATACCGGGACAGCCAAAAAGCCCAATCCCAATATCCCTATTGAGAAGATGAGTTTAGCCAGGAAACCCGCGTTGGGGAACGAATGTACAAGGGGTTCAAGTGCCTTTGCCGCGTCGGCAGCGGTTTTAACATCTCTTACACCGCTTTGGTGCAAAACGGTAGCACCCACCAGCAGGATGCACCAGGTGGTAATTTCTGATATGATCATGCCCGTATTATTATCCAAACGCATCCGGTGGATCAAACTTTTGGTAATAACCGGTATTCCATTTTGGCTGGGATGCTTTTCGTTTTGTTCCTCTACTTCCTGCGATGCCTCCCAAAAAAACATATAAGGCGAAATGGTGGTGCCCAGCACCCCGGTGATAATAAACAGGAAGGCAAAACTGAATTCAACATGGGGCACCACGGTGGCCTTTAGTACGGTGGCCCAGGGCTGGTGCACAATAAATACGGTGATAGGGTAGGCCAGCAAAGCCAACGCCAGCCATTTAAGTATTTTTGAATAAACCTTGTAATTGGTAAATATTTCTAGGATCAAAATACTTGCTGTAAAAGCAAGTGTTAAAACCACAAAAGGAACCGGTACCAATAACTCTGCCGCCGAAGCCATGGCGCCAATATCAGCACCAATATTGATCGTATTGGCTATCACCACTAAACTTACAACGGCATATAATACAGGTTTGCTATAATGCTCTTTAACAACTGCAGCAATACCTTTGCCGGTTACCAGGCCTATCCTGGCGCAAGCTTCCTGCACGGCTGCCATAAAGGGGAGCATATACAAGGCAGTCCAAAGCTGTCCATAGCCAAACTGAGCGCCGGTTTGTGAATAGGTAGCTATGCCTGATGGATCATCATCGGCCGCGCCTGTGGTAAGGCCCGGGCCTAATAAAGTTAAAAATCTCCAGAATCTTTTTTTTGTAGGTTTAGTATTGTTTTTTGATCTCATTTAAGGTTAGCGGTTAAAATGGAAAGCCGGTTTTTAAAATTACATAAAATTGTAAATAGTTAACGGTTAGCAATATTTGGGAAATAGATTAAATTTGTTTTGTATTTAAATACTAGTTAATTTTTTATTGTAAAACGTTATAACAAATATTTAATAAACTTGTTTAAAAGGCATGGATAAATTCGTTACCTCTCAAAATTCTGTAACAGCGTATGGCAATATCCCTCAACAAGAAATAAACAATCAGCTTGCGACCAGCATTTTTGATAATTTGCCTGTAGCAGTTTATACATGTGATCACCTTGGTTATATCAAATCTTATAATAAAGCTGCTACTAAGCTTTGGGGCAGAGAGCCGGCAATTGGGACGGATTTGTGGTGTGGGTCATGGAAAATATTTCAGCCCAATGGCGAACCGCTTCCATTGGATTTATGTCCTATGGCAAGGACCTTAAAAGAAAAAAGATCAATTGAAGGAGAGGAAATTCTGGTACAACGTCCTGATGGAACTAAAAGAAATGTCGTTCCATATCCTGTGCCGGTATTTGATTCTTCGGGTGCGCTTACAGGTGCAATTAACACACTGATTGATGTTACCGAACAAAGAGAAGACGATGAGCAGCAATCTATGTTGGCGGCCATTATAGAATCATCCGATGATGCGATAATAGGAAAAACATTGGATGGAATAATTACCAGTTGGAATAATGCTGCCGAGAATATGTTTGGTTATACTAAAAATGAGGCGCTTGGTAAACATATCTCCCTCATCATACCGCTCGAAAGGCTGGATGAGGAAAGTATCATTATTAACAAGATCAGAAATAATGAAAAGGTAGACCATTTCGAAACGGTCCGGCTTAGCAAAACTGGAGAGGAATTATTTATATCCTTAACTATTTCTCCAATAAAAGGTTACAATGGCCGGGTCGTTGGAGCGTCTAAAATTGCCAGGAATATCTCAACCCAAAAATTAGCGGAGAAAGCTTTGCAGCATTATACTGAAAATCTGGAGGCGCTGTACTCAATAGGAAAGTTAATATCTGAAGATCTCGATATCCGGAGAATATTGCAGAAAGTAACAGATGAAACCACCAAATTAACGGGAGCGGAGTTTGGTGCTTTTTTCTATAATACCATTGATAACAAAGGCGAATCTTATACGCTGTATACCTTGTCAGGCGCACCAAGGGAAGCTTTTGAAAAATTCGGGATGCCCCGTAATACAGAGGTTTTTAATGCCACTTTTAGCGGCGAGGGCGTTTTTAGAGCGGATGATATTACTAAAGATCCGAGGTATGGTAAAAATGCACCTCACCGTGGAATGCCCGAAGGGCATTTACCTGTAGTGAGCTACCTTGCCGTACCGGTGGTGTCAAAATCAGGAATAGTAATTGGGGGCCTCTTTTTTGGCCATCCTAAGGCTGGTGTTTTTAAAAAGGAACACGAAACTATTGTAGTGAGTATTGCTTCCCAGGCAGCAGTTGCTTTAGACAATGCCAAACTCTACGAAGAAATAAAAATGCTGAATGCCCGAAAAGATGAATTTATTGGTATTGCCAGTCACGAGCTAAAAACACCGCTAACCAGCATAAATGGTTATTTGCAGATACTGGAGCGGAATCTCAGCAATGATATGAATATTGGGTTCGTCAAAAAAACAAAGGCACAGTTAAATAAGCTGATGGTTTTGGTTTCTGACTTGTTGGATGTTTCAAAAATACAAGCCGGCAAACTGGAATTAACAATGGAAACCTTTGATCTTAATTCTTTATTAACTGAAACTATAGAGATCATGCAGCCTTTAAGTACTTCACATTTGTTAACATTTTACAATGGTTTTGAGGAAACACTTGTGCTTGCGGATAGACGAAGGATAGAACAAGTAATTATCAACCTCATTACCAATGCCATCAAGTATTCTCCCAAGTCTGATAAGGTAAATATTGAGGTTAATAAGTCCGGTAAATACGCAACCGTAACAATAAAAGATTATGGTATAGGCATTTCAAACGATCAGCAGGAGCATATATTCACAAGATTTTTCAGAGCAGATGGCCTTGCATCCCATATGTCTGGATTAGGATTGGGATTATACATCTCTAAGGAAATTATAGACCGGCATAAGGGAAATATTAAGGTAAAAAGCGAGATTGGAAGCGGCTCCGAATTTTATTTCTCTATTCCGTTGAATGATAAATAAGATGACAGTTTTTACTTATTTTATCACTGATTCTCTTTTCAAATCTGAATAACCTCCCTTTTTTAGAGATATTTATTTACTTCGCAAAGTCATTACCTCGCTGCTTCAGCGCAGGGATAAAGATTGTTTTTCTTCCCTGTTTTACTCCAAACAGCCACCGGGAGATATTTTTGCCTAAAACGAGTAAACCCGTCATGTTCTTATTGGCGCGATGAGTTTGCGTCTTCTTTCTCATGCCACATAAACGATATGAAAAAATAGATCGCTTTAAAAAAAATAAGATATTTTTTGGAAATATAAAAAACCGTTCTATATTTGTAGTGTACTATTATACTAATACACTATATAGCACATGATAGAAATTAGAAATCTAAGTTTTGCTTATCCGCACAAGCAATTGCTTTTTAAAGACCTTAACCTTAGTTTAAATAAAGGGCATATCTATGGCTTGCTTGGCAAAAATGGAGCCGGGAAATCAACGCTCTTAAAAAACATGGTCGGCCTGGCATTTCCAGCAAAAGGAAGCTGTTTGTTTAACGGCACCAATGTGGCTGATCGCCCGGTTTCGGTATTAGAGGATATTTATTTTATAGCCGAAGAATTGTTTGTTCCGGCCCTTACGCCAGTTCAGTTTGTAGCTAATACTGCCGGGTTTTACCCAAAATTTAACCAGAGCGACTTTTATCACTATCTGAAAGTGCTTGATGTTGATTTGGATGGTTTAATGAATAAGCAATCGTATGGTCAGCAAAAAAAAGCCATGATAGCTTTTGGGCTTGCAACCAATACCACCTTGCTTATTATGGACGAACCAACCAACGGCCTGGATATTCCTTCAAAAGTTCAGTTTCGCAAACTCATTGCTTCGGTATTAACCGAAGATCGTTGTATGGTGATTTCTACCCACCAGGTACGGGATCTGGACAGCTTGATAGATACCCTGTTGGTGCTCCATGATCGCGAGATCGTAGTTAATCAATCGTTGGACGAAGTAGTGGAAAAACTCATCTTTGGCACCTACCCTGATACTGAAGGCTTACCTGTTTTGTACGAGGAGGAAAGCATTCGGGGCAAAAATGCCATTCTGCGCAATACAACCGGCAAATTAAGCAAGGTAGATATGGAATTGCTTTTTAATGCCATTATCAGCGGCAACAAATCAGTTTTAGAAACCTTAAAAACATCCTGATATGAACAATATATTTAATTTAAACCGATTTGGCAGGTTGTTTATAAAACATACAGCCGAGCATTATAGAAGCTACCTGATGTCGTTGTCGGTATTATTGGGGGTAATGATACTTGGCGGCTGTTTTATTGTTTACATGATCGATATTCCAATGGAGGTTCAAATGCAGCTTGCTATCTTTACAATGGTACTTGTATTGGCCGGAACCATATTTACCAGCACAGTGTTTGCCGATATCGGCGATAACAAAAGCGCGATAACGTCGCTCACCCTGCCCGCATCACATTTTGAAAAATACCTGGTAGCATGGTTATACTCTTATCTATTCTTCCTGGTAATATATACAGCCTGTTTTTACATGGTGATGTTGCTTTTAACTACCATAAAACATTTTCCTGGTCAACATACAGAAATACTTAACATTTTCTATAAGGGTGGTGGTTTTCAAATATGTTTAGTTTATGCCTTTTTGCATTCTGTCACTTTTTGCGGGGCTATCTTTTTCGAAAAACTGCATTTTATTAAAACGGCATTTATATTTTTTATTGGCATTGCCATTTTAATTATTGGTAATAACATAGTTCAACAAGCAATGCTTGGACGCAATGTAGTGATGAATGCGCCTTTTGGCGGAGTAAGATTTATGGAAAATAATAAAATGGCAGATATCAATATTACGGGTGAGATGCTGGTATACAATTTAACACTTTTAAGTGCATTGTCCTTTATCTTCTGGACTGCTGCCTTTTTTCGTTTAAAAGAAAAGCAGGTTTAATTATAAATAAAAATGGAGTTTAGAGATAACGAAGCCATATACCTGCAAATAGCCGCTTACGTAAGCGAAAATATATTGCTGGGCAAATGGCCAGCAGAGCAAAAGATCCCTTCTGTAAGAGACCTGGCTATTGAACTGGAGGTTAACCCAAATACGGTAATGCGATCATACGAGTTTCTGCAAAATCAAGGTGTGATTTACAATAAAAGGGGTCTGGGCCTATTTGTTGCCGCCGAAGGTTATGACAAAATAAAGGCTTACCGCAAGGAACGATTTATTCAACAGGACTTGCCTGTTTTTTTTAACAACATTTATCTGCTGGATATTGAACTTGAAGATATAAAGCAATGGTTTGAGCGCTTTAAACTGGAAAATTATAAATCAAAATCTGACAAGAACAATGAAAACAAGTAACAAATTAATATTAGCCGCCGTGCTCTTGCTTGTAATATCGCTTTTAGCTTTCGATTATATGATTAGATTGGAATATTTTTCAGGCAGATATAAGAACCAGTATAAGGATTTCGCCACCCTGAAATTCAAAAATTTTGATGCCGTGGATGTAAATTCAACATCAGCGGCAAATGTGAAATTTGTACAGGGGCCATTTAGTGTTAAGGTTGATACCAATGCCTTAAACTTTATTAGGATCACGCAACAAGGTGATCGTTTGCAAATTAATGTAGCCTTTGAATATAGTTACGTATATAATCCCCATCCATATTTGGTAGTCATATCCTGTCCCAGGTTATCAGATGTTAGTGTTAACGCCATTTTTACTACAGGTAATAAAAAAATTGTTGATACCATATACAGGGAGGATTGGAACATGCGCCAAAATTTAATTGAAGGCTTTAAAGAAGATAGTTTATCTATCAGGCAAACCTATGGTAGCTCAATAGTTTTTTCAGGAAACCATATTAATTTTTTAAGTGCTGTAGCAGGCTCTGATGCAGGGAGCGGATCAAGAATTATTATTTTAAATAACAATCGTTTCCAAAGCGCAACACTGGATATTCTTAACAGGAGCAAACTTCTGCTGGATGGTGAGTCGATCCAAAATTTGAAATATCATCTTGCTGATAGTGCCAGGATGACAATAACGGGCGCCGCTCAAAATATACTAAAAAATTCAAAATCTTACCAAAAATGAAACTGATTATCAACTCGCTTTCTAAAACTTACGCTAATGGCGTACATGCCTTAAAGGATGTTTCACTCACTTTAGAGAATGGCATGTTTGGTCTTTTAGGTCCAAATGGGGCAGGTAAATCATCCTTAATGCGCACTATTGCCACCTTGCAGGAGGCAGATAAGGGCAGCATTTTTTTGGATGACCTTGATGTATTAAAAAACAAAACTGAGGTAAGGCAATTGTTGGGTTATTTGCCACAGGAGTTTGGCGTGTATCCAAAAATATCTGCCGAAAGGATGCTTGACCATATCGCCCAACTAAAAGGGATTAATAATGCTGGTGAACGCAAGGATCTGGTGGGCGCCTTGCTCGAAAATGTGAATCTTTCAAAAGACAGAAAAAAGCACCTGGGTACTTACTCAGGGGGGATGAAACAACGTTTTGGCATAGCCCAGGCGTTGATAGGTAATCCCAGGCTGATTATTGTAGACGAGCCCACTGCCGGGTTGGACCCTGCCGAAAGGAATCGCTTTTATAACCTGTTGAGTCAGCTTGGCGAAAATACTATTGTGATCCTGTCAACCCATATTGTTGAAGATGTAAGTACGCTTTGCTCCAACTTTGCTATCATTTGCCAGGGCGAAGTACTGTACGCCGGCGAGCCGGATATTGCGGTAAGTGAGATGGAAGGCAAAATATACAGCAAAGCCATCAATAAGGCTGAGTTACCGCATTACCAGGATGATTTTACCGTAATTTCCACACAGTTAAAAACCGGTAAGTTGCATATCAGGGTATTACAGGAATCAGATCCTGGGAACGGCTTCGTACCCGGTGTACCCAATTTGGAGGATGTTTATTTCAGCAATATTGCTACCCGCGTGGATGTAAATACCATTTAACCCTCTTTAAATCAAAACTATATGTTCTGGAAAATAATTTTGTTCGAGGTCCAAAACCGGATCAGGAGGCCCGCCGCCTACTTATATTTTGCAGCCGCACTCATTTTTACCATCAGTGTTTTTGCAACAGGATCATTGCCGTTAGGCGAAAAAGAGCACATTAATGCGCCTTTCCTTATCGCTATGTGGTGCGCAGGTATCACTATGCTGATGATGCTGGTTAGCTCGTCCATCATGGGGATGGCTTTGTACCGTGATATTGAATATAATACCAAGGACTATTATCTTACCTATCCCATCACAAAAGCCGGATATTTCTGGGGGCGTTACCTGGGTTCGTTTTTATGTATGTTGTTTATAGCAAGTGCCATTATTATTGGGGCCTTCATCGGTACCAAAGTGGGGCCTTTAATGGGCTGGAGAGATCCCAAAGAATATGGGCCTAATAAGTTAATTTATTACCTGCATCCATTTCTAACCATTGCCCTGCCCAATCTGTTCTTTACATCATCTTTATTTTTTGGATTGGTGGCTATTACCCGCAATGTAAAAGTAATCTACAGTGGTGGTATATTGTTATTTTTAGGCTACTTCCTTTCTTTCTTTTTCCTTGGCCATACCAATAACACGACAGTAATTAACCTTGCTGATCCTTTCGGACTAAACGGGGTTCGCCTGGCATCAGGCATTGCTACATCCATCCAAAAAAACACCACATTATTCCCTATCAACGGTACCTTTTTGCTTAACCGTATCATTTGGTCAGGAGCGGGGTTGGCTATTTTGATATTTACTTATATCCGCTTCAATTTCGAAAAATTCTTTAGCGGGAAAAGAGATAAGGCAGCAATAGATGATGTGGTATCAAAAGTGAAACGGCCGGTTATGCAGAACGCAAAAGTTAGTTTTGCCGGTTCATATAACCGCAGTACAATTTATAATTTGACTAAGATAGAACTGATGAACATCATCCGTGACAATTACTTCTGGATCATCTTGTCAAGCGGTATTGTTTTCCTGGGATTTGTATTTTGGATGGGTAACGGGGATTACGGTGTGCCCGATTTTCCACGAAGTGTTATGCTTATGGAAATATTTAATGATGTATTTCCCTTTTTCATCTTTTTCATCATCATATTTTATACGGGCGAAACACTTCATCGCGACAGGGCTACCCGCTACGCATTTATTAATGATTCGTTGCCGCCGCCAAATTGGGTTTTAAATGGTTCTAAATTAATCGCATTACTTTTTCTTGGGTTTGGATTATCATTGATCCCGCTGTTAACCGGCATGGTAGTACAGGTAGCAAAAGGATTTTATCATTTTAACCTGTCATTCTATTTAATTTATGTATTTACCATCATTTTGCCCCGGTTATTAGAAATGGTATTATTTGCTTACGTAGTGCATGTTGTAATTAATAACAAATTTGTAGCGCATGGTATTGGGGTATCTTTTTGGGTGGCCGTGTTCTTTCTGAATGTAACTGGAATATTTAACTATAATTTACTTACTTATTCTTATACACCCTGGTATGGCATTTCGGATATGGATGGCTTGGGCCACATGCTTAAACCTATATACTGGTTTAACATGTATTGGCTGCTTTTTGGCGGGCTCCTTACCATTGTTTCTGCCCTGTTTTATTACAGGGGGGTTACCTCTTCTTTTAAAGAAAGACTTCAATTACTGGCTGAGCGATTTGATTTTAAAACGAGAGTTTTTACGGGAATCTTAGCAGTTTCATTTTTAACTGTAGGTGCCTACAATTACTATAATGTAAGTTATTTAAATGATTTTCTGACCAAAACTGAGGGTGAGGACAGGGCCATTATTTATGAGAAAAAATTAAAACACTATTCAACTTTGCCGCTGCCCAAGGTAACCCGCATAAAAATGTATGCTGACCTTTTCCCGGACAAGCAGCAGGCATTTGTAAGGGCTTTTTTAACTATAGTAAATAAAACAGATAAACCAATTGTAAAGTTTTTGCTTGATGGTGATGAATTGACCGATTATTCGATCAAAAACAATGGCAATGCAGTGCCCTTTACTTATCCCCTGGTATATGAGCGCGGTATGTTCAATTGGTTCAAACCAAAAAATGATACTGCTGCATTTCGGTTATATCAATTTCCTAAGCCGCTTGCTCCCGGAGATTCGGCCGTATTGGAGATCAATTCGTCTGTTACTTATAAAGGTTTTAGTAATGGTCTTTATGGCGAGAAACTACTAAAGAACGGGGTGTTTTTCATCGGTGGTTTACCTGGACTTGGATATGATGATGACGATGAGGTCGAAAGCCGCTATGTGCGCAAAAAAAATGGCCTGCCCGAGAAAAAGGATGAAGTAGTGGCACAGAATGATCCCGAAGGTATTGCCACTCTTAAAGCAGGTAAGGCTTCAGACTTGTTAAGCCTTGATGTTACAGTAAGCACCTCGGATGATCAAACAGCAATAGCATCCGGCGAATTGCAAAAGCAATGGAAACAAAACGGCCGGAATTACTATCACTATGTACAAACCAACCCGGGAATGTATGCGCCAATAGGTATCCTATCAGCCAGGTATGCGAAATTACATGACAGCGTACAGCTTGATCATCCTGTAAATATTGATATTTATTATCATCCTGATCATAAAGCTAATATTAACAGGTTTATGGCTGCTTACAAAGACGGGCTCCGTTATTTTAATAAAGTATATGGTCCATATCCTTTTAAAGATATGAGGCTTGCAGAAACATCAGTATTTAGTCCGCATGATGCTTCGTTAACTGCATTGGATACTTACTCAGAACGTTTTGCCTGGAATGCTGATTTTACCGACCCAAATCAATTTGATTATTGTTATTTTACTACCACACGCTTATTGGCACAGCAATGGTGGCGATACCAGGTGGCGCCTAATAACACTGTTGGTTCATTAGTTATCCCTGAAGGTTTAGCCACCTACAGCGCCCTGGTTATGGCCGAAAAGAAATACGGCAAAGAAAATATTAAATCTATCCTGCAGGACCAATTATGGTTTTACCTTTTCGTCAGACGACGGTTGGAAGAAAAGGAACAGCCATTAATTAAGGCCGACCAATGGTTTGAATGGGGTGGCAAAGCAAGCGTGGCTTTGTATGGATTAAGGGACCTGATAGGCGAGGATAGTTTAAATGCTGCTTTGCGCGAGTTTAAAAATGCTTATGCCTTTAAAAGCAAACCACCCTATGCAGGCAGTAATGATCTGTACCGTTATCTAAAAAAACATGTACCCGACTCGTTGCAATACTATTTAACAGATACCTGGCAAAAGATAACCTTGTATGATAATAAAATGGCAGACGTTAAAGTCGTGCCTACCGGCAACAAAAACGAATATAAAGTAACGCTTACTGTAAATGTTGGCAAGGTTTGGATCGATAACAAAGGCAACGATGTGCCGGCTAAAAATATGAATGATTATATTGACATAGGAGTATTTGCAGCCAATAGTAACAACAAACAAGGCCGTTCAAAAGTTAATCCGCTTTACCTGAAGAAATATAAACTTACTGCCGGTCAGCATATAATTAGTGTAATTGTTAAAGGGAAACCGGTAAGCGTTGGTATTGATCCTTATGCTAAGCTCATAGATAGGATGCCAAACGATAATATGAAAGATATGTAATTGCCGGGCGGTGCCGTTAGTACGGCATCGCCTTTTTGGTAATTGTGCAAGCTATTATGGTTTAGTGCCTTTTTATTGATATATATTAGCAGCTAAATCAACCTAAAATATAATGCTGCCTGCTAACGAAACTATAATACTGTCGCTCCAATCAGAATTACTAAAATTATACCCTCAAATACCTAAATTTAAAAAAACCTATTTAGAAATACTCAAAATTTCTCGAAGGGAAGTACCTATTGCCAACCTTTTAGCTTATTTCTTTGATCCGAATGAAAGTCATAAACTGGGAAATTTGTTTATAAAGGCGTTACTTGAAACAGATTGCTACGACCTTAAAACTCATAAAACGGCAAACGAGTTATTTAAAAACGGTTACCTGCATACCGAAAATGGCCTGATAGCTAATCCGCAATTTGCATTGAATGAAGTTACAGCAGTAGAGGTAAAGCCCGAAGACCCTACCGATGAGTATAAAAGGATAGATATACTTATTAAAGCCCAACAGTTTATTATAGCGATTGAATTTAAGATCAACCATGTTTTAGATAATCCTTTGCATCTTTACGAGAAACATATTCTTAAGAACCACTGTACAGAAAATAATAAACCTGTATTTTTTGTAGTGCTGTCCCCATCATCAAAGCAGCAGGAAAATCAGGATATAGCAAGCGACACCTTTAAACAAGTGATTATGAGCGCTTTCGTCGAAAAAATCAAGCATCACTTAACCGGAGAAATTCTTAACAAAATAAAGGCAAATGATTACTATCCGCTATTAAATGACTTTATTCAAACCATTGAAAATAGGAAAAAACATAAGGATGTGCGAGATTTGCTATTGGCAAGTACCAATGTGGTTGAATTGTATAAAAGCCTTGTAAAAAATAAGTTAACACAAACGTTTCAAACGCAATCTGCTGAACAGGTTAATGGGGTGGTTAAAAAATTAATTGCGATAGAAGAGGATATCACAACTAAGCTTAATTCGGTAAAAAAAGAGTTTAAAGATGCTAAATACAAGGAAATAGATTGTTTTGAAGGATTTGTTGAGATTGCAATGCCCAACAGCAGCAATGCAATAAAATGCAGGTTAACACTTGAAGGATGGAAATTAGAAGTGTGGGAAAATGTGCCCGGTAAAGGGTTTACTAACAAAAATAACAATATTCCAAATGCACCTTTTAGATATGAAACCAGCAGTGCAACCATGGCAACAAAAATTAAACATATTATTGCAAATGGTGTTACTATTGAAGATGAACTGGTTGAATAAAGTAATTAGTTAATAAATAAAGTATAAATAAAGTCAGTTTCCACATCCCATAATTAACAATATTATGCGTGTTAGAGGAACTATGTTAGTAATTTCTGTTTCAGAATCCCCTAAGTAGCATATGTTTTACATTTTAATAACAATTCTTTGATTATCTTTGTAAATAATTAATATAATAAAGATTGACTACTCCTTTTACATGCTGCATAAAAATAAATTTTTTGCAGCATTGGCAACTTCAATTATTACCGATCCTGCTATTAGCAATATGAAGAAGCCATAATTTGTAATTTACTTATTTCTTTTCATGGTAACCCAATTAGTTATTAAAAATTGGTTATACCCGATTGAACATTAATTAAAAATGAGACAACTAAAAATAACCCAATCCATCACCAATCGCGAATCACAGTCGCTTGAAAAGTATTTACATGAAATTGGTAAGGTGGATTTAATTACTGCGCAAGAAGAAGTGATATTAGCCCAAAAGATCCGTGAGGGTGACCAGGCCGCTTTGGAGCGCTTAACTAAAACAAATCTTCGTTTTGTGGTGTCGGTTGCTAAGCAATACCAGAGCCAGGGGCTTACTTTAGGCGATCTGATCAATGAAGGTAACCTCGGCTTGATCAAAGCTGCTAAGCGTTTTGATGAAACCAAGGGCTTTAAATTTATTTCATACGCGGTATGGTGGATACGCCAATCTATTTTGTCGGCTGTTGCCGAACAATCAAGGATTGTACGTTTACCTTTAAATCAGATCGGATCTTTAAGTAAGATCCATAAATCTGCCTCCAAACTGGAGCAGCATCTGGAACGCCAGCCTACGCCGGAAGAATTGGCAGATGATTTGGAAACTACTGTCGAAAAAATATCCGACTCATTATCCAATTCTGGTCGCCAGGTGTCTGTTGATGCACCATTTATTACAGGTGAAGAAAATACCTTGCTTGATGTTTTGCAAAGCACTGATGCAGGTACCGACAATGATCTGATGATCGACTCTCTGTCGCAGGAGATTAAACGTTCATTAAGTGTTTTAGCTGAACGTGACAGACAAGTTATCGTGCTATTTTTTGGATTAGGCAGCAATGCTGCACATTCATTAGAAGAAATAGGCGAAAAATTTAGCTTAACCCGCGAACGTGTTCGCCAGATAAAAGATAAAGCGTTAATGCGCCTGAGACATAACTCAAGAGCAAATTTGTTGCAATCTTATTTATAAGATAAGATTCAAATAAAATCACAAAACAAAAGAAGCAAGTCTGAACAAGGCTTGCTTTTTTATTTGCGCCCAGCAGGGTCTCCCGAAGTGGACCGTCTCACTGCGTTAATTTTGAAAATATTATTTTTCGTAAGCCTCCTTAAGGGCTGCGATATCAAGTTTTTGCATCTTCATTAGTGCTGCCATAACATTGTTTGTTTTTTCGGCATCCTTATCCTGCAGCATATCCTGTAGTACTGTCGGTACAATTTGCCACGACAAACCAAATTTGTCTTTGAGCCAGCCACAAACCTGTGCTTTTTCATCACCACCCTGAGAGAGTTTTTCCCAGTAATAATCTACTTCTCCCTGGTTCTCACAATTGACGATAAATGATACGGCTTCATTAAATTTGAAGATCGGCCCCGCATTCAATGCCATAAATGTTTGTCCTTCAATCTCAAATTCAAGAGTCATAACGGCACCTGCTTTTAGGCCATGCATTACATGCCCATCTTTTGCATAATGAGAAACCCTGCCTGTTTTTCGGGCGTTCTTAAAAACAGAAATGTAAAAATCAACAGCCTCTTCAGCTTGTTTGTCAAACCATAAATTGGTAGTGATCTTTGGTGCAATAATTTTCTTTTCCATCGTAATAGATTTTAATTTGGTTTACTTATACAAAGATGGGATGGGAAATGGAACGGTAAAATGCGTGAAACTGACATTCGTAGGGGTTAAATGCGACACAGCCTTTTATTGTCGCCGCTACAAAGAATAAAAATTTAATGAATGAATTTTATTTTAGTTCAGAATGGCCTTGTACCCTTAAAAAGAGCAATTCAGCCAGCTATCAACCTTAAATTCATAATGCAAAATAGCAGACAAATTAATGCTATTGACCACTTTCCAACGATCAAGTTCGTCCAAAAACTCTGGAACTGGAAGCCCGGCCTGTAATGCAGCATGGCAGTAAAAATCAGCCTTCGCGGGATGATCAGGACTACAGGCATTGAAAACGAAGCCAAAAGCATTTTGCTTTAGAATTGAAATACTAATGCCGATACAATCATCAAGATGGATCAAATTAACCGGTGCCCTACCATTAGGTATATCTTTTTTACCGGCAAAAAAGCGACCGGGATGCCGGCCGGGGCCAACTAATCCGCCAAAACGGAGAATGGTAGTTTTAAACGACGTCTGTTGTTGCAATATTTGCTCGGCTTCCAGCAATACAAAACCTGATTCAGTTTCCGGGGCCGTATCGGTCAGTTCATCTGCTACGCTGTTATGGTCACCATATACACCTGTTGAGCTGATATAAATAACCTTCGATATTTGATATTGCTGAATGGCCTGAATTATTCTTTGAAGCTTTGATGTGTACCCTGCCGTTTCACCCTTACGGAACCTTGGCGGAATACTGATAAACAGCACATCACATTCAAAAAATTGGGGATCAAAACTTTCACTCTCAGCACTGATCTGTACTAAATAAGGCTGAACGCCAACATCTGCAAACTTAGTTAGCTTCTGTTCTGAAGTGGTTGAACCTTTAACCGCAATGCCCTGTTCTACCAGTTCCCCGGCTAAAGCCATGCCATACCATCCGCAACCTAAAATACTTATTACCATGTTATGAAAGTAAAGGTAAGGATTGCTCTGCAGTTTAATTGCTGGCGCATATCAGAAACGATAGAGTGGTTTATCAAAACCAGCGAATGTTGCTTTTCGTTAACGGCCATTGAAATCCAGGGAACAATCCATCAATCCAGGAACAATATAAGCCTTATTGAATTTCTTTATTCGCCGAATAGTATTTTAACTGGATCAGGTCATTAGGAACAGGTTTGCTGTTCCATTCCCGGTGTATGGCCAATGCTGCCCCTATCGCGGTTGCCTGTGCCATAGAGGCGGCAAATACTTCAATTCCCGGGAAAGCGATGGCCAGCAAATGCATAAAAACGCTGTTCTTGCTAAAGCCGCCATCTATAAATATTCTTTTTACAGAAGTACCTTCAAGCACCAGTTGCGTTGAAATCGCCTGTAAACGCACAAGGTCCAGCATCAATTGGTGGTAGGCCTCCGTATCATTTTTGAAATGTGAAAGCGCTCTTTTAGCGAAATTAATATCCTGTGGAAGGTTTGTTTTAAGATGTTTAGTGATTTCAGGATCAAAAATCACGTTCCTGAATTTGATGGTATCCTGGTTGAAATGGTCTGCGATCCGCTTCACCTGCTGCTCGTGTTCAAACCCCGAAAATAACCTGGCAGCTTTTACCGGTTTTCCCTGGTATTGCAAGTAGCTTAAACAATCCTGTTTCAATTCTCCCGCGGATAAAGGCAATTGATTAAAAGGGTTTAAGCTGATGTTCCAGGTCCCGGTCGAAATCAGGATAAAAGGCTCACTGAAACTCACTAAATAAGGGATAAGTGCTGCTGAGCTATCGTGCAAGCCGATACCTATCTTATAATTGTTGAAATGCGTTGATTGAAAAACATTAATGGATGGTACAAAGGGCGCCAATTTTGAAGAAATCCTTTCACTCTCTATCCATTCATGATAACTGTTCTTTTCAAAGTTCCACATTGCCGTGTGGCAGCCAATACTGGTGATGTCTGAATAAGGTTTTTCAGTGAGCAAAAAACTTAGGTATTGTGGCAGGTGCAAGGCATATTTCAATTGCTTAAATATTTCCGGCTTTTCTTGTTTTAAACGATATAATTGTAAGCCCGAATTTAAGCTACCCAAAACAGGTGAGGCAGTTTCAATGCTGAATTTTTCTTCACCGCCATATTTGGAATAGAATTGTTTACTCAGCCTTTTGGGGTAAGGTTTCAGATAATTGTACAATGGTGTTAAGGCCTGCCCGTCATCGCCAATATAAACCAAACTTGCGCCGTATGCAGAAAAATTGACTGCTTTTACCTTAAATTCTTTAAGCTTGGCAACCTCCTTCAATGAATCAAAAACAGACAACCGCAGGCTCTCCAAATTTTCGCAGGCAAAGCCGTCCTCGTCAACAGTTTCCGTAAAACGAGCTGATTTCTCAAATACTATCTGGTAGTTCTCATCAAATAAAAATAGCTTCTTATTAGTTTTACCGGCATCAAATATGGCTATAACAGGTGTGGGGCTCATATAATTAGTTAATTAACCATCAGGGTAATATTCCCTTTTTTTGCTTTATAATCCCGTAGCCACAGTTTTTAATCCCCGTTCTTTTATGAGATTTTCCCTTACATTCAGCTTTCTGTAAACATCAATCGGGTTTAAGGCCCCCCCGGCACGTAAGCCCGCTTCTGCAACCAGCGGACGAACATCAGTCCTGTAGGCTTGCTGTAATATCTCTTGCGCCATTGTTACATCATTAGCATTTTGGGCTGCAATAAGCGCAGCCTTGTCAACCAGCAAGGCCTGGGCGTAAGCTATCTTAATAGCTTGTACAGATTGCAACAAGTCCTCAATCGGGTCTTTTACATTATGCGATGCATCAATCATCCAGCCGAGGTCGTGGGCATGGTTCATACCACGGGCATCCATGCCTTCCACCAGCTCATTAAATATCAGGAATAACTGATAGGGGTTGATACTGCCTACTGTTAAATCATCATCACCATATTTGGAATCATTGAAATGGAAACCGGCCAGTTTGCCCTCCATCAGCAGTAAGGAAACAATTTGCTCGATATTGGCATTAGGCAAATGATGGCCCAGATCAACCAGGGTAAGCGCTTTAGGGCCAAGCTTTGAAGTGTATAATAACGATTGGCCCCAATCGGCTATCGTTGTCGAATAAAAGTTTGGTTCGTAGCATTTGTACTCTACATACATTTTCCAATCATTTGGCAAGGCGGCGTATATTTCCTGTAAACTTTCCAATGTGTTTTGAAATGCCTTGCGAAAATTTAACTGGCCCGGAAAATTTGACCCATCCGAAAGCCATACCGATAATGCTTTTGAGTCAAGTTGAACGCCATATTTTATTACCTCAATATTGTGCTCAATGGCCTGCTTTCTTACTGCCTTATCCACATGGTGTAACGAGCCATATTTATAACTTAATTTCTGATCGGATTGGTCCTGGAAAGTATTGGAATTTACGGCATCGAAATGTAATCCATGGAGCGCTGCCAACGCTTTGATATCAGAAGCGTTTTCCGGTATGTCCCAGGGAATATGCAGGGAGATGGAATTACTCGACCTGTTCAATGCATGGATTACCCCAACATCCGCTATCTTTTCTTCCAAACTGCGCGGCTCACCACCGCCAGAAAAGCGCCCAAAGCGTGTACCGCCCGTACCCAATGCCCAGCTTGGTATAGTGATATTAAAAGCCTGCAGTTTGTGCATTACATCATCAATGTTCGGCAGACCGGCACTCACAAATTCAAATTTGCGTTGATGATCTGTTAAGCCTTGTTGATTGAACTCTTCAATTTTATATTTTTCTATCTGCATAATATAATTGGTAATTATTAAACCACGTTATTACGAGGAGTGACGAAGAAGCAATGACATGGAAATTTGTTTTTTTTAACCTATCTCACAAAAGCCGTTGCCACCCCGCCATCAACATTTAGCGCATTCCCTGTTGATTTATTCAACAAGCCACCCACAAAAGCAAAACAGGCGTTGGCTATGTCTACAGGTAATATCACTTCGTTCAATAAGGTGCGTTTGGCATAATAGGCCGGCAACTCTTCTATTGTAACACCATAAGCCTTAGCCCGGCCCTCGGCCCAGCCTCCTGCCCAAATATTACTGTCGCTGATCACCGCATCGGGGTTTACTACATTTACCCGTATTTTATCAGCGCCCAACTCGGCCGCATTCAGTCGGCTTAAATGTAGCTGAGCAGCTTTTGCGCTGCCATAACCTGCATTATTCGGGCCACTAACTAAGGCATTTTTACTAACGATATTAATAATATCACCTCCAATAGCTTGCTTTTTCATTACTGCAACTGTAGCTTGCGTCACCAAAAACTGGCCCTTTACCAATACATCATATAGCAGATCCCAATCTTTTTCGGTATGGTCGCCGATGGTTTTGGAGATAGATAGCCCTGCATTATTTACTACCAGGTCAACACCCCCAAAAGCTAAAACAGCGTCAGAAATCGCTTTTTCTATTTGATCGGCCTTGGTCACATCTAATATCGCGGTAGTATAAGCATCTTTGCCAAACTGCTTTTTAAATTCTTCGGCTGCCCCTTCCAGTCGTTCGGCATTCATATCATTCAAAACAACAACAGCACCTTCCTCTGCAAATTTCTTAGCTATAGCTTTGCCAATACCACCGGCACTGCCTGTTATCAAGGCAATTCGCCCCGATAAAGCTTTTGGTTTTGGCATGCGTTGCAGCTTGGCCTCTTCCAGTAGCCAGTATTCAATATCAAAAGCTTCCTGCTGCGGGAGCGAAGTATATTCAGAAATCGCTTCGGCGCCTTTCATTACATTAATAGCATTTGTATAAAACTCGGCAGCAACACGGGCTGTTTGCTTATCCTTAGCAAAAGTGAACATGCCCACACCGGGATATAATATTACCACCGGATTGGCATCGCGTATGGCCGGGCTGTTTAGATGCTTGCAGGTATTGTAATACTCTGTATACATTTTCCGGTAAGCCTCAAAAGCGAGGGCAAGTTTTTCCTTTAATTTTACCGGATCGTTCAGATCTGCATCGGCTTCCAATTCTAAAACCAGCGGACTGATCTTTGTACGCAAAAAATGATCCGGGCAACTGGTTCCCATCGGGGCCAGTCGTTCCAAATCATTGGAATTGATGAATTCTAATACCCTCGGATCATCCGAAAAATTTCCTATCATGCGGGTTTGTGACGAGCAGAAGCCACGCAATACCGGCGCTAATGCTACAGCTTGCTTTTTACGATTAGCTTCATCCAAACTTGGTAATTTCGGTCCGCCAAAAACAGGTCCTTTTTTCCCATAATTTTGTTCCAGGTATTCGGCACATTGTTCTATCACTTCCAACGTATTGATATAGCTTTCATAAGCCGTATTGCCCCAGGTAAATAAACCATGCGAACCCAGCATAATACCCCGTATCCCCGGGCTGGCATCAAGGCATTCCTTTAGCTTTAAGCCCAGGTCAAATCCCGGGCGCTGCCAGTCAACCCAACCTATTGTGCCACCAAAAAGCTCTTCTGTGATCTTCTTTCCCTCTTTTGCTGCCGCGATAGCAATAGCTGCATCAGGGTGCAAATGGTCGATATGCTTAAAAGGCAAAAAACCATGTAATGGCGTATCAATAGATGGCGCTTTTGAATTCAGATCGAAAATGCAATGGTTAAATAGTTCAACCATTTCGTCCTCATGTTCAATCCCCCGGTAAACATTGGTTAAACTACAGAGCCTGTCTACGTACAAAGCGGCAAGGCCGCTCTTTTTGAGGGTGCCAATGTCACCGCCTGATCCTTTGATCCACATCACTTCCACCTCGTGGCCGGTTAAGGGATCTTTATTTGTTACTTTGCATGATGTATTACCGCCGCCATAATTAGTAAGACGCAGATCTGCGCCTAATAAATTAGATCGATATATCAACAGGCCCACTTCATCGCCCGCTAATTCGGCCGCTTTGGCATCATCCCATAAATAACTTACGTGTTTAAATGTTTTTGTATTGGCAGACATATATTAAATTTTAGATCCTTATTTTATTGAATTTCCGTATCCTACAATGATAACGGATAAAATGATGGTTATAATGCCGGTTACCACTGTAAAAATTGCCTTCCTGCTTACTCCCTTCCATTCCTTTAGCAGAAGGCCCCAAACATTGGCTATCAGTATAATAAATGCCATGTGCAATATCCACGAACTGGCGCCATTTCCCATTTTGCTTTCACCCATTCCGTAAAAGAAAAACTGCAAAAACCAGGTTGTGCCGGCCAATGCGCAAAACAAGTAATTCTTGAGCAAGGGCCTGCTACTATCTGTATAGTCGCCAAATGTTTTATTGCGGGCATTTAATATCATACACCATACAAAATTAGTGGTTAAACCACCCCAAAGAATAACAACGTAGGTAACATTGTTGAGGAAAAGAAAGTTTCCCTGCTCGGGGTGCGTTACTTTCCACACTTCATTCGCGTTTTCGGCCATTGTTTTGCCAGCCTCTATACCAAAGTTAAAGCAGGCGCTTAATACCCCCGAAACAATAGCCACAAAAATACCCAGTCCGAAACGATATTCCTTGTTGTCTTCGGCAATTACCCGGTTTTTGGCAAGTTCCCGTTCCTTGAGTGTACCTGCTTTGCCGCAGATAATAATACCTATCACACAGATCACGATCCCCAGCAATACCATCTGGCCCCAATGGCTATGGAGCAGCATACTAAAGGTGTCCTTCCCCGCCTTTGGAAAAAAATTATAATAAACAGAAGGAATGATAGCGCCAAACACAGCGCACAAACCTAAAATAATGGTGCTGCCCAGGGACACGCCAAGATAGCGCACACCCAAACCATAAGTTAATCCCCCAATACCCCAAAGTAGGCCAAAAAAATAGGTGAGCAACAGTATTTCTCCATTAGTTTGTTTGATGATCTCTGTAAAATGAGGTATTGTGAGCCAGGCTGCAAGGGGCGGAACAATGAACCAGGAAAATATTCCGCCAACTATCCAGAAACTTTCCCAGGCCCAGCCTTTAACTTTTTTGTAGGGGATATAAAAACTGCCGGAAGCAAAGCCGCCGATAAAATGGAAGATGATACCTAAGATAACCTGCATAATTTAGTTTGGATGGGTTTATAATAGTCCTGCCTAAAAAGGCATCGATAAATTTAGGATATTTTATTTGTGATAGCCTAATTTCGGAATGAAAAGGCCCCGATCGAACTGACATATAACTGCAGCGAATTTTTGATTTCTGATAGGTAATAAGAAAGATAATGTACAATAGTTGTTAATTTATTTTACACCAACCGGGATAATTACTTAATGAAAATGGTTTTTAACACTGGCGCTTTCTTATTAATTGCTTTACTTTAGACATATCAACCAAATTGCCGATCATCCATGTCCTCAAAAATTATTGAAGCAGAAAATAAGCTCGGTGCCTTGTTGCCGGTCAGCCGGTTAGAACAAAGTCCGCCGGGGGAGTTAATGAATTCGGCAAAGGCATGGTC
>JAQBOK010000207.1 GCA_028288085.1 Mucilaginibacter sp.
ATGGTACTGGGTGTCCTTTTTCATCGGTAACTTTTCCGCTTAATTGTTGGGAGAAAGCGCTGAAACAAACGCAATAGAAAAGAATAAACAATAAAGCATGTTTCATATACAGATAGGTTTCTGCTAAGATGAATGTTATTTAACAAAAATGTTAGACACAGATTGTTAATTATTGTTAAAGGTAAACATCGGCTAATTCTAACAAACGATGCCATTTCGAACCTGCTGTGGGGCTGGATACGCGTTAAAAGGAACCTGAGAAATCAAATGGGAATTATTTTAACATCTCAATCAATTCCTCATCACTGATAACAGGAATATTCAGCTTGGTCGCTTTTTCCAGTTTGGCAGGGCCCATGTTATCGCCGGCTACCAGGTAGTTGAGTTTGGCGGATATGCTGCTTAATATTTTACCACCGTTTGCCTCAATGATATCTTTTAACTCATCTCTTGAATACTTTTCGAAAACGCCGGATATGATAAAGCTCATACCTACCAACTTTTCGCTTTGTAGGGTTACTTCTTTTTCTTCAGCTACAAATTGCAGCCCCCGTTCTTTTAGTTTTTCAATTTCTGCGCGGTGCTTTTCATCGGCAAAATATTCTATAATACTTCGCGCTATGCGCTCGCCTATTTCTTCAACTGCATTCAGTTCATCAAATGATGCTGCCATCAGGTTATCTATCGACTTAAAATAGGTAGCCAGTTTTTTGGCCACAGTTGCGCCCACGTATCTTATCCCGAGCCCAAACAGCACTCTATCAAACGGCATCGATTTTGATTTTTCAATTCCTTCCAGCATGTTATTGATCGATCTTTCGCCAAAACGTTCCATCGTTTTCAACTGATCGGCTTTGCTGTGGAGGTCATAAATATCACTGATATGACGGATAAAGCCCTTTTGATATAGTGTCTCGATGGTCTCATCGCCCAGGCCATCAATATCCATTACTTTACGCCCGGTGAAATGCTGCATTTTGCCTACTATCTGCGTAGGGCAGCCCTCATCATTAGGGCAATAAAACGCCGCTTCACCTTCCTTGCGCTCCAGCGTTGTGCCACAATCAGGGCAGGTGGTGCGATACAGTATCGGTTTTGCATCCGGCTTGCGCTTATCCAGGTTTACGCTTATTATTTTGGGGATGATCTCTCCTCCCTTTTCAACATAAACGGAATCGCCTTCATGCAGGTCAAGCCTTATAATCTCGTTGGCATTGTGCAACGTAGCACGTTTTACCGTGGTGCCAGCCAACAGGATAGGCTTTAAATTAGCCACAGGAGTAACCGCCCCGGTACGGCCAACCTGGTAACTTACGCTCAATAATTCAGTTTCTACCTGTTCGGCTTTGTATTTATAGGCTATTGCCCAGCGTGGAGATTTGGCTGTAAAACCCAATTCCTGTTGTTGCGAATAATTATTTACCTTAATAACAATACCATCGATATCATAACTCAGATCAAAACGCTTGTTTTCCCAGTGGGCAATAAATTTCAACACCTCACTAATATCCCCACACAATTTACTATGCTCATTTACAGGGAAGCCCCAGCTTTTTACAGCCTGCAGACTTTCCCAGTGGGTTTTAAAAAGCTGCTTATCGGTATACAAAAAATACATAAAACTATCCAGCGGACGCTTGGCCACCTCACCCGAATCCTGCAGCTTTATAGTACCCGAAGCAAAGTTGCGCGGATTGGCATACGCAGGTTCGCCATTTTCAATCCGCTCATCGTTCAGCCTTTCAAAAGCTTTCAGGTGCATAAAAACCTCGCCGCGTATCTCAAAATCATCCGGGTAATTACCGTTATGCAGCTTTTTTGGTATGCTGCGTATAGTTTTTACGTTGGTTGTCACTATATCTCCCTGCACACCGTCACCACGGGTCACTGCACGTTCCAATTCACCATCTTTGTAGGTAAGGCTCATGGATAGCCCGTCGAATTTTAGCTCACATACATATTCAAAATTATCGCCTATGGCTTTTTTTATGCGCAGGTCAAAGTCAAGCAGTTCCTGCTCATTATAGGTATTGCCAAGCGAAAGCATGGGCCAGCGATGCCTTACCGTTTGAAATTCTTTGGTAATAAAACCACCCACATTTTGAGTGGGCGAATCCGGGTCGGTCAATTCAGGAAATTGTTTTTCCAGGCTTACCAGTTCTTCCAGTTTCTTATCAAAATCAAAATCAGAAATAGTCGGCATGGCCAGCACATAGTAATTATAATTGTGCTGTTTTAATTCGGTTGATAAAGATTGAATGCGTTTTTTAGCTTCTTCCGGTGACATAGAGCGAAGATAATAAATTAGTCAATTGTCATTAGTTAATACTCATTTGTTTTTTATATCCCTGGTCAGGGATAAGTCTGTTCACGGTTTTTTCGTGAACACCGTGAACAAACATGAACATTTGACAATCAGTAACTTATAACTTTAAAATTTCTCAAAAACCCAAAAAATCAATACTTTCGTTGAACAGAATTCATTATCCGAACTGATATGCAATAGTGAAATTATGATTAAATTGACCAAAAAGCCTCATCTTCTATTAAACCAAATCCTTCTTTTTTTATCTTAGTTTATAGTACAAATAACAGATTACTATGAAAAAGATCGCAAGATTATTGTTTTTAGCAGGGGCTTTATCGCTGTTTGCAGTGTCAAGCAGTAAAGCCCAGGACATTGTGGTGCGTACGCGACTTCGTCCTCCAACCTCAACATTAAGAGAACGACCACCAGCACCCTCGCCCCGTCATGTTTGGATTGCAGAAGAATGGGCTCCCCGTGGTGCTTCATACACCTGGAAAGGCGGCTATTGGGTTTTACCGCCACATCCACATGCAATATGGGAACCCGGCAATTGGCGCCATATACGCCGCGGATGGGCCTGGAGACCAGGGCACTGGAGATAATATTCATAGTATGGATTGGTGATAAGTGTAGTTCCTGTTCACCAGTCCCATATTTTTTAATACATTACTTTACAAAGCTTTTAGATTATTCTCCATTTGCTATTGCAACACCCCATCCGCGCCAGAAATTTCTGTTACGATCTTTTCCCTGCTTTTGATAGTGAACGAGATCACAACCACACTGCCTGGGTCGCGGTTTAAGCGGGTGGCCTTAAAAATATAGGAAAGATGATCGTCCGCAACTCCCTTAACGGTATTAAATGCTGCTGAAAAGGATGGCGTTATCACGTTAATAGGTTTAGTAAAGTGCATATAGATCTTTACATAACTTACGGCTACTGTGTCTTTATTACCAAAATAAAAAGTAGTAGTATAATTGTTTGCAGCATTTTTTGCCTGGATCACCTTCAGAATAAACAATCCGGTTTTTGTGCCAGTGTTCACTAATATTTTACCAATAGCAACATTGGCATCCTCGCCGTAAATATTGATATACTTTACCCTATTTTTATTGCTGTCAAGCTTGCTTTGTGATTGGGCGTGCAAAACAAAAAAACAGGATACGATGAGCAATAATCGTTTCATGGCTTATAAATTGGTAGATAAAGCTAACTTGATTTGAGCACTAATGGAAATAAATGTTTTACTGCCGGTTTTATAACATTCTCCCCCGTCAGCAAACCAGCTCGGCCGAAATCAGGCAAGGGCACAATTATCAAAACTCACTTCTTCTCCCCCGTCAGCAAACCAGCTTCGGCCGAAATCAGCCAAAACAATGCAGGCCACAAGCGCAGGCAAGGGCATAGCGCAATAACCCTTCAAAAAACCGAAATCAAATCAATGCTTATCACTACTCACAGCAGCGGGCTCTTTAGCCAGCATCGCATCCCTGATAGATTTTACAGGGGCGCTG
>JAQBOK010000024.1 GCA_028288085.1 Mucilaginibacter sp.
GGATATGGACGGGAATTAGGGCTGTTCGGTATTCATGAATTTGTAAATATCAAGACAGTGTATATAGCATAACCGCTAAACTATAAGCCCCAAAATCCGATCTTACATAAGGCACAGCTATGCAAAAACGAGCATTATTCATATTAACTTATAGTTAATCAATATTAATAATCAAATATTTATGTAAGTTAAATAATATTTTAATTTAAGTGATTAAAACATTTACCCATTACAACAGCTTACTACCAACCCAATTAAACGTTGAGCTGCAATCAACTAATTGCCAACCCTTTTTACCCTCTGCTGACCAACACTTTATTATCATAAAACGTATCTTTGCAACCAAAATGAGTAAGCACGGCAGAATATTAGTAGCGATGAGTGGCGGGGTTGATAGTTCGGTTGCAGCAATTATGTTGCATGAACAGGGCTATGAAGTTATCGGCCTTACCATGAAAACGTGGGACTATGCTTCGTCAGGCGGAAGCTCTAAAGAAACGGGCTGCTGTAGCCTGGATAGCATTAACGATGCCCGTGCTTTGGCTGTTGGCTATGGCTTCCCTCACTACATATTAGATATCCGAAATGAGTTTGGCAATTTTGTTATCGATAACTTCGTGGATGAGTATCTTGCGGGCCGTACCCCTAACCCCTGTGTTTTGTGTAATACACATATTAAATGGGAAGCTCTGCTCAAGCGTGCCGACAAATTAGACTGTGAATTTATTGCGACAGGGCACTATGCCAATATCAGGATGCATGATAATGGGCGATATGTTGTATCAAAAGGCCTCGACGAAAATAAGGACCAATCTTATGTACTATGGGGAGTATCGCAAAAAAATCTTGCCCGTACTAAATTCCCATTAGGCAGCTTTAGTAAACCACAAATCAGGCAAATGGCATTAGAAATGGGCCAGTTTGAACTTGCCGGAAAAAGCGAAAGCTATGAAATATGTTTTGTGCCCGATAATGACTATAGGGCGTTTTTAAGGCACAAAGTGGAAGATCTTGAAGAACGTGTAGCTGGTGGGAATTTTGTACTAACTGATGGCACCATTGTAGGCAAGCACCAGGGATATCCATTTTATACTATTGGTCAACGTAAAGGTTTAGGTATTGCATTAGGCCATCCCATGTTTGTGACCCGTATTGATCCACAAACGAATACGGTGGTTTTAGGCACACAAGATGAACTGGAACGAAAATCAGCCTGGGTAAAAAACCTTAACCTGGTTAAGTATGAAAATATAACTGAGCCTATAGAAGCTGTTACCAAAATAAGGTACAAAGATGCTGGTACGCAAAGCACCATAGTGCAAATGGGCGAACACATGAAGGTTGATTTTCATCATAATGTATTCGGCATTGCGCCCGGCCAGTCTGCCGTATTTTACGAGGGGAATGATCTTTTAGGCGGCGGTTTTTTGATGTGAGATTTTTTTGTAAAACTGGATGATTTTCGAATTAAAAGCGTTTCTATCCTGCAACATTTCAACCTTCCAACTTTACAACATTCCAACCTTTTAAAGAAAAACAAATTTGCGTTTCCCTTTCTTTATGTTTTATTTGCAAAAAATAATAGCTTAAATGGCAAAAAATTTACTAATAGTAGAATCGCCGGCGAAAGCCAAAACCATCGAAGGATACCTGGGCAAGGACTTTACTGTTAAGTCCAGTTACGGACATATTCGCGACCTGGTGAAGTCGGAAGACGCGATTGATATAAATAACAATTTTGCACAAAAATATGAGGTTCCTGCTGATAAAAAACAGGTTGTCAGCGAACTAAAGAAGCTGGCCAAGGAAGCAGAAATGGTTTGGCTGGCATCGGATGAGGACCGGGAGGGAGAAGCTATTTCCTGGCATTTATTTGAAACATTGGGCTTAAAAGACGCCAGCACAAAACGTATAGTTTTCCATGAGATTACTAAACCTGCTATTTTACGGGCAATTGAAAGCCCGCGTAAAATAGATTATAACCTGGTATATGCCCAACAGGCCCGACGGGTGTTAGATAGATTAGTAGGCTTTGAGCTTTCACCTGTTTTATGGAAAAAAGTAAAGCCGTCACTTTCAGCAGGAAGGGTGCAATCGGTAGCAGTAAGGCTTATTGTAGATCGCGAAAGAGAGATCAATAAATTTAAAGCAGAAGCGGCTTTTAAAATAGTAGCCATATTTGGTAAAAGTAAAGAAGCTTTTAAAGCGGAATTACCAGAACGTTTTGCCAAACAGGAAGATGCTGAAAAGTTTCTTACAGATTGTATCAATGCTGAATTTAACGTTAATTCACTTGAAACCAGGCCGGCCAAACGTTCACCAGCCGCACCGTTTACCACATCTACGTTACAGCAGGAAGCCAGTCGTAAACTGGGATTTTCTGTTTTGCGCACCATGACCGTAGCTCAAAAGCTTTATGAGTCAGGGAAGATCACCTATATGCGTACCGATTCTGTTAACTTGTCAGATACCGCGTTAGACGCAGCAGCACTGGAAATCAATTCTGCTTATGGCACTAAATATCATCAGCACAGAAAATATAAAACCAAGAGCGCTGGCGCACAGGAAGCACACGAGGCAATAAGGCCTACTTATTTTGACCAGCATACCATTGACGGCGATCCGTCTGAAAAACGGCTTTATGAATTGATATGGAAGCGTGCCATTGCCTCACAAATGAGTGAAGCGTTGTTTGAGAAAACAACTGCAAAGATCAATATATCAACCAGAAAAGATGAATTAGTAGCAAATGGAGAGGTCATGAAATTTGATGGTTTCCTTAAAGTTTACCTCGAATCGGTAGATGAGGACGAGGAGCCGCAAAACAATGAAGATAACGCCATGCTACCGCCATTAAATAAGGGGCAACGGCTTGAATTGCAGGAAATGACCGCCACAGAACGTTATTCGCGCCCTGCATCCCGTTATACCGAAGCAAGCCTGGTAAAAAAACTCGAAGAGTTGGGTATAGGTCGCCCTTCTACCTACGCTCCTACTATTTCTACTATTCAAAACCGGGGTTATGTAGTTAAAGAAGAAAGAGAAGGTAAGCTACGCAATTTCAGGGTCTTAACGCTCAAAGGGCAAAATATTACTAAGGAAGAAAAATCAGAAAACACCGGCGCAGAGCGTAATAAACTGTTCCCCACTGATATTGGCAACGTAGTAAATGATTTTCTGGTTCAGCATTTTCAGGACATTGTGGATTATAACTTTACTGCCGGCGTTGAGAAGCAATTTGATGAAATAGCACAGGGTCTGGAAGAATGGACAACCATGATCCGCAATTTTTATGACCCTTTCCATAAGGAAGTACAAAACACCATAGAAACAGCTGACAAGGCAACAGGTGAGCGCGATTTAGGCGTTCATCCGGAAAGTGGTAAGAAAATATCCGTTCGCATTGGCCGCTATGGCCCATTTGTACAGGTAGGTGATAGCGATAGTGAGGAAAAGCCATTATACGCCAGCCTGAGGGCCGGACAAAGCATTGAGACTATCTCATTGGCTGAGGCGCTTGAATTGTTTAAACTGCCTAAAAAGGTAGGTATTTTTGAAGATAAGGACATGACAGTAGCTATTGGCAAGTTTGGCCCTTATGTAAAACATAACAGTGCATTTTATTCCTTGCCTAAGGATATAGACCCGCTTGACCTAACCGAAGAACGTGCTATTGAACTGATCATTGAAAAACGTAAAAAAGATGCTGAAAAGCTGATCAAATCATTTGACGAAGATCCTCTTGTTAAAATTTTAAATGGCCGCTGGGGCCCTTATATTGAATTTGGCAAACAAAACGTTAAGATACCTAAAGGCAAGGAACCCCTGGAACTCACCTACGAAGAATGTAAAGCCCTTGCTGACGCAGAAGCTAAAGCGCCGAAAAAACCGGGCGGAAAAAGATTTGTGAAGAAGAAGTGAATTAGTTGATTGAGAGAATGGTTGATTAGGTTGAATAAGGCATTTATTGTCGCAATCTGATCAACTATTAAACTCAATACAACATAATCAACTAAATAATGATAAAAGATATTCCCGAAAATATTGTACAGGATATTGCTATAGCGGTAGCGCTTGAAGGGGAAAGTGTAGAGACCAAAATCTGGTACGTATACCTGATTAATATGAAGAATGAGCCGATTGAGAACGTGTTGATCACCTCAAAAGGCTATGGCGAAAAAGATGGCGAACAGGTAAAAACCTCTACCCTTAGGCACATGTTTCCAACCGTTCTAAACAGCGCTTACGTGCTTATTGAACCCATTGACGAAGCTACTTTCGGACTGAATAACGAATATTGGTTAAGCTATTATATTGGCAAAGAGATATTCGACAAGAAATTCATTTTCCTGCCCGAAAGTATTGTAGAATCTAATTTTATTAAGCTACCTATTCTTAATAAACCAGGTGTAATGATACGCTAATAATGGCGTGCAGACGTATAACTAATTCTCAGGCAAAACTTTCAATCCCTTTAAACCAAAAAACATCACCAGTTTGACCCATAGCCAAAACAGGTGATGTTAAAAATGGATATTCGGCTTAAGTATTACTTAACGCAAAGGCATTTACGTCGCTTGCATTATAAACGTCTAACTTGATTGAACCGTTTGTGGCAAGAGCCGATAC
>JAQBOK010000229.1 GCA_028288085.1 Mucilaginibacter sp.
GCAATTTACCATCCATACTAAAGCGTTTAAAACAGTTGCGGGTGCGATCAGTGATCAATAAGGTTGGCGTACTATAACGACGATCGATCACTATACCATGTGCATTGTCTAAATGATCATCGCCATCTCCCCTGCCGCCAAAATAGTTTTTCAGCTTGCCATTTTTATCATAATGGGTAATATATTGAGCGCCATAACCATCGGCAATAAAGAAATCACCGTTTGTATCCACCGTGGTTTCAGTTGGCACAAACTCTTCCGCTTTTTTGTAGACTCCGGTTTCCAGCGGCACATCAATAGTCATTAATATTTTACCATCGATGGTGGTTTTGTAGACCTGATGTTTTACCGTATCAGTAATAAACAGAAATTCTGTACCATTCTCATTCACCAAAGTTAAACCGTGTGCGCCAGGAAACTCATGCCCCCATGTATCCAATAATTTACCTGATTTACTATAGATCAGCATATTATTTTTAGTTTCATTGGTGAGCAACAATATCCTGCCTTTGGCATCCTGCACCATCTCGTGGCAATCATTAACAGGGTTAATATTCGGGTCGGCTTTGCTCCAGGCGGCATCCATGCGATACCTCATATTACCATGCCCGTAAACAGGGCCTTTGTCTTTTGCTAACATATCTTTTGCGATAAAAAAGCTTGCAGAAACTATAGCTGTTTGCTTTATGAAATTTCTTCTCTCCATGATCTTTTAATTTAGGCTATAATATCCTTTATCACATTACCGGCCACATCCGTAAGCCTGTACCTGCGGCCGAGGCTTTTAAAAGTTAGTTTGGTATGATCGATACCCAACTGGTTAAGCACGGTGGCATGAAAATCGTGCACATGCACCGGGTTTCTTACTATGTTGTATCCAAAGTCGTCTGTTTCTCCATAAACTATACCGGGCTTAATGCCGCCACCCGCCATCCATATACAAAAGCAACGCGGATGATGGTCGCGACCATAATTATCCTTTAATAATTTACCCTGGCTGTAATTGGTACGCCCAAATTCGCCGCCCCATATTACCAGTGTTTCATCCAGTAGGCCGCGTTGTTTCAGATCGGTAACCAATGCCGCCGAGGCCTGGTCAACATCCATAGCCTGTCCGGCCATTTCTTTTGGCAGATTGGTATGCTGATCCCATCCCTGGTGGTATAACTGTACAAATCTTACCCCATTCTCCGAAAGTTTTCGCGCCAACAGGCAATTAGCAGCATAAGTACCGGGAATAAGACAATCGGGACCATATAATTTTATAATATCATCAGGCTCTTTTGAAATGTCCATAATTTCAGGTACAGCGGTTTGCATTCGGTAGGCCATCTCATATTGCTGTATTTTGGCAGTGATCTCTGGATCATGAAATTCTTTGCTTGAAATATCATTTAACTCGGCCAATTTATCCAGCATTTTGCGGCGTTCGTGCCTGTCCAGTCCGTCAGGGTCATTGAGATAAAGTACCGGATTTTCGCCGCTGCTAAATTGCACCCCCTGGTGTATGGAATCAAGGAAGCCATTGCTCCACAGTTTAGAATAAACACCTTGTCCGTTACCTTTTCCCTTGGATAATAAAACCGTAAATGCTGGCAGGTTCTTATTTTCGCTGCCGAGGCCATAGCTTACCCACGAACCCATACTTGGACGATTGCCCTGCTGTGCACCTGTTTGAAAAAAAGTGAGCGCAGGATCATGATTAATAGCCTCTGTGTACATTGATTTGATGATACAAATATCATCGGCTATTTTGCCAATATGCGGAAAAAGATCACTTACCCATGCTTTTGATTGGCCATATTGCTTAAAATCATACATTGACCCTACCAAAGGGAACGAGGTTTGTTTGGCCGTCATCCCGGTTAATATCTGGCCGCCGCGTACAGATGCCGGCAGCTCCTGCCCCATCATTTCACGCAATTTAGGTTTATAGTCAAAAGATTCTAACTGTGATGGCGCCCCATCCTGGAAAAGATAAATGATCCTTTTAGCCTTTGGCGCAAAATTGGGCATGCCCGGTATAAAATCAACGCCGCTATCACCATTAACACCTGATAACAGATCGGGTATAAGCAAGGAGCCTAATGCTATACTGCCTAAACCCAAACTCAACCGGGATAAAAACTTTCGCCTGTTTACGCCCAATCCGTGTTCTAAAATATCTTTCTCCATGGCTGTCAGGTTTTTGTAATCGCCTCTTCTAAATTATAAATTGTATCAATTACTTTCATTAGTGCTGCCAGTGTTATTTTATCAATTCCGGCTGGGATGGGGTATTCGCCCACGCTTACTAATTTAGCAGCGCTTTTACTGTTGATAGATCTCAGTTGATCGGCATAGTAAGAATCAAGTATGACCTGCTCCTTTTCTATCGGTTTGCGGCAAATGATCAGCCGGAAGGCTTTGTAAATTTTATCCTTAGACGGGCTGTTTTCCTGTAATAACTTCGCTGCCAATACGCGTGATGCTTCCAGCACTGTAGGATCATTCAGCATCTCGAGCGCCTGTAAGGGCGTGTTCGTGCGCAGCCTTTGCACCTCACATTGATCACGGTTGCTGGCATCAAAAATGGCCATTGCTACGGGCGGAACGGTTCTTTTTATCAGGGTATACATACCACGCCGGTAAAGATTTGGCCCATGCACCTGTTTGTAGCTCGCCAGCAAGCCACGCCCTGATGTGGCATTTTCCCAAAGTCCGGGCGGCTGGTACGGGTTTACACTTATGCCCCCTATAGTTTTTACCAACAGGCCGCTGCTTGACAGTACCATATCTCTTATAAATTCGGCAGGGATGCGGTATCGTGGGCCGCGGGCCAACAAAATATTATCCGGATCGTTTTTTAATTTTTCGGGGGTAATAACTGCCGACTGGCGATAGGTAGCCGACATGACGATCTGTTTCACCAATCGCTTAATATTCCAGCCATGAGTTCGAAAATCAACGGCCAGCCAATCAAGTAATTCCGGGTTGGTTGGCAGATCGCCCTGCATACCAAAATCGCCCAGGCTTTTAACTATACCCCTGCCAAAAAACTCCTCCCATATTTGGTTAACATATACCCTTGCCGTTAGCGGGTTCTGATCATTGAAAAGCCATTGCGCCAAACCGAGCCTATTTTGAGGATAGTTATTGGTAAATGGCAAAATTGACTTTGGTGTGCCTGGCAGCACCTCGTCACCATGAGCATCATACGATCCCCTTTTTAGGATATACGTTTTACGGTAAACTTCACTATCGCCCATTACCGATACAATGAGCTTGCCTGTATCTACCTTATTTACAAACTGGAGTATGCTTTTTACATCAGCATTGCTAATCTGCATCATTGGTCTTTTGGCATACGTCTCGGGGCCGCCTACTGTAGATTGCAGCCCGGCTTCCTTCACACTATTGAAAAAAGAAAATACCTGGTAGTATTCTTTTTGAGAAAAAGGATCGTATTTATGATCGTGGCAATGGGCACATTCCAATGTTACACCCAACAATGCCCGGCCAAAAGTATTGGTGCGGTCGGTTACATAACTTATGCGGTATTCTTCGTCAATTACTCCACCCTCTTCTGTTATTTTATGATTGCGGTTAAAGCCGGTGGCCAGCAATTGCTCTTTGGTATGGTTAGGTATCAAATCGCCAGCCAATTGCCAGGTTACAAAATCTTTATAAGTCAGGTTCTCATTGTAGGCATGGATCACCCAATCTCGCCAGGGCCATTGCGTCCGGTAATTATCGTCCTGGTAGCCATGCGAGTCTGCATACCGCGAAATATCCATCCAGTGCAGCGCCATTTTTTCACCATATTGAGGTCGCGTCATTAGTTCGTCGACTATCTTTTCATAAGCATTCGGGCTTTTATCAGTCAGGAACCTGTCCATCATAGCTATATCCGGCGGCAAGCCATTCAGATCAAGGGACAGGCGCTTCAGCAGGCGTTCTTTATCGGCTTCGGGGTTTGGTGCAAATCCTTTCTGCTCTTGTTTGTGTAAAACAAAATAGTCGATGGGGTTTTTTGGCCACGCTTTATTTTCAACTTCGGGCACGGGCGAAGATTTGGGTGACACAAAAGCCCAGTGCTTTTCATATTTAGCGCCCTGTTTTATCCATTTTTTTATCAGGTCGACCTCAAACGGATTTAAGTGTTTCAGGTTTGATTTAACCGGGGGCATCATATCAGCGGAGTCACTTGTTGTGATCCTGCGGTAAACTTCTGACAGGCTGGGTTCTCCGGGCACTAAGGCGTGCGCATTCGGATTATCTTTTAAGGCTTTATACGCACTTTCGGGCATGTCCAGCCGCAGGTTTGCCTGGCGCTTGCTGGCATCAGGGCCGTGGCATTTAAAACATTTGTCAGAAAGAATGGGCCTGATGTTAAAATTATAGCTAATGGTTTCGGGGATATCCTCAGACGCAACTTTATTATTGGATGAATGGCACGCGCTAAAGCTTATGATCCCCCCCACAACAAACAGCACCAAGCAAAATATCGCTAAACGCATACCAGTTAATTTTATAAGCTTAAACTTAGGTCTATAATTGAGAATAACTAATGTATAAATTTAATACCTGATTACGCAATTGTGAGCGAATTTTTACAGGAAATGGGAGATTTAGCTATGATGGGTTTTATAATTTAATTCTCTTATCCCTACTTTGCGGGCCTGGGCTTTGTATCCTGTTACTATTTGGCACCTTTATTTTTATATCCAATCTATTTTATATAAAAGCTTCACTATTACCCCAAAAAGATATTGCATTTTTTTCCCTTCGCGATCTTTTTTCCGCAACCGAATATTATTATTTTATTCAAACTCCCTCACTTTAAAACATTTAACATTCTTTAACAAAATTTAACATCTTCTATTTTTGATTACTAAGCTTTTAGTTATATCTTGGGGTTCCTAATCAGACCTATGAAATTCACAATTTTACCATTCCTGTTTTTTTGTTTTAGTTCGGTAGCTGTATTTGCACAAAACAATTATTCCATTAAAGGTTTTACGGGCGATAGTGTTGGTAATGTTAAGCTGCCAAACACTACCGTAGTAATATTAAATGCGAAGGATTCAATTCTTCGCAAATTTACCCGGTCTACAGAAAATGGCTTATTTGCTGTTAATAGCCTTGGGAAAGGAAAATTCATATTATTGTTGTCCTATCCCGGTTACGCTGATTATGTGGAGCCCTTCAGCCTTGACTCGACAAAGATGACTCATGATTTTGGCCATATCAACATGCGGCTAAAAGCACGCATACTACAGGATGTGATCATTAAAGGTACGGCAGTGGCCATAAAAGTAAAGGGGGATACTACTGAGTTTAACGCCGCGGCTTATAAAATACAACCCAACTCAAAGGTAGAGGACCTGCTGAAACAATTACCGGGCATACAGGTAGACAAAGACGGCAAAATTACTGCCCAGGGGCAAACCGTAAATAAAGTACTGGTTGATGGTGAAGAGTTTTTTGGGGATGACCCTACTTTGGTTACCAAAAATATACGCGGCGACATGGTAGATAAGGTACAGCTATACGATAAAAAAAGTGATCAGGCTGCTTTTACCGGGATTGATGACGGCGTAAAAACAAAAACCATCAACATTAAACTCAAAAATGATAAGAAGAATGGCATGTTTGGAAAAACCGAAGATGGCGGTGGAACAAATGGCATTTACCAAAGCCAACTATTGTTTAACGCGTTTAAGGCAAAGCAAAAGTTTTCCGTTTATGGCATGATGGGCAATAACGGCAAGATAGGGCTGGGCTGGGAAGATAACCAGAAATACGGTTCGTCAGAAAATGTGCAGTTTGGTGATGCCGGGGAAATATATATTACCGGCAGTAATGGAGACGATCTTGACTCGTTTAATGGTCAATATAATGGACAAGGGCTGCCAGTGGCCAGAACGGGTGGTCTGCATTATGATAGTAAGTGGAATAATGATAAGGAATCCATCAATACCAATTATAAGATCGGTTCCATTAATATAGATGGCACCAGTGACAATTTAACCCAAAACAATCAACCCGGCAGCGTTTTTCACAGCAGTTCTGACCAAAACTTCCATAACTACATGTTCAGGCAAAAACTGAGTACTGTATACCAGGTAAAACTGGATACTACTTCTAACTTGAAAATATCGGTTGACGGCACACAAAAACATAGCACAACTAAAAGCGATTACGTGGCTTCTGAATTGCGAAATGACACCTTAGTGAACAAAAGCACCCGGGACCTAACAAATACGGTTGACCAGGGCGCATTTAATGCCAGTGCTTTTTACACCAAAAAATTTAAAAAGACAGGAAGAACATTGTCATTTAATGTTACTGAAGCCTATAGCCAAAATAAAGCAAAAGGGTATTTAAAATCGGAGATAGATTTTTATACCCCACAAAAACAAATTGACAGCGCACTCACACAAATTACGGATCAATATAAAACAAATGATCTTAAAAGTAGCGCGCTGAACACCAACTTAACCTATACGGAGCCTTTTTCAAAAACATTCGCTATCGTGTTGAATTACGGGGTTGGTATAGACAATAGCAGTGCCGACAGAAAAACATTTAACCATTCATCACCCGGAAATTACAATGTTTTGGTTGATAGTTTGAGCAGTAATTATAAGCTTAACCAATTCTCGAACCAGGGTGGTGCTATATTCAATTACAAAAAGGGGAAAACTATCATCAACTTTGGTACGCGGGTAGTTGATGTTAAATTCCACCAGATTGATGAGTATACCGATGTTCCGCTTGACAGGAATTTTGTCAACTGGGCGCCCCAGGCAAGTTATCAATATCGTTTCTCGCAGCAAAAATCATTCAGGGTAAGCTACAATGGTAATACCACCCAGCCTACATTAGACCAAATACAACCACTAAGAAGTAATGTTGACCCACTAAATATAATTTTAGGTAATCCCAACCTGAAACCATCATTTACCAACCGTTTTGATATTAATTATAACTCTTATAAAGTTTTAACAAGCCAGTATATTTTCTTGTACGGTAATTACTCTTTTACTACCAACCCGATAGTTTCAAATATTAACACAGACCCTACATCCGGTAAAAGCACAAGCCAGGCATTTAACCTTTCTGACAAGAAGAACTCAAACTTCTTTTTGAATGCTAATTTTGACCGTAAGGTGGAGGGCCCCGATTTTAATGCAGGATTTGGGCTTAATACAAATGGCAATATTTATTATAACCTTGCTAACGAGGAATTAAATATGACGAAAGGCTATACCTTCAACCCCCGGTTAAATATTTCAAAATACAAGGAGAAAAAATTTGATTTTTACCTGGCAGCCGGGCCCACCTACAATATTAATGAATCATCATTACACCCAGAGATTAATGGTAATGGCTGGGGATTTAAAGCAGATAACGGATTCAATATTTTTCTGCCGGGCAAGTTTCAGATCGGGTCGGATAACAGTTACGAATACACCGCTAAAACAGCATCATTTAACAGTGATTTCAGCCGTTTCCTTGTCAACGCCTACATAATCAAAAAATTCCTGAAAAGCGAAAACCTGAAGCTTGAAATTTGGGGAAATGATCTTTTGAATCAAAATTCAGGCTTTAACAGGAGTTCATCCAATGGCCTCATTACGCAGAATAGTTATACTACCATCAAAAGATATTTTATGTTTACCATCGGGTATGATTTCACCAAAATGGGCGGAGGCGCACCAAAAAAATAAAGCTATGAAACACACTATCATAACCATTGTATGCCTGATGCTGTTGAGCGGTAGCTTATCAGCGCAGAACGCGCATTTTACCAGAGCAGGCACTATTGAGTTTGAAAAAAAGGTAAATATGTACGCATTGATCCAAAAAGTGATCAATAAGGATAATGAGGCTTTTTTTCAGCCTGCTTTTGACGCCTATAAAAAAAATTCGCCCCAGTTTAAAACTGCAAAGAGCACTTTATCCTTTACTGATAATAAAACCCTTTACAACCCTATTGTGCCGGAAAATGCCAATACTTCAATGGACTTTTTTAGCAATAACCCGGCAGCCAGTCAGAACAATGTGGTTTATACCGACCTGTCAACAAACACAGGTGTGGTACAGAAAAATGTGTTCGAGGAAACTTTCCTGGTAAAGGACAGCACCCGAAAAATTACGTGGAAGATCACCGACGAAACGCGGGATATATCTGGCTATACCTGCCGCAGGGCAAATGGTATTATGATGGATTCTATTTACGTAGTAGCCTTTTATACACCTGAGATACCGGTTTCAGGAGGGCCGGAATTATTTTCGGGATTGCCGGGGATGATACTTGGTGTGGCGCTGCCGCATGAAAACATTACCTGGTTTGCCACCAAAGTAACCGATACTACCTTACCACCTAATACAGTAGTGCCGCCAAAAAAGGGCAAGCCTACCAATAATAAAGGTTTATACACCACCTTAAAAGGGGTAATGAAGGATTGGGGAGAGGAAGGACAATTCTATTTGAAGGCGTTTTTGCTTTAACCATTAATTGCCCCCGTACTAATATTTAAAGATTTAGTAACATTCAATTAAGCGCTTTCGGATTTATCAGCCGGGGCCAGATTCAGGCCATGTTCAGTAGTGATCGCAGCCTGAGGTTATATTGAACGTACAACAGATAGATCATTGGGCCCTTAGTGGTACACTATCCCCGTTTTAACGAGCAGAATGTAGTCAGCGAAGACAGGGTAGAACCGCTAAATCCCAACTTATTAAAATCTAGTAAGTATAATAAACAATATCAAACCAACCGTCAACAAATCTTGACGGCTTATTTGGTATAGGATTTGTAGCAAAGCTAAATTTACCCGCTATGATTTTTTTTACAGGGTCAATGTGGGTTATTACCATTGACCTTGTAGCACGCCCAAGATCCATAAATTATATAATTTAAGTCCTTTATTTTCGATACTGCACTTTAAGCTGTCGATCAGTATCACAATATATTTTCCTTGCAAAAATATCTACCCATTTTACAGTAGTAGAATCGGTTTCGCAAGCTCCATGCTTAGGACATTTAGGTCTAACTTAAGCTGCATTAAACTTTGATCATTTATTTACTATTTATTTTGTGCCTCTTACCGGCGCAACCGGTGTAATTGGGGTGGTTTGTGCTACTCCATTTACTGCAAAATGATAGATCCCTGAGCCTACTTTTAAACCCACATATCCATTTTCAGATTTGCCTATAGTGACATCCTTATCCAGTGCCAAAGCTTTATCATTTTCGGTTATGTCATCAGCCTGGTTTGCAGGAAGAAAAATGTCAGCTTTTGTATTGGCGGGTATTTCAATATTGTAATAGGTTTTGCCATCCTTAATTTCCCATCCCGAACTCAGGTTCCCGTAATAGGTTTGCAAATTTGCCGTCGCATTGGTAAAGCCCCCGCCGGGGTGTGGCATTATTCGGATATGCTTGTACCCCACGCCATCGTCATAAGTATCCATCCCGGCCATTACACGATACATCCAATCGCCGATGGCGCCATAGGAATAATGGTTAAAGGAGTTCATACTGGCAGCCTCAAAGCTTTTATCCGGACGGATACCATCCCACCGCTCCCAGATGGTAGTGGCTCCCATTTTAACGGGATACAGCCATGATGGGTAGGTTTCCTGCAATAGCAGGCGGTAAGCAATATTATCATAACCAAACCTGGTGAGTACGTGGCACAGGTATGGTGTACCCAAAAAACCGGTGGTAAGGTGGTCATCATAGGCATGTATATTATCAACCAGCCTTGCAGCCGCTTGCTTGCGTAAAGATTCGGGCAGCATATCAAAATTAAGCGCCAGGGTATAGGCAGTTTGCGTACCAGACACCAACCTGCCATTGGAGGTAACATATTCTTTTAAAAATGCGTCTTTTATGCGCTTTAAAAGCGTGCTGTAATAGGTTACATCTTCTTGTTTGTTCAGCGCGTTTGCCGCATTGATCAGTAGCTGGGTAGAGTAGGAATAAAAGCATTGTGCAATAAAATATTTATCCGTTATGGCCGATGACCCGTCAGTATCATCATCCCGGCTATAAAACAGCCAATCGCCAAAACTTTGGCCAGTTTGCCACAGATCATTTTTACTTTGCCGCTGCATAAAATCGACCCAGTTTTTCATACTGGTGTATTGGTTGCGCAATATTTGTTTGTCGCCATACGCCACATACATATTCCAGGGAATAACGGTTGCCACATCAGCCCAGCCAGTGCTGCTTTGTGAAAATCCCAGGCAATTGGGAATCACCCATGGCACAGCACCTTCAGTGGATTGGTCGGCAGCTACATCCTTCAGCCATTTGGAAAAAAAATCGTTCACATTCATATTAAAAGTGGCGGTGCGCGAAAACACCTGCGCGTCACCGGTCCAGCCCAGGCGTTCATCACGCTGCGGGCAATCTGTAGGCACATCCAGGAAATTTCCTTTTTGCCCCCATTGAATATTATGCTGCAACTGGTTGATCAGTAGGTTCGAGGTGGTAAATGTGCCGGTTGGCTTCATGTCGGAATACAGTGCTACGGCAGTAACATCTTCGGGCAATACCACATCGCCGGGATAACCTTCTATCCTGATGAACTGGAAACCATGAAAAGTAAAATGCGGCTCAAAAATTTCCTCTTCGCCACCTTTTAAAATGTAGGTATCCTGTGCTTTGGCTGCGCGCAGGTTTTCGGTATAAAAATTCCCTGCCTTATCCAAAACCTCGGCATGTGAAACGGTGAGCTTATCCCCTGCTTTTCCTTTTACTTTTAACACTACCCATCCAACCAGGTTTTGACCGAAATCAATTACCTGCTCGTTTTTCGGCGTCTTGAAAATACGGACCGGTTTAAAGGTCTCATGTTTTCTTACCATCTCGTTATAAGTGGCCAGCAAAATATTTTTGGGATAATCTTTCACTTGCACACCACTCCATTGCGAATCGTTAAAACCTGGCTCTGTCCATCTGTTTTGATTTTTATTATGGTCTATGGTTTCACCATTATAAATTTCGCTATAGATCACCTCGCCCGTTGAAGATTTCCAGCTTTCGTCAGAAGTAATTATTCCCGTTGTACCATCAGTATAAGTAATATTTAGCTGAAACAGCAGGGCGATATCCTTACCATACACATTCTTGTGGTCTGCAAAGCCAATGATACCCCTATACCAACCGTTACCGAGCATAATACCTATGGCATTATTACCCTCTTTGAGCAAATCGGTTACATCGTAGGTTTGATACTGCAGGCGCTTGCCGTAACTTGTCCAGCCGGGAGTTAAATAAGCGTCGCCTACCCGTTTGCCGTTTATGTTTGCTTCGTATAAACCATGTGCCGTTATATAAGCCACGGCAAATTTGATCTTTTTATGTTCGGTAAATTGTTTGCGCATCAGCGGACTTGGGCGGTTAACCGTATCTTCAATATAACCCGGTGAGATCCATTTAGCCTTCCAGTCGTCAACGCTGAACAGGGCAGTTTGCCACCATGCTACAGCACTCCAGGCTGATGCCTTACCTTCATTATCCCATACCTTTACCCGCCAGTAATATTTTTTGCCCGATTGCAAAGGCTTACCCTGATAGGAAATGAATACTGACGAATCTGACAGTATCTTCCCTGAATCCCACACATGACCACTGAAACTGGCATTTTCACTTACATCAATGCGGTACGCTGCCTGCATTTCGTTGCGCCTGTCGGCGGTTAGTTTCCAACTAAAGCGCGGGTGAGCGGCATCCATACCTATAGGGTCGGTACGGTTTTCGCACAATAAGCCATCAACCTTTACCTGGGCAAGGCATAAAGAAACAACTAATTGCAGGGCAAATAAAAAGCAAAAGAATTTCATAGATGAATTCATTTAGGGTTGCTACACAGATAAAAGCCTTGACCAACCAAAGCTAATTAATTCAAATATATTTATAATTAATCAGCCCGTTACGTAACTAAGTTGTTTCTTTTGTATCCTTTGAATGATGCGGGCGAATATTTTACTAAACGCACTGATGTTTATTTTTTTAGTAACTTAAAAGACTTTTTTAGTGAAACGATCAGGTCCGATATTTTCCAGAATTATAACTTAACCAGATGAACGATTTAGAGGAATATTTTGATAATAACACCGGCAGGGTAATTGATAAGTGGAATCACTATTTTGAAGTTTATGACAGGCATTTTAGCAAATACAGGGGTAAAGAAATTGTGTTACTGGAAATAGGCACCTACCATGGGGGGAGTTTGCAAATGTGGAAGAATTATTTTGGTGATAAGGCCAAAATTTACGGTATAGATATCAATCCGAATTGCAAACAGCTTGAAGATAAAAATATTAAAATTTTAATAGGGTCTCAATCCGACCGTGACTTTCTGCAAAAAGTAAAAAAAGAGATCCCTCCTATCGATATTCTTATTGATGATGGCGGGCATACTATGCTGCAGCAGATTGTTTCTTTTGAAGAACTGTTTAACCATATAAAACCTGACGGCGTATATCTTTGCGAAGATCTGCATACCTCATACTGGATGAAGTATGGCGGAGGGAATAAAAGAAAAGGAAGCTTTATAGAATACTCTAAAAATTTTATTGACCAGTTGAATGCCTGGCATTCAGAACAGAACTCATTAAAAGTTGATTCTTTCACAGAATCTGCAAAATCTATCCATTACTATGACAGCATGCTGGTTATAGAAAAAAGGCCGGTTAAACAACCGGGATCAAGGCAGACCGGTTCCATTAAAATTGAATTTGACGAAGAAATGCTCGCCAGGCTAACCACAAATAAATTAAAACTTAAGTGGAACCGCCTGCTTAGTTATTTAAAGCTACCCTACAAAAATGGTGATTTTGTGTAGCTGTTGTCTCTTGTAGCTTATTCTTTCTTCTGAAAACTATAAATAAGATATATCAAGGCAGGCAGTATAAACACACTTCCAATCAGCAATGCCATCCCTAACGCCTCAATGGTTTTATCCGCTCCTTTGTTTTCTAAGAGGGAAAGATAACCTCCATTTTTAAGGATCACAATATTGGGATAGTGTTTATAGGTGGTAGTGAGTAATATCATAGTGATCTGGAAACCGGCCAGTAATCGCAGGCTTTTTGAACGGCCATTATAGATCAGGTACCACAAAATAATAAGTGATATAATAGCCAGGGATACGGCGGTAATACCTACCGGGTTACCGAAAACCCATTGCACCAGAGGTATTTTATCGGTAATTGCTGAAATAAAAACCAGTGCCCCGAATATTACTGCGGCAATATTCATTTGCAGGGCTTTGCGTACAAACCTGCGCCTGTCGGCAGGATCTGTAGTTTCGCCAATGAGAAAAATGGCCGCGACAAATCCGCATAAGGCAACTGTAAAAAAACCTATGGTAACAGAGAACCAATTGAGCCAACTAAATATGTAAGCGGATAAAAAGGTATTGGCATGTACATCTATCTGACCTGAAACCGTGCTGCCTGCTATTATTCCCAAAAATAGTGGGGTTATAAAGCTGGAATAAACGAATATCTTGTTATACACCTTTTGCATATTATCTACCACGGCATCATAGTTACGAAATGCAAAGGCTGTTCCGCGGGCTATGATACCCATTAGCATAATAACCAACGGAATGTGCAGATGGATAGACATGGTGGCGTAAATAGTAGGGAAACCAACAAACAGGATCACTATGGCGATAATGAGCCACATGTGGTTTGCTTCCCATATAGGGCCTATAGCTTCATACATGATCTTGCGCGCCTTGGCTTTGTTATCTTCGGAAGTAAACATTTCAATAATGCCCGCGCCGAAATCGGCCCCACCAAGAAGCAGGTACAGCAAAAGGGCTACCCATAAATAAACGATCACTACGTATATCATTTTCGCTTTTCAGTTTTTAACTTATCGGCCTCGTAACTTCATTATCATATAGCTTTGGAACCATTTTTATTTGCCGGTAAAGCATAAATATCACGGCCAGGCTTAACGACAAATAAACCGCAGTAAACAGGTAAAAAGAATACCTGATACCTGGTATAGGAGTTATTGCCTCGGAGGTGCGCATCACCCCCTGGATGATCCAGGGCTGACGCCCAACTTCGGTAACCGTCCACCCGGCTTCGAGGGCGACAAAACCAATAGGGATAGCCGCTACAAACAATTTCAAAAACCATGCGGCGTTAAACCAGGCTTTCCTTTTGAACAGGGCGAAGAAGTAAACCAAGGATAATAACAGCATTAGTATACCCAAACCCACCATTGTCTGGAAAGCATAATGGGTGATGGCTACCGGCGGCTGATCTTTTATGGGGATACGATCAAGGCCGGTTACTTCAGCATTAAAGTCATCATAAGTCATAAAGCTTAGTAAGCCGGGTATTTTGATGGCATAATTTACCTCTTTAGTTTTTAAATCCGGGATACCGCCGATAATTAAAGGGGACGCCCTTTCGGTTTTAAAATGGGCCTCCATTGCCGCCAGTTTGGCGGGCTGGCGCTTAGCCACATCCCTTGCAGAAATATCGCCACTTAGCGGTTGCAAAATGGCTGCCACCGCAGCAAACACAATGGCTATACGAAATGCCATTGTATGGAACTTTATATTTTTACGTTTGATGATCATTAGCGCATGCACACCTGCCACTGCGAAACCTGTTGCCGCAAAGGCCGCTATAGACATGTGCAATGCCTGCTCAAACCACGCGGCGTTAAACATCGCTTTTATCGGGTCGATGTTTAAGTATTGGCCGTTCACATAGTCAAATCCGGCAGGGCTATTCATCCAACTATTGGCCGCGACTACCAAAATGCCCGAAATTATCCCGCTGACACCTACGATAACCCCGGTAAACCAATGAAACCAGGGATTGAACTTATCCCAGCCGTAAAGAAAAAATCCCAGGGCTATAGCCTCTATAAAAAAAGCGGTCCCTTCCAGTGAAAAAGGCATACCAAATATTGGCCCGGCATTTTTCATGAAATTTGGCCATAAAAGTCCCAATTCGAATGACAGTACCGTGCCCGAAACCGCCCCTGTAGCAAAAAATATAGCTACGCCCTTGCTCCATGCCTTGGTAATGTTTTTATAAACAGGGTCTTTTGTTTTGAGCCAGTAAAAATGAGCGACCGCCATAAAAAATGGCATAACCATCCCGATACATGAAAATACAATGTGAAACCCGAGCGATAACGCCATTTGAGACCTGGCGGCAATTAAATCATCCATATTGTTCGACGACTAAATAGTGCGAGGGCGATGGAATGCCCGGCATAAAATATTTACCCCCGAAGTTAGTGAACAATAGCACGATAACTATTGACCCAATTATACTAATTGTAATTTAGTTTGAATATAAATTAGTTGATTGGATTAGGTTGAGTTGATCAACTCAATGGTTTTATTATAAAATAATCGTGAATCTATTAAATCAATCTTAATTGATCTTTGCAAGTGTGACCGTAGATGTGGTCAAATATTTTTTAAGCATAACCAGCCTGTCGGTATTAATAAGATCAACACCACAGTGCAGTAATTCATCCCATACCACTTTATTTTCTGGCGCGGCCCATAGCCTTACCTTTGTTCCCATTTTATGGGCCATCATTACAAAAGCGCACAATTTATCTTTTTCTCTGTTAGAAATAAGGCCACGGCCATCCCATTTCATCATTTTAGAGTATTTACAGCTGGCCATAGTAAACACATGAGTAATGGCTGAATCGCGGGCCACTCGACGCAAATCTTCATCAATAAAGGCCAGGCGATCCTGTTCATCCTCAATTGACTTATAAGGTTTATGCCCTGATAGCACAATGGTTACTGCCCTGTATATTATTTTACCATTTTCATATGCTGATAACATGGGTCTGTATTTTTCGAGCAATGGCTGAAGCGCCCTGTAAGTTTCATCAGCATTGGTCTTAATATCTATCATTAAAATTACAGGACTGCTATAGCCGGCATATACGCTGCCGTTATTTTTAGCCACCAATTGCGAAAGCGGCTTTAAATAAAGTGATTCTAATGTACGGTTGTGCTTAAAGTATGGAAAAACATGCGCCACTATCAGCCTGTCGCCTTTTAAAAATATATCTGCTTCTACATTGGTAAAACCATTGTCTATTGCATCATACAAAGGGTGTTTATGACAATAATCATTGTGGGCAAAGCCATTGGGTAACGGGGTGGATTGTGCGAAACAATTGATCTGTGTAGTTGCGGGCAAAATGAAAATCAATAATCTGAGGTACAAACCAGCAAGTGTGAATTTCATTTTAAGTTTGGGGTATTAACTTCTTTCTGCAAGGGTACCTATTTACTATATCTCTACTTTTAAGCCAGGGTAAAGAAATGTTTAAATTGCAAGTGCTTAATATTAACTTTTCTTTACCTGTGTGAATAAATTGCACCTATAAAATACCTGGTATAAATCTGCGCAATATTGATTTTTATACGAGTCCGTACATCAACATGTTTTGCCCGGGAGAAAATTAAAATGAAATAATTATGACTGAACCTGGGGTTCTTTAAAAACGAAAATAAATACAGGCCCTGGTGTGCTCATACAAGGCATTGTAAGAGGAAAATAAAGGCCATAATTGAGCACCGGGTTCTACAATAGAGGCTGCTGCAGAATGTGTTTAGGTGAGGTTTTATAAGATCAGCTTACCCCGCCGCTCCAAAACCAGTTACCCTCATTGGTATAATACCATTTACTGTTGCCTGATACGCTTTCGCCGTTGTTGGTGTAGCCATCATAAGCTAACTGGATATTGCCCGGCACAACATTGGCAATGGGTACGGTTGTATTGGGTTGCAGCCTGATATTTACCCTTGCACTGGTGGTAACCTTGCCGGGTCCCTGTACTTTATTTACACCCGTTGCAACCGGCCCCAGCGGTACCGGGGTACCTGATGCCATCGAGATCAATTTGTTAAAATCAACCTTTGTACCGGGACATGCTTTTAATGAATAGATCTCGTGGTGACCAACAATGTGCTGCCTGTCAATAGGGATGCCCCATCGTTGGGCTATATCACGGATCATGCTGCTGCTGGATTGGTAGGTAGCGTCAGACCAGTCGGTATTCTCGTTGCCTTCGTGCTCAATGCCTATGGTGTAATAATTAGGATTTATATAAGCGCCATTGCCTGCGGGTTTTATGAGGGACCATGTAGGCGCATTTACCCTGCCAGCATGCCAGGCGCTATCAGTTTCTAACACATACTGATGCACTTCGCCATCAATGCCAACGCCGTAATGTGCAGATACGACAGATTCGGTACTTTTAAACCAGCTATCCGTTCCCTCTAGCGAACCTTCCATTATATGGATCACAATAGCTATGGGCGTATAAGTTTTTCTGCCCGGTGTAAAATTGGGGCTTTTTACAAAAGTAGTTTGCATGATGATTGAGTTTTATCCTTGTGCTTTAGCTTCGTCTGTAACAATTTCTGGCTGTGAGGCTGCTGTTTTACTATCGCTCTCCGTTGGTTGTTTGTTCTCCGTTGTTTTTAATGCAGCATACACACCTGAGCTTACTCCCAGCAGAATTAAATTATTTGTTGTAATGACTGGCATTATCGCATCGGGAGATATGCCAGTATCTTTAAGCTTGCTCAACACAGAAACAATGAACCAAACCCCGAAAACGATATTGAATACAACAGTTTGAAAACGATGCACGTTTACCCCATTCTTATCAGACAAAATATCCAGGAAGAAACCCTCGCTCTTCATATTCTGACCCAGCCCGGTAACGTTTGGATCTGTTTGATCATTTATATCTATCAACGTTGCCCCAATGGTGGTTGCGGAACTGATACCCAAAAGGTAAAGGGTAGAGGTATCAAAAGTGGGGGCAACTCCCCTTGCAATAATGATACTGATAAAAGACACCATTACAATAATTGTCCACCAGGCCAGTTGCACACGGGCAAAACTGTATGGCCGGGGAGTGGCCGTACTGTTGTCGCGGAGCATATAATATTTTTTATCGAAAATGTAAACCAAAGCAGCCAGGACAATAAATGTTGCCCAAAAGATTAAATCATTCATGAGTTGAGAATTAAAGGGTCAGAAAATTCGGCCTACTCTATCATCCGTTTTCGGCGTCCCGGTTGTATATTATAATATCACCGCATTAATTATAAATCACCTTATTACAAGCATAAATTTATAAGGAAGTATAAGATAGTGCATACGTATTTTCACGTTATTTTAAGCGTATTTTCACGTTAAATCACAGGGAACACATCCTTTATTTTAGATAGGAAATAAGATATTCTTACTATTTTTAACTCTTCAGATCAACCAATGTACACCTATGCTTAAAAAAGGAGAACACATAGAAGGCACTCCTGCCGAACTTGAAGTATTATTAGCGCAGGATATAACAGCCAAAACATTTTTTGAAAGCCTGTCTAAATCTTATAAACAGGGCTATTGTGATTGGGTGGGTTCGGCTAAACAGGCTGAAACCCGGGAGGTAAGAGCAGCCAAGGCTTTGATCATGCTACAGAACAGGCAAAAAACGCTAAAGATCTGATATAACCCCAACAACATGGGGTTGTGCAAATTACGGTGACTTTGAAAACCGACATAGGTTGCTATTCGTATCTCTTATTAATTAAATTGATAAAACATATCTTACAAACACCTATCTGCTATGAAAACAGAAACACCAGAAAACTTTAAGGATGCAAAAATTGCCCGAAGGTCGTTTTTGCGCTATGCCGGTGCGGGCGCCGCGTCGGTTGGCCTGCTTGCCGTTGCTTCATGCCACAAGGATCATCCTATTAATTTTAACCGCGGTATCGATATCGGGAGCGGAGACACAGGGATACTAAACTATGCTTATGCTTTAGAGCAATTGGAAGCCGCTTTTTATATCCAGGTAATTAATACGCCATATTCAGGCATGACCGATAATGAAAAAGCTATGTTAACAGATATACGTGATCATGAGATTTGCCACCGCGAGTTTTTTAAAGCCGCGCTGGGCGCCAAAGCCATTCCGTCACTTACAGTTGATTTCAGTAAGATCAATTTCAGCGACCGCGCTTCGGTACTTGGTGCTGCAAAAGCTTTTGAAGATACGGGGGTAAACGCTTATGATGGCGCCGCATACCTGATACAAAGTGCAGAGTATCTCACATTGGCAGGTAAAATTGTATCGGTTGAAGCACGGCACGCTGCTTATATACGCAACTTGTTAAAATTAGGTGATTATGCCGGTAATGATGTTGTAGATACTAATGGACTTAACACCTCGCTTACCATAGCGCAGGTATTACCCATTGCCAATACTTATCTCAGCACCAAGGTAAACGCATCAAACTATAATTACGTAGCTTAAAAAAAGACATCGCCATGAATTTATTTAATATCATAGAAGAAATAGAAAACGTTGATCCGGAATTCACCGAACGGATAAGTCCGCGCCGTGATGCGATCAAAAATATTACCAGCTTTGGCTCAAAAGTGGCCGTATCGGCTTTGCCATTTGCATTGGGCACCATGTTTAAAAAAGCCTATGGCGCTACTGCTGCAACTGCATCAGTTGTTGATGTGCTGAACTTTGCATTGACACTGGAATACCTTGAATCGTATTTTTATAACCAGGGCACCGCTTCAGCGGGACTGATCCCTGCAAGTGACGCCAGTTATATTGCTGATATCACCGATGATGAAAATCATCATGTAACTTTTTTGCAAACAGTAATTAAATCATTAAACGGCACACCGGTTACCTCACCTACATTTGACCTTACTGCAGGAAATGGAACACATAACGGGCCATTTAAGGATGTACTAACCAATTACCAAACTTTTTTGGCCGTTGCCGAAACATTTGAAGATACTGGAGTGCGGGCCTATAAAGGTCAGGCGCCAAACCTTATGGGTAACCAGGTTGTGCTTACTGCCGCCTTATCTATCCACGCGGTTGAGGCGCGCCATGCTTCGGCTATCCGTTATCTTCGCGCCCTTAGCTATGGCGCAGCTATTACACCATGGATTACCAGCACCGCATCTGTAGGGAATGATACGGGCATAGTTGGGGTGAATGCCAACTACGCCGGCGAAGAAAATGTAATGCAGGGCGGAGTGGATGTTTCTAAACTACCCGGCGTTACTACTGGCAGTACCATTGGAATTGCGGCAGCAACAGCAGCATTTGACGAACCGCTTGCTATGGCTGATGTACTTGCCCTTTTGGTAGGCACTTTTATAGTTCACTAATTAATTAATGAACTATTGATTTATTAAATTGAATTATTATTTTTAGAACCGGGAATCTGATGGTTCCCGGCTTTTTTTAACCTTATAAATTTAAATATCATTGCTTTCAGCCCCAAAACCTGACGAAGGTCATTTTTTTATAAATTCCAGATCACACTTTGTAAGGCGTTACTGCCGCATATTTGAGCTGTTTAATGGTAACCCATTAGCAACGTGCAGGTAAGATATGACGTATCTGATTAAAATGATTTAAATGTATACAAACAGACCTGTTAATATTTCTAATTTCTTTGTTGCGGGTATCAATTATAAAAAAACTGATGCAACTACCAGGGGGCAATTTGCTATCAGTAATGATCAGTACGAAAATGTATTAAGGCTTGCGCCTTCTTTCGGGCTCAATTCATTGTTCATCCTGTCTACCTGTAACCGTACCGAGATTTATGGTTTTGCGGATACCGCCACCCAGCTTATTGATCTGTTGTGTACACAAACCAAGGGCAATGCCGCAACTTTTACCCAATTAGCCTACAGCAAAAAGGGAACAGAGGCCGTAGAGCATTTATACCATGTTGGCGCAGGCCTGGACTCGCAGATATTGGGCGATTATGAAATTGTAGGTCAGTTAAAGCAAGCGGTAAAGTTTTCTAAAGAACGCAGTTTTATCAACTGCTTTTTAGAGCGCCTGGTGAATAGTGTGCTGCAATCGTCAAAATCAATTAAAAATGATACGGCTTTAAGCGCTGGTACGGTTTCTGTGTCGTTTGCCGCAGTGCAGTACATTAAAGAACACATTGCCGTTAAAGCCGGGGGAAAAATATTGCTGATAGGTACCGGTAAAATTGGTCGCAACACCTGTAAAAACCTGGTTGATTACCTGCAGACAACCAATATCACCCTTGTTAACCGCACCGAAGAAAAAGCGGCACAACTGGCTGTTGAGCTAAATTTGCAATATGCGCCCATGAGTGAATTGGCAAGTCAGATTGCATCGGCAGATATTATATTGGCTGCTACTAATGCCATCGAACCTACTATTTTGAAACATCACCTTGAAAATAGTGGCGATAAACTGATCATCGACCTGTCTATTCCTTATAATGTAGAGTTAAGCGCCCGCGAATTGCCTAATATTACTTTGGTAAACGTGGATACGCTATCGAAAATGAAAGATAATGCCTTGCTGAAACGCGAAGCTGAGGCACCAAAAGCAAAAAAAATAATTGCCCTGCACCTTGCCGACTTTATGGAATGGCACCAGATGCGTAAAAATGCCCCTGCCTTGCAAGCCATTAAAGTTATGCTTACCGGTATAGCTGTACTGCACCAGCACGAATTCGATAACCCGCAAACCCGTTGTCCTTTTATTGCTTCGGAGCAAAAAATTCAGCAGGTAGTGAAGGGTATTGCCGGTAAAATGCGTAGTCGGAATATGCAGGGCTGCTATTATATTGAGGCGATCAATGATTTTATGGCAACGTCTGGGAATTGAAAATTGGTTTAAATATTGTTTCGTCTGCTCATGACCATTGAGACTCTTTTGCTTTCTTCTTCATAAAAAAGCAACAATACTTAGCGTAGCGATCTCATGAACACTATTGAAAAACAAACAACAAGTGAATAAAATCAAGCACGCAAAGGGCTTCCCTTAGGCTTGCATTGCATTAAAATCGTTTGGGTTCTGAAGGGGAATTGACATAAAAGACAAGTGTCACTCTGAGGCTCTCGAAGAGCGGTGCGGTAGGCCTGTCCGCCATGCTTCGACATCGCGGTAGTTGGATTGTGGTTTATTGAATGTTGTTCCGCTCATGGCCGCGGGGGGCCTAGTTACCTTGACGCATCAAAGTAACCAAAAGCGCTGTCAGCAAAAGGCTTCTTTCGCTCATGGCCTTTGCCCTGCCAAATCAGTCAAAACCACGGCTGCAATCTTTTGCCCTACTGCGTTCGCTCTATGCCTTCGCTTCTGCAAAATTTGCTATGCCCTTTCCTGCGCTCGTGGCCTGCATTGTTTTGGCTAATTTCGGCTGAAGCTGGTTTGCTGACCTTAAAATAAAAAGAGCGTGGGGTTGACAGAAAAGCGGGCTGGGTGTATGGCGGGAATGACGGTTTAGCTTTTGCACTGTGCGAAGCACAAAAAAGCGTAAGAACCGAACCGGCAGGGCGGGCTGAAGCTTTTTTCTGTCTTGACCTTTTGTTGCTTTT
>JAQBOK010000274.1 GCA_028288085.1 Mucilaginibacter sp.
GCTTATGATCTGAAAAATGTGTTAAAAAAGGTCAAATTTCAGCGAGCTACCATATATGTGCAGGCAAGCAACTTATTAAAATTCAAAAGCGCATCCTATACCGGCCCGGATCCTGAAAATTCTAATAATTTATATCCAATACCAGTTATTACCACTATCGGTGTTAATTTTTCTTACTAATTTAAAACAGGAACATGAAAAATATCAAATATATCGCAGCATTTATCTTTACGATAATCTCTGCCTCGTGTAAAAAATACCTTGATGAAAAACCTCAAGGCGTTGTTTCTTCATCGGATTTAAGTACACCGGCCAATACTGACGCCATGGTAACCGCTGCTTATTCGTACCTGGGCAATGACCACTATACCTATCCTTTCAGTAGTATGTGGGCTTTTGGTAGTATCAGGAGCGGCGATGCCTATAAGGGCGGCGGCGGTTCTGGGGATGTTGTTGAATTTAACCAATACGAAACATTTTCAACAAACCTGATCACCAACGGATCAACTGATGCGGTGTTCTACCAATTATACGTGGGTGTTGCCAGGGCCAATACGGCACTTGCTTTGGTTAATGCCCAATCTGTATCCAATTATCCAAACAAAGTCGAAAGGCAAGCGGAGCTAAGATTTTTAAGAGGGCATTTTTATTTTCTTTTAAAAGTGTTGTTTAATCACATTCCCTGGTTAGATGAAACTATGCCTAAATCGACCTACAACACGGTTTCTAATGTGGCTTTGACTAGCGATCAGTTATGGACCAATATTGCCAATGATTTTCGTTTCGCTTCCGCTAATCTCCCTGTAACTCAGGCACAGGTTGGGCGTGCCTCAAAAGGTGCTGCCCAGGCTTATCTGGCCAAGGCACTTTTATACCAGGCCTATACGCAGGATGATAAAAATAACGTCACCGGTATTGACCAAGCGAAATTGGCACTGGTGAATAGTTATTGCGACAGCGTTATTAACTCTGGCAAGTATGGTCTTAACACTGATTTTGCTAACAATTTTTTACCGCAATTTAATAATTCTACGGAAAGTATATTTTCCGTTCAATACTCTAAAAATGATGGAACCCCCCTTGGGCGTATTGATTACGGACATTGCCTGAATTATCCTATGAACGTTCAGTATGGTTGCTGTGGTTTCCATGTACCAAGTGACAATATGGTGAACGCATTTAAAACAAATGCTACCGGTTTGCCGGAATTCGACACTTTTAATGAAACAGATGTAGTGCCTCAAGGAGATTATCAAACCAATACCTTCGATCCAAGGCTTGATCATACTGTTGCGATACCGGGACATCCATATAAATATCAAACAGCATTGGTTTATGATGCCTCATGGTCACGTGCGCCGCAAACATATGGCCCTTTGTTAAGCATGAAAGAAGTTGTTGCCTATACAGATCCCTCTTTTACACGTTTTCCGCCATTTATGTCAAGCTCGAAAAACTGGGAAATCATTCGTTTTGCTGATGTGTTGCTTATGAAAGCGGAGGCGTTGATAGAAATGGGGAAAGAAACCCAGGCAATACCTTTAATAAATATGGTCCGCCAAAGGGCAATTAATAGTACTTCATTATTAGTTAAAACAGATGGCACGCCAACGTCTCATTATAAAATGGATATCTATAAACCTGGTGTGAATTGCAACTGGACCAATGATTATGCACGCCAGGCTATGCGTTTTGAACGAAGACTTGAATTTTCAATGGAAGGATACCGTTTCTTTGATCTGGTACGCTGGGGAATTGCGGATACTTACCTGAATAATTATTTCCAGGTAGAAACAACTCGCACGCCACATCTTGCAGGAGCTAAGTTCACAAAGAACCGTGATGAATATTTGCCTATTCCTTTAAACCAAATCAACTTTAGTAAAGGATTATATAAACAAAATCCAGGCTGGTAAAATTCCTGCCGGGTAAAAACAAATTACCCGGCAGATTTAGCTTTGTTTAAACAGAATAAAACAACATTTACCATGAAAACATTGATTATAGTTTAGATGTTCCGGGTTTACTGGCTTCACCTTTATATGGTTAATGATGGCCAGTTAACACTATCGATAATCATTATGTCAAAATAAAATTATAGTATTTATTAAGCAAACGATGTACACTGCCTGCATGCCATTAAAGAGATTGGTATGCATTCAGTAAAAGCAGTAGTTTTCTTAATATCTCTTTTAAGAAGCTGACTACATTACAAGCCATATAAATATCGTTATGAGAAATAAATTTTTTATCTTACTACTATGGGTAGCTTTCCTAAGTTGCAATTTGTGCAAAGCGCAAAATCAATCCGGACACGTTTATAATGAGCAATTCCGATCGCAGATACATTTTTCACCAAAAGAACATTGGATTAATGATCCAAATGGAATGGTGTATTTTAAAGGCACATATCATCTTTTTTTTCAATATTACCCAAATGGTACTACATGGGGACCAATGCACTGGGGACATGCGATAAGTAAAGATCTGATGCATTGGAAAGAAAAACCTATTGCACTGTATCCTGATAGTTTAGGATATATTTTTTCAGGAAGCGCCGTAGTGGATTCCAACAACACTTCGGGCTTCGGCAAAGAAGGAAAAATTCCATTAGTAGCTATATTCACGCATCACGATCCAATAGGTGAAAAGGCCGGAAAAAATAATTTCCAAAACGAAAGCCTGGCCTATAGTCTGGATGAAGGTAAAACCTGGACCAAATATGCGGGTAACCCTGTATTAAAGAACCCTGGGATCAGGGATTTTCGTGATCCTAAGGTAATGTGGTATGCTGATGATAAAAAATGGGTGATGACTTTGGCAACCTTGGATCATATCACATTTTATTCATCTCCTGATCTGAAGAATTGGAAAAAAGAAAGTGAATTTGGAAAGGAGCTGGGCGCTCACGGCGGTGTATGGGAATGTCCTGACCTGTTCCCTTTAAAGTTGAATGGTAAAACATATTGGGTGCTGATAGTAAATCTTAACCCGGGCGGTCCGAACGGTGGATCGGCAACCCAATATTTTATAGGAAAGTTTGACGGAAATGCTTTTACACCAACTGATGATAAAACACGCTGGGTGGATTACGG
>JAQBOK010000294.1 GCA_028288085.1 Mucilaginibacter sp.
TGGCGGTATGGTACCGGTTGGGGATGGGATTTCCCCATGGTAGCGATGTGTGCAGCCAGGCTGGGACACCCGGGACAGGCGGTTGATATGCTATTAAATGCATCACCAAGGTTTGTTTTTGACGAGCATGGCTTCGTTGGTGGAGGCAATCCTTATCCTTATATACCATCTAATGGTGGTTTGTTATACGCCGTGGCGATGATGACAGCAGGTTGGGATGGCGACAAGAACGTCCCTGAGCCCGGGTGGCCAAAAGATGGTTCCCTGGTGATTAAATGGGAGAGCTTTAAAAAAGCTCCCTGATAAGACAATTTTTTTTATTTAATAACTTTTAAACTTTATATGAAAAAATATATGATCCGTACACTGACCCTATTTATTATATTTCAGATAGCTTTTATAAAAGCATATGCTCAGGCGGAAAACGTAGCAGCAGGTGTACAAAAGATCTCATTGGGTGTGCCTGATAAATTTACGCCGTATGGTTTTTGTGCAGAATTGCCAATGAAGGCAGCAATGGAGACGTTACCTGTGGGTAAACTGCCATTCAATATAGCTGATATAAAGATTACCGTTAATAATAGAGGAGTGATTGTGGAAGTTCCATTAGATGACAGTGAACAATTATACGGCTTTGGTTTGCAACTTGGTTCTTTTAACCAGCGGGGTTTGAAAATAAGACCGATTGTTAACGATAACCCGTTAAATGATGTGGGTTATACTCATGGCCCGGCCACGTTCTATGTATCCAACAAAGGCTACGGCATTTTAATAAACACGGCCCGATACACCACTTTTTATTGTGGCAGCACGGCTAAATTAAATGATAATAATAACATCGCCGAGGAACACAAAGGCGGCGGATCTGTTGAAGAACTATATAAAAACAATAACAAAGCAGCGGGTAATGTAACTGTTGATATTCCCGGTGCGAAAGGGATAGAAGTTTTTGTTTTTGAAGGACCTGACCTAAAAAACGTACTGCAGCGTTACAATTTGTTTGGCGGCGGGGGCGCTTTACCGGCTATTTGGGGACTTGGCGTAAAATATCGTGTAAAGGCTGATTTTAACCAGCAGCAGGTAGGTAAAATGGCTGCATACTTTCGAAATAATCACATTCCTTGTGATGTGCTTGGTATCGAACCAAAATGGCAAACGGCCGCTTATTCATGCTCTTATGTATGGAACAAAAAACTTTTTCCTTCGCCAAATGGATTTATAGATACCATGAAGAATAAAGGCTTTCACCTCAATTTATGGGAGCATGCGTTTGTATCAACGGTATCGCCTCTTTACGAACCCCTAAAAAGCAGAGCCGGCAACTATTTGGTTTGGAATGGGCTTGTGCCCGATTTTGCCGATACTACGGCAAGTAACATTTTTGCAAATTACCATGAAAACACCTTTGTAAAAGAAGGCATATCGGGCTTTAAAATGGATGAATGCGACAACTCAAATATTGCTTTTGGAAGCAATTCCTGGAGTTTTCCCGAGCTAAGCCAGTTTCCTTCGGGTATCGACGGCGAACAGATGCACCAGCTATTTGGTTTACTTTATCAAAAGACCATCTTTAACATTTATAAAAAGAACAATTTACGTACTTATCTGGATGTAAGGGCATCTAATGCTTTTGCCTCATCTTATCCGTCAGCATTGTACAGCGATACTTATGACCATGACCAATACATCAGACTGATCGTGAACTCCGGCTTCTCAGGAATGAACTGGTCTCCGGAAGTGCGGGAATCAAATTCGATAAAAGACTTTATGCGGCGGAGTCAGACGGCGGTACTATCGGCACAAACCCTTTATAATTCATGGTATTTGCAAAATCCGCCCTGGTTGCAGATTAATATCAAAAAGAACAATGCCGGCGAATTGATGGATAATGCCAAATTGGTTGAAGCGGACGTACGTAAATTGCTTAATTTCAGGATGAGCCTGATCCCGTACCTGTATAATGCCTTTGCCGATTATCATTTTATGGGCATTCCGCCGTTCAGAGCTTTAGTAGTGGATTACCCGGATGATAGAAAAACGTTTAATATTTCTGACGAATACATGATAGGTAATAGCATTCTGGCAGCGCCATTAACCGAAAGTAAAGACGAAAGAGTTGTGTACCTTCCTGAAGGCACCTGGTATGACTATAATACTAACCAGAAATATGTTGGCGGTAAAGAATATACCATTAAAACAAGCTTTACACAGTTGCCTATATTTATCAAAGGAGGAACCATACTGCCATTGGCCAGACCCGTTGAGCATGTAGCGCCAGATACCAAATTTGAAATAACATGTTTTGTTTATGGAAGTAATAAAACAGAGGCAACCTTATTTGACGATGACGGAATAACCTTTAACTATGAAAAAGGTAGCTGTAATATCGTATCTCTGTTATGGAAAAACGGAAAAGGTACAATTAAGCGAACCGGACAATTCAAAAATACAAGATATGTGATAAACAAATGGCAGTTAATCAACTAAGGACATTCGGTCACTGTGAATGTTTGCTTATTTGGTATTCTTTCAAGTTGGAGATATATTACAGACAAAGAATCTGGGTATAGAATAAATTCAAACTGAGATACTACCACAATTTTACTTAAATATATAATATATGAGTAAATTATTCAAAGGCCTTGACCTTTACATAATTTTCCTTCATCAGCACCCGACGCAACCATCCAAGCCACACAATACGCACGCGTTAAGGCATGTTCCCTAAAACAGTTTCCGGCGGAGTTGTTCCGCATATTGGAGAAAGTACCAACCGGATGACGTTTGATATACTTACCGGATGTTGCCTTTATAACTGGAATTATATAAAATTTTGTCATTAGGCAGCTCAGTTAAAATAAACTTCGTAATTTTGTTTAGAATTAGACTAAATAACATCAACCGTGATCAATATCCTTATTGCAGATAATCAGACACTGACAAGGGAAGGCACAAAGGCAGTATTAGCTGAAATATTAGATATAAAGATTGTTGGAAATGCCGGAAGTTCTATTGAGCTGGAGCAAATGATTATTAAGTTGAAGCCGCAGGTAGTTATCATCGATCCTAATTATAATCACAGGATTACTATCCAGGATGTAAAACATATACATAAAAGTTTCGATTTCATCCATATCCTGATTTTATCCAACAGGCAAAACAGGAAAGGTGTATCAGAAGTACTCAACCTCGGTGTCAGGAATTATGTATTTAAAGAATGCAGCCGCGAAGAGCTTGTCCACGCGATATACACCACGTCTAAGGGGGAGCAGTTTTTTTGCAAAAACACCTTTGAAGTGCTATTTGGTAGCAAACTACTGCCGGAAAAAGAGGATGCCATCCCTGTGTTATCAACCCGCGAAATAGAGATAGTTCACCTTGTTGCTGAAGGCCTGACCAATAGGGAAATAGCGGAAAGGCTATTCCTAAGCATTCATACTGTTAAGTCTCACCGTAAAAACATCATCAAAAAGCTTGGCTTTACCTTTAAGAATATTTCAGACTTCGCATCGGTAATACGGGCAAACAACAACCTTATTTAGACTAATTAAAAATTACCTCCGTGGGGGGATTGTCACCCCTGGTTGTTACTGCTATTTTTGCTCCGTACTAAAACATACGTAACAAGCCATCATGAAAAAAATCATTACCTCGATAACTATATGTTCAGCGGTGCTGCTACTCGCCGCTGGTTGTAAAAGATCATCAAGCGATCCCGTACCAAATTATACCATACCGACAACCTATAATTTCAGCAATGCAAATTTTGCCGACGCTACAACACGGTTAGGCATGTATACGGAAATGTCTGGAGTCATGAAGACCGCGCTTACTGGTCCAATCAGCGCCACAACGCTAAAAAACATGTTTTCCAATACGAATTCACCGTTTGCAACCGCAACGTATAATACATCTGGTGTACAGATAAAAGATCAGGGTGCAGCGCTGTACAAAACAGACGTTCCCAATTTTATTGACAGCCTGGTGAAAGCGAGCAGCTCAAATCAACCCGCAAGCAGGGGTATCACCGGTGTAGGTACAAGTTCAGCAAATGCAGCAACCAAATATGCCCTAACCGGATTGGGCGTTAATTATGCGCAGGTGTTTAATAAAGGCACGATGGGCGGACTGGTTACCTACCAGATTGTTACCACCATGGATGCCATAGCAAAACTTTCTATCGATAATACGACAGTGGTAAACGGTGAGACCGCGATGGAGCATGCCTGGGATATGGCCTTTGGCTATTGGGGCGTCCCTGTTAATTTCCCAACCAATAAAACAGGTGTTAAACTTTGGGGCAGCTATACCACCCAGGTAGATTCGGGTTTCCACGCTAACAAGATTCTTATGGATGCCTTTTTAAAGGGACGGGCGGCCATAAGCGCTAAAGATAAAGCAACCATTACCGCTCAGGCAACGATCATTATGAACACTATGGAAAGGCTGACCGGTGCCGCCGTTTTACAGGAGATCAACGAAATTAAAGCATCTATCAGCGACAACGTAGCCAGGAACAGCCGACTGTCTGAATGCTACGGGTTTGTTTACTCTTTAAAATACAATCCTAAAAAAGTAATTACAGATGCACAGATCAATACGATACTGGCCTTGTTCCCGAAAAATTTCTGGGACCTGACGATAACAGATGTGAACAATATCCAGGCCGCAGTTGCTACGCAATACAATTTTGTAAGCGTACAGGATATATTATAATTAATAATAAATACCTATAGAAATTAGCCATCCGCACTATAGAAAGTACGGATGGTTTTACCATAAAAATAAAATACCATGCGTAAATTCATCTGCCTGGCTTTGATAGCCGCTACGACATTTATCCTGATTCAATCCTGCAAAAAATCAGATGCCGGAAATCCTAATAACACGGGTTCATCCTTTGACCGGAAAGGTGTGCTGACCAATATCAGCACCAATATCATTATCCCGGGGTATACCGCCTACCAGGCAGCCACCGTTAATTTGGATGCGGCAGTGACGACTTTCACGGCCGCGTCAAACAGCGCTAACCTGGTGGCACTGCAAACCGCTTTCCAGGCTGCCTATAAACAATGGCAGGTGGTGTCTGTATTTGAGATAGGCCCAGCGGCACAGATACAGCTCAGGGTGAACACCAATACCTTCCCAGCCGATATCAACCAGATCAACAGCAATATCGCGACGTCGACCTATAACCCCGGCCTGCTGTCGAATTTGGCCGCCAAAGGTTTTCCAGCGCTGGATTACCTGTTGTTTGGGGTGGGCGCCGATAATACAGCTATACTCGCGCAGTATACAACCGGGGCCAATGCGACTTACAGCAAAACTTACCTGGCAGCATTATCAGCAGAACTAAAGAAAAATGCGACAACGGTTTTAAATGGCTGGACAGCTACCTATAAAACCACTTTTATCAATGCGGACGGCACGGATGTTGGCAGTTCGATAGGACAGTTGACCAACCAGTTGGTCTTCGACTATGAAACCTTGAAAAATTACGAGATCGGTATTCCGGCCGGTATACAGTCCATGGGTACCACCTATCCCCAAAAAGTACAGGCTTATTATTCCAAAATGTCTGTCCAACTGGTTTTGCTGCACTTGCAGACCATACAAAATATCTATACGGGCAGCAGCGGGCCTGGCTTTGATGATTATTTGATTAGCGCAAAGGCACAGTACAATGGTGGTTCGCTTAACAGCGCCATCATCGCGCAATTTGCCTCGGCAACAAGCAAACTGCAAGGCCTAACAGATCCCTTATCCCTAAATATCCAAACGAATAATGCCGCGGTAACCTCGGCCTATACCGAATTGCAAAAGCTCACTGTATTGCTAAAAACGGATATGACCTCCTCGCTGGGTATTTTGATCACCTATGGCGATAATGACGGGGACTAAAACATGCTGCAATTAAGGGACCGTTTTAACCCCTTTTTTAAGGGCCATCTGCATATTGCCCCTCTTGCCGTTCTGCGCATAGCATTTGGCACTATTATGCTGGTCAGTGTGGTGCGTTTTATCCTCCGCGGGTGGGTGACTGCCTTTTATATAAAGCCTAAATTCCACTTTACCTTTTACGGTTTTGATTGGGTGAGGCCGCCGGGCGCAACGGGGATATATCTCCTGTTCGCGATACTGGTATTGGCAGCCATATTGGTCACTATTGGTTTATTTTACAGGGTGGCTATTATTTCCTTTTTCCTATGCTTTACTTATGTAGAACTTCTGGATAAAACCACTTATCTCAACCATTACTACTTTATCAGCGTGATGGCTTTTCTGATGATCTGGGTACCCGCAAACCGCAATTTCTCCGTGGATATATGGAGAAAACCGGATTTATTAGTTAACCAAATCCCGGCATGGACGATCAATATCTTTAAACTTCAGTTGTTGCTGGTTTACTTTTTTGCCGGGGTATCAAAACTTAATTACGACTGGCTGATCGCGGCGATGCCGCTCAAAATATGGCTGCCGGCCAGCAGCCACCTGCCCATCATCGGTGGTATGTTGACCCAAACCTGGGTGGCTTATGCGGCCAGCTGGTTTGGGGCCTTGTTCGATTTGTTTATCGGGTTCTTATTACTGGATAAACGATACCGGAAACCAGCTTATGTACTGGTAATTATTTTTCATTTAGCAACAGGCTGGTTCTTTAAGATCGGGATGTTTCCCTATATCATGATCTTTGTGACGGTTATTTTCTTTTCAGAAAATACACATATCCGCATCATCAATTTTTTAAAAAGGTTTTTGCCTCAACGCAAACAAACTGTTTTCAATCGATATCAGTTATCGCCATTCAAAGCCAGGTTCATTTATGGAGTGCTATTATTGCATTTTACTGTTCAGCTATTACTCCCTTTTCGCTATTTACTTTATCCCGGTAAATTATACTGGACCGAAGAAGGCTACCGATTTTCCTGGCGCGTAATGCTGATGGAAAAAGGCGGTACGGTCTTTTTTCATGTGAAAGATCTGCAAACTGGTAAACAGTCTGAAATTATCAATTCCCAATATTTGACCGATTTCCAGGAAACGCAAATGTCCACACAGCCGGATATGATCCTGCAATTCGCGCATTTCCTGGCGGGTGAGTATCAAAAAAAGGGAATCGCAAACCCGGTTGTGACCGCCGAAAGCTATGTGACATTGAACGGCAGCGGCAGCAAGCTTTATATCGACAGTACCGTTAACCTTGCGAAAGAACAGGATGGCTTTGGTGCCAAAAAATGGATACTGCCGTTTCAATCAAACAAAAAATGAAATACATCTATATCATACTATCTATCTTATTAACCAGTTCGCTGCGTGCGGCCGCGCAAACAACCTTTACTATATCCGGCTCTGTGAAGACAGCAGCGGGTACCGGCGTTTCCAATGCGACCATCGCTTTAAAAGGAACTTCACTTGCTGCCGCTTCTGACACGACAGGAAACTACCAGCTAAGAGCAGTTCCGCAAGGGAAGTATTCACTCACCGTTTCAGTGGTTGGATATAAGCCAATAAGTAAAGATCTGAAAGTAAATAGCAGCCTGATCGTTAATGTGCAGCTTGCTGATAGTATACAACAGCTCCAAACGGTGGCCATAAAAGCCGGCAAAGAACCCACTTTTGGGGTTACCCGTTTAAGGGCGGTTGAAGGCACAACTATAAACGCGGGGAAGAAAAGCGAAGTCGTTGTATTAGACGATATCACGGCGAACAAAGCCACCAATAATACGCGGCAGATCTATTCAAAGGTCGCCGGATTAAATATTTGGGAAAACGATGTAGCTGGCTTGCAATTGGGTATCGGCGGCAGGGGCCTGAACCCTAACCGGGTAACGAATTTTAATATGCGGCAAAACGGTTATGATATTAGTGCGGACGCGCTGGGTTATCCCGAAAGTTACTATACCCCTACCGCTGAAATGACGGACCGTATCGAAGTATTAAGAGGCGCATCCTCCCTGCAATATGGTACACAGTTTGGCGGCCTGATCAATTATAAATTAAAAGAGGGTCCGGCAGACAAGCCTTTTGAATTGACCGCTAATGAAACCGCGGGCTCCTGGGGTTTCTGGAATACCAGCACCAGTGTTGGCGGAACGGATGGGAAACTACAATATTATGCTTTTTTTCAGCATAAGCAAGGGGATGGCTGGCGACCAAATTCTGAATTCAATGCTAACGTAGGTTATACTTCATTGACTTATAAGGCTACGGATAAATTCTCCATAACGCTTCAGTACACGCATGAAGATTACCTGGCCCACCAGCCCGGCGGATTGACTGACGCAGAATTTGCGGTTGCCCCGCGGCAGTCTATCCGGGCAAGGAACTGGTTCAAGATCAATTGGAACCTGGGAGCGGTGTTGCTGAATTACAGGATAAACGACAACCTAACTTTCAACTCCCGGTTCTTCGGGTTAATTGCAGGCAGGTATGCCATTGGCGACCTTGACCTGATCAACCGCATCGATGTAGGGGCCGACAGGGACCTGTATAAAGACAAGTATACCAACTACGGTAATGAGAGCCGCTTGCTATACACCTACAAGATCAATAATGAGCCTCAAAATTTACTGGTGGGCATACGGTATTATAAAGGCCATACTACCCGTGAACAAGGGCTGGGCAACGATGGGTCGACCGGAAACCCTACCGATTTTAATTATGGCAGCGCTCAGACTGACCTGAACGCCTATTCGCATTATACTTTTCCGAATGATAATGTGGCCCTTTTTGCAGAAAACATATTCCGGCTAACTTCAAAATTCAGTATGATACCCGGCTTGCGGTTTGAAGATATTGTGACAAAGGCGGATGGTAATTATTCCATTGTCAATACCGATCAGGCGGGAAATGTGATTTTTAACGAGCCGGTGCATGATGTAAAAAACAACAGCCGGCATTTTGTGATCGGCGGCATCGGACTGAGTTATTACCAAAATGAAGCATTACAGTTTTACGGTAACATCTCACAAAACTACCGGGCCATCAATTTTAACGACCTTTATTCTATTGCCAAGGCCACGCAGGTTAACCCGAATTTAAAGGATGAAACCGGCTACTCGGCAGATATTGGCCTGCGCGGAAACATCACATCCGTTTTTAATTACGATGTGAGCCTCTTTATGATCCATTACAATAATCGAATCGGCACCATTGAAGCTTCGGACGCGAGTTTTAACACGTTCCGTTACCGCACCAATATTGCCGCTTCACGCAATCTAGGCCTGGAATCATTCGCGGAGCTGGAGCTATTGCATTTTATCAACGGGGGAAACAAGGACGCTAAACTTTCCGTGTTCTCCAACCTGGCTTTGATCAATGCACGCTATGTCAATAGCGCTAACCCGGCTTTTAACAATAAAAAGGTGGAGCTGGCCCCTGATGTGGTCTTTAAAACAGGGCTAACCTATAAAAATAAAAGGTTCTCGGCCAGCTACCAGGTCGCCTACACCAGTTCGCAATTTACGGACGCGACGAATGCGGTACTTACAGCGGATGCAGTAGACGGATTGGTGCCGGCTTATACGGTAATGGACTTGTCTGCCAGCTATAAGCTGAGCAAAACATTTTCACTATCCGGTACAGTCAATAATTTGGCGAACAAAATGTATTTCACCCGCCGCGCAGACAGCTATCCCGGGCCGGGAATTATCCCTGCTGACGGGCGCGGTTATTATTTGACATTGCAGATTAAATTGTAAAATCGGCAAATAATATGAAAACGATATGTAACTAACGCTTAACTGGAAAATATTTAAAAAGAATGGCGGGTGGACATTATCTGCATTAAATGCTTATCCTCTATTTTTCAAAAACAACAGCATCAGGTTTAGCACCTGATGATTCTAAGGCTTTGCTTACATCCAATACCATTTGGTCTGGACCACATACATAAAAATGTTTGTTAAAATCTTTAACTTCTGTCTTTAAAAAATCAATGTCAATTTTGCGGTGATCATTTTTACCATCCTTTTGCTTTGTCGTTGTAAATATAATATCGAGGCCGGGCATAGCTTTCAATTCATTTTCCAGAATAATATCCTGGTCTGTTTGGTTAGAAAAGAACAGCGTATTGCCAGCCAGTTCCCCGTCTTCGCGCAGTTGCCTTAATATGGCGATGAAGGGTGTGATTCCGGCCCCACCGGCAATGAAGTAACCGGGCCCTTTGTATTCAATAGCTCCCCAAACATCTCTTATTATAAGTTCATCGCCGGTTTTAAGCTCTCCTAACCGATTGGTTACACCAGAATGATCGGTATATATCTTTATCGTAAACTGCAGGTAAGGATCATTATTAAGGCAGGTAAAAGTGAATGGGCGCAGCTCGTCTTTCCATTTCGCCTCATTGATAGATACATCCGTTGCCTGGCCCGGGTTAAAATGAAAGCCATCCGGTTTTTCGAGATTGAACTGCCTGACGTTGTGTGTTACTTTTGTAACCGAAATAATTTTGACAATATGCTCCATAAGCGATGAAAGCAACTAAATGTTAAAGTGTTTGATTGAGTTGCATTAGTATTCTTTTAGGAAGTTTTGCTTTAACCAAATTGCATGACTGATTAATATAATGCTCCCATTTTTGTTTGTTGAATATGCTGAGCCCTTCCACCAACACCCATTTATACCTGGCAACATAGGGGGCTGGTATAATCCAATCGAATCAGACATCGCGGCAAATTCTTCTTCTTTTACTTTAAATGATACTTTTAAAGGGCCATTTACAATACCACGCAAAACATTTTTCCCCCAATCATAAAGCAAAAGTCATGGCCCTATTTAATATCTTCTGTTACAAACGGACTAGACCTGCAAATAGTGGTTATTATTTCAATATCCATTTAAAACTTTATCGCTACTTTTTACCCGCCAGTGAATTAAAGACAGGCCCTGCAATGACAAAATCCGTTACTTCAACCGCTTATAAATTTCTGTTGTTTGCTCCTTGGTTTTTGAATCATTTATTACTTGTGAATATTCATCATTGCCATTAAATGTGATCTTAATAGCAAACTTGCGATGAAGCAGTAATGCGTGACTTGACATTTCATCTTCCTCGTTAAGGGTATCATTTTTTAAACTAAAATCGCCGTAACCAAAGCCATTTTTAAATTTGGTTGCAGCCTGATCAAGCGGATAACGATGTATGAACATAAAGTGCCCTCCCCAAAATATCTTATACTGCGTTTCATTTTGTTTTAATGTATCCTTCCCTTTTACCCAAAAGGTCTTATCCAGTTTCCATACCCCATCCAAAATGGAAGTATCTGCTGATGGCAGTTGGGTATAATCCTCTATCAACTTATATTTCACACCCTTCACCACTGCTATATCTGGAATAACCTGACTATAGCCTTTGTCTGTTTTAGTAACCAACACATTAAAATCTTTAGCTGAATCAAGTGACCCGCTACTGTATATGTTATGCTCGGTAATTTTATTGCCTGTGCCTAATTTATATGATCCTACACCGAACCCTACAGACGAATCTGGTGCTATACCTGAATACATAAAATACTGATCGGTATAAACTTTAACCTGTGTTCTTACATAAGTAGTATCTTTTTTGCCGCCACTAACCGTTTGTTTTTCCAGCCTATACACACCAGCCTGAGATACCTTTTTTGTTTGCTTACATCCTAAAATCGTGCAGCTTAGTAAAACTGCACATATTAAAATCTTTTTCATATCGATTAAGTTTAATGGTGAAGGTGTTTATTTGGTTTGTTGGTAAGGTTTTTAGTGGCGACGCGCATTACCAGTCGGTAAAAAACGTACCCAGCAGCGGTATGTAAACACCTGGAGTTTTTGTTCTCATAAAATTATTATTTAGGTTAAATTGGTATAATAAATTTACATATAATATATATGACAATCAATTATTAATAAAAGACCGGACGGCATAGTAAATCCAAATCTTTATATATAAAATCTGAACTTATAAAGAACAACTGTCAACACGAAAAGTTTAGTTTAATGCATGATGTTTTGGTTTATTTATACCCCGTTTTCAATTCTCTTATTAATCAATAAAACATATAAATTTGATAAGGCTTTTTGAATCCACAGGCCGGGTAAGAAATGTATTATAATGATGAAAAAACGGCTCTTGTTGTAAGCTTGCAATCAAATTCAATTTTCATCATTTTATGAAACTCACAAACCTAAAAACAAATGAAAAAGCCGCGGTTTTATAATTTTTCCGGCAATATTTTTATCCGCCTTATGGTTGGACTGATATTTTTATCAGAAGGGATACAAAAATTCATGTTCCCCAATGCTATTGGCACCGGGCGTTTTATGAAAATCGGGATACCTCATCCACAGTTTTTCGGCCCATTTGTTGGGGCCACAGAAATTATTTGTGGCTCGCTATTGATCATTGGATTATTTACCCGTTTAGCCGCTATTCCTTTGCTAATTGTGATACTCACAGCACTCTGTAGTACCAAATTCCCTATTTTTGTGGAGCACGGCCTTTGGGCTGCGGCACATGAAGGAAGAGCCGATTTCAGCATGTTAATGGGGCTTATTTTTCTGCTGATCTACGGGGCAGGCAAATATTCAGCAGACAGCAGATTGAGTAAGGTTTAATTAAGTTTTTGAAATTTAAAAAAGATGGATCGAAGAAAATTTATTAAATCCGCAGGGTTGGCTTTACCAATTACAGGTATTCTCCCCGCTGGAGCTTTAGAACTTATAAAATCAAACCGTCCTGAGGTTGAAAAGAACCCGAGGCCCGGGGCTGAACAGAAGCAAAAAGCAGACTATACCATTCGTATCGGAACGGGGCTAATTGAGGTTGGACCACAATATATCATTTCAACAACCACTTATAATGGCCAGTTTCCGGGCCCTTTGTTGCGCTTAAAAGAAGGACAGCGTACTATAGTTGATATTTATAATGATACCGACATACCGGAGCAGTTTCATTGGCACGGGCAATTTATCCCTGTTTTGGTGGATGGCGCGGCCGAAGAGGGAACTCCGTACATTCCCCCGCATGGCATGCGCCGCGAGGTTTTTATACCAAAGCCTTCGGGTTTACGCTTTTACCATACCCATACCATTGCAGGCCCTAATCTAAACGCGGGACAATATTCAGGCCAGGTAGGCCCGGTTTACATAGAACCAAAGATCAGATCTGCCAACTATGACCGTGAAGAATTTCTTATGCTTAAAGAGTTTGATCCTTATTTTATGCGGGGCGGCGATATGGCAAGTGATTTTTTAACCGGTAAAATGATCCCTGCACTAAAAGCAATGGGCGAAAAGGCAGAAAAGGAATCTATTATAAAAACAAAGGGATACGAAGTAGGGTATAAAATATTCACCATAAACGGGCGTCAACTTGGGCATGGTAAGCCTATTCATGTTAAATATGGAGAGCGGATACTTTTTCATATTGTTAACGGCAGCGCTTCTGAGATCCGTAGCCTTGCTTTGCCCGGTCATACTTTTAAAGTGATTGAGCTGGACGGATTCCCGGTGCCAAATCCGGCCGAGGTGCCTATATTGTGGATCGGCACGGCCGAGCGTATATCCGCCATTGTAGAGATGAAAAAGCCAGGCGTTTGGATAATGGGCGATCTGGCAGACGACGACCGGGGCAACGGTATGGGCACGATTATACAATACAGCGGTGAACAGGGAAAGCCGAAATGGGTAAAACCCAAACCTTTTTTATGGGACTATACTATTTTTGGCAAGCGTAATACAAAGGCGCCCGAACCTGATGAAATAATAAAAATGACCTTTGCCAAGCAACAGGCAGCAGATAACGGGTTTAACCGATGGACCATCAACGGTGTCGCTTTTGACATGAAGAATATGCGGGCCATGTTTCATCTCAAAAAGGGCAAACGTTACCGGCTGCAAATGCATAACGCTTCTGATGATATCCATCCCATGCACTTGCATCGCCACAGCTTTGAAATTACAAAAATTGGTGGCAAACACACTTCGGGTATTATGAAAGATGTGGTTATGCTTGGCGGCTACCAGGAAATGGAGGTTGACCTTATCGCCGATAACCCCGGATTGACCTTATTTCATTGTCACATGCAATTGCATATGGATTTTGGCTTTATGGCACTCTTTGATTATGTGTAAAAGCCCATTCGCCAATAGATGATTGAGAGAAATAAAACTGATTTAAAAGAAATAGCTAAGCTTTTTTTAAAATTGGGTACTACCGCATTCGGGGGCCCTGCAGCTCATATTGCCATGATGCGGCAGGAAGTGGTAGTGAAAAGAGAATGGCTGAGCGAACAGCATTTTCTCGACCTTATTGGGGCAACTAACCTGATACCCGGCCCTAACAGCACCGAGATGGCCATTCATATAGGGCAGGAACGCGGTGGATGGAAAGGATTGCTCATAGCAGGGCTTTGTTTTATTATGCCGGCTGTATTGATAACCGGCTTTTTTGCGTGGCTTTATAAAATTTATGGCCAGTTGCCGCAAGTGCAGCCATTTATTTACGGTATTAAACCGGCAATTATAGCCGTTATAATTGTGGCTATTTATCCATTGGCAAAAAAATCAATTCAAACAATTGAATTAGGGGTAATTGGTGTGGTGGCCTTGTTATTAAGCCTATTCGGTTATTCAGAGATCATCATTTTATTTGGTGCAGGCTTTGTTGCTATGGGCTTAGCCGCCATCCGCCTAAAAAAAACAAATGCAGCAGCTTTACTTATTCCCGTATCTTTTGCTGACATTCAACAGCAGGGGTTTTTCAGTGCAACCAATATCGGTTTATTCCTGTCTTTTTTAAAGATCGGCGCTATATTATATGGCAGCGGTTATGTTTTATTTGCTTTCCTTGATTCTGAACTGGTTGCAAAAGGTATTATATCCCGTCAGCAACTGATTGATGCGATAGCCGTTGGTCAATTTACACCGGGCCCTGTATTCTCATCAGTAACTTTTATAGGATACCAGGTTAACGGCATAAGCGGGGCGGCTATTTCAACCATTGGTATATTTCTGCCTTCTTTTCTGTTCGTTGCCCTGTTAAATCCTTTGGTGCGCAAGATGAGGACCTCTAAACTATTCACCGCATTTTTAAACGCGGTAAATGTGGCTTCCATCGCCCTTATCATCGTGGTTTGCTATCAAATGGGCAAGGATAGCATTGGCGACTGGCGAACAATTTTGATAGCCGTTTGCAGCGGCTTTATCCTTTTCAAATTCAATAAGATCAATAGCGCTATTATTGTTTTTGGCGGATCTATTGCCGGCTATTTATTACATCAACTTTAATATTTTCAATTATCCTTAAACACATTCTGTTTCACCATAAATAAAGGCAGCGAACCGTGGTTCAACACCCTGTCGTGAAAATCTTTAATATTAAAATGCTTACCCTCTTTTTTCTGCAGTGCTTCTTTCCAATGCAGTATTTGTAAAGCGCCGTATTTATAAGTAACCACCTGCGCGGGCCAGCGCCTTATGCGGTTTATTTCGCGCATAGCAATATCATCCTGACCACGGATATTTTTCTTCCAGAAATCAAGCGCCTGCTGGTCTGTCCAGCCGTAATAGTTTAATCCTACATCCAACGGTACACGCACCGACCTTACTATGTCCCACTCCCATTTGCCTAATTCGTCATAAGGGGTTTTATACACACCCAGTTGCTTACCTAATTCTTCTGTATAAGCTCCCCACCCTTCTGCAAAACCAAGGTAAAAGAACAATTGCTGCACATCAGATACTTTTGTTTGTGCGATAACAGATGCCTGGTAATGATGGCCCGGCACTGCCTCGTGTATAAAAAGCCAATCCACCTGCCGTTTGTTATAAGGCTTGTCAAAAAGATTATAATAAAAAGTATTATTATCATAGTAACCCGGTGTTTGGGCCAATTGCCTGCTTTCGCCCCTTTCTATTTTCAACGCGGCTATTTTTGTTACGTTAAACAGTTTAGGCAGGTTGCTGTAAATAACACTCTTAGCATGCTCAAAAGATCGCTGCACTTCATTAGGATCAGTTATGAAAAAGGATGGATCATTTAAATGCTTATAAAAATCATCCTCACTCAATCCGGTTTGTTTGCGTAAATTTTCAATGTGGCCTTTTACCCTTTCAACTTCCGTTAATCCGAACTGATAAATTTGATCAGGGGTTACCTCATCGCTTACCAATCGCTTTAATAAATAAGCGTACCAGGCCTTGCCATTTGGAATAGTGATGATGCCGCCGGTGGAAATTTTAGCCGGTAGATTTTTAACCCACTCCTGCTCCAAAGCCAACCTTTGCAGATTTAAATTGGTTTCATAGGTGATCAGATCATAGTCGATTTTTTGTGAAGAATTTAACTGTTCAGTTTTATAGGAAGGCAGTTCTTTTTGAACTGATCTGAAAAAATCCAGTTGCTGCTGTATGCTATCAGCAGAGCGAATGTGCTGCAAGCCGCTTACATAACTTAAATCCAGATCTGGAATATGCAGCGACTGGTATCCGTTTACAAATTTCTTCGAAAACCCGTCAATTTTTTGCTGCTGAGCAAATGTGAGTAATGGGAACAAAGAAGTAACCAGGACGAAGAAAAGTGTCTTCATAATTTTTGATAAATTAGACACTACAAC
>JAQBOK010000346.1 GCA_028288085.1 Mucilaginibacter sp.
AATTTCCTTTCCCAGTAAGGACTTGTCGTTTCGCGCATCAGCACAAAGTATCCGGCAGGCTTTTTACCGGCCTTCGGTGCTTCCCATTTTAATTCAGTTTTATTAGTCAATCCGCTGGTAACTACCCCCACATTTTGCGGCTCGGCAGGCGCCAGTGCCAGATTGGCCAAAACCGACAGGTTCATCCGGGCTACTTTTTGGACATAGTTAAAATCGACAAAATCGGGCAAATCGCCATAATCTACACCGTTTTCGGTACGGATGTTTTGGTGCTGGCGATTAAAATCTTCATTCATTTCGGTAAAACGGACTGCGGTAAACCCCTGCTGCAAAAATGGAACGTGATCGCCGCCACGTAAATAGCGATCACGACGATAGATCAGCTTTACATCCAGTTGATCAACGTACCGCTCAGCTGTTTCCTTTATATAGCGGGCCAGCTCGCGCGAGGGGCTATCGTTTTCCCCACCTAATGAAATTAATCCTGCTATCTGCTTCTCATTCCCGGCAGCAATGGTAGGTACTCCTTCGCTGAATACCCGCACGCTTCTATTATCCTTTAAGTCGGTTTCCATACCGTGTGTATTGCCCACAATATCATTGTTCAGCATAGCATCTACGTTCCAGTTTTCGGTTTTTGCACGTTTAGCCACATGGGTTGAGCCATATAAACCCTGCTCCTCGCCCACCACAGACATAAATATTATAGTAGCCGGAAAAGAACGCTTTGCCATTACCCTGGCTGTCTCCATTGATACTGCAGTGCCCGAGGCATCGTCGTTTGCACCCGGTTCATCCCCATTGGGATCCATCACATCGTTTATACGCGAATCGTAATGACCAGAAACAATATATACCCGGGTATCTTTCGGGTCGGTTCCTTTTAAAATCGCCAATACATTTTTCAACTGTACCGGCTTATCAATACGCGCGCCTTTAGGTTGAGTAAAAGTGTCAAATTGCACTGTCATCCTTCCATGAGATTCTGCAGCGTACTTTTCAAATTCAGCCTTTATCCAATTGCGCGCAGCACCGCTCCCGGTGGTTTTGCTTGTAGTATCGCTCAGCGTATGACGCGACTTAAAACTTACCAGTTTCCTGATAATGGCCTCTATGTTTTTTGATGACACCTCATCAGTCATTTGTTTAATAACTGCATCCTGCCTTATGGTAGTTTGAGCCATGGCCGGGAATGTTATTATCAAAAGGAATAGTAGTTTGTAATATTTCATAAAAGCCCCCTTTAAATCTCCCCGGTAGGAGAGACTTCAAAAAATAAAATTAAAAAAACATCCCTGCCGGGGACGGTTGGGCGATGCTTATTCAGTTTCCACCTCTCCAGCCAATTCTAATATATTCCCCGGCTGTGTAAAATTACTGCGTACAAAATGGCACCAGTCGCATTCCTTTTTGCCGCAACCGGTATTAAAATCATGCGCTAATATTTTTTGGTAAACGGTTTTTATCTGTTCAGTTACCGTGGTAATGTCCTCCTGCGATATTGAAATATGTTCTTTATAATATTCGCCATCGTTTATTGGCTCAACAAAATCAAACACTGCGTCAACCACATTCCAGTCTTTGGCATGGTCATGCTCTACCAGCAGCTTATAAAAAACAGCCTGCCGCCAGTAATCCCCTCCGTTAGGGTTATTATCATTTGGCCTTAACAACTTTTCTTTGGCATATTTTACGTTACCTGTTTTATAGTCTACTACGGTTACCAACTTGCCGCTAAATTCAACCTTATCCAGGTTACCTTTAATCGGTACACCTTCTATTTCAATATTTTTTATCGGCAACTCCACTAACGCTACTTTATTCCACTTTTCAGTGTTCTGCTCATAAAATGGTGGCAATATCTTTTCACCGTAAGCCAGCCTGCGCTTAAAATCATCTTTGGTAAATGAGTCGCGATTGCGGAACATATACATACTAAAATCTCTCATAAAATTTTCAGTCGGCATAAACTCGTCTTCATTATCTTTTAAGTTCCTGAAAGCCTTTTTCAAAGCCTCATGCACTGCCGAACCAAAAGTTGCAGCAGGGCTTTTACCTGATGGCACCTTGATAAGGCACTGAAAATAAAACCTCAATGGGCAATCCAAATAATTGCTTAAATGCGTAACCGAGAGCGTATAGTTTTGCAGCAATTGATTAATGAAATTTTTATCAATTAACTCAACCTTAGGTTTATCTTCCTCACTTAATTGCGTCAGGTAAAAATCGGTCATGGTATCTGCAGTTACTTTAGGATACTCCACCTGCAAATGTGTATTAGCTAATATCTCACCAATAAATTGAGATGATTCCTGGTCTTTACCGTTTTTATCTCTGCTGGCATATGATAACGAAAGGAATTGTTTTGCACGGGTAAGCGCTACATAAAACAACCGGCGCGACTCCTCTACCTGGGCAATATCATCCGCCGAAGCCTGTGTTAATGTATCAGGGTAACTAAAACCATAATTACGGCCTTTGCTATCCCAGGTTTTTTTATCGCAACCGATTAGAAAAACATATTCAAACTCTAACCCTTTTGAACCATGCGCGGTTAAAAAGTTAACTCCGTTATCCGAAAATATAACCTGGTTAAGTGCCAGCCTGATGTTGTTTTTCTTCATCAGGTCGATGGTTGTTATCAGGTCAGCTATTTTAATGTCAGGGTTTTTGCGGCTCTCATCCTTCAAAAAATCAAAGAAATTGGTAAGTACTTGCATATACCAGCCTTTATCCGGCTGCTGCATCACATAACGCAGCACCCCCATTTTGCTGATGATGGATTGAAATAGCTGCTGCAGGGTAACACTTACAGATGCTTTCAACAAATCATCAATATACGTGATGAGGTATTTCATCTCCTGGTTTTGCACCTCATCAAACAAGCCTGGTTGTTTAGGCGCACGCAATTCGCTGATGTAACGGCGAAGCGAGGTTTTAGGTTCGTTATTATTAGCTGTTTTAAAGTTTTCTTTGTTTACAGCGATACTGGCCTTTGCTATCTCAATAGGAGGGATATTGAAGAAATCATAATGCATTATTTCGAATAGTAACTCATCCCCGCTATACGACGAGTCGAGCTCCATAGCAAGATAACGCAGTATATTGATGATCTTTTCGCCAAAAGGCAACGTGAGTATATCGATCTTTCGCTTTATATTAACTGCTATTTTTTTTGCATCCATGTAACGCACCAGTTCCTCTACCTGGTTATGGTTACGGTAGATCACTGCGATCTCGCCGGGCTCCATTCCATTATCTGTGAGCTGTTTAATTTGCTCAGCCACATCTACCAGCTCCTGATCTGGATTCTCATATTCCCGGATGATGGGTTCGATAGCTAATTCATTAAATCTTGGATGGGCGGCCTCTAAGTTTTTATCCAGTCTGAGCTGCTGTGTTAACCGCTCATTATTATTGCCGATCAGCGCCTTCGATATGTTAAGTATATGCTGATTTGAACGATAATTATGTTTTAGTACAACTATTTTCAAGTCATTGGAATAGTCAGCCGCAAAATCAAGGATGTTTTTCATGTTTGCTCCCTGGAACTTAAAGATCGACTGGTCATCATCGCCCACCACAAACACATTGGGCGTATCCCAATAATTCAGCAAAAATTTAAGCAGTTCATTTTGAGAACCGCTGGTATCCTGAAATTCATCTACCAAAATATATTGATAACGCTCCTGGTATCTTCGCAGCATTTCTTCATTTTCGCGAAAAGCTTTTAGTACCCATATGATCATATCATCATAATCATAACGGCTGCGATCTTTCATTTTCATATCGAAATGCTCGTATTCGCTAACGGCCGCCAATAGTTTGGCCATAGAATCGCGGGCCTTTTCAATTTTATCCTGGTGTGGGTCGCCTATTTTTATCCCCTTGGTAGCATTGCCCCGTTTATAAAAAAACCCTTCGCGCAGGTGGATATCTTCAAGATATTCAGCAACAGCTGCACCAATCGTTTCCTTGTTCCAGTCTTCTTTTTTCATGGTCGAAAAAAGATCCCTGAGACGCGGAACGTCATAATAAACTTCGCCTGTAAATCGCTTTAATAAATGATCGTTAGGGAAATCATCCACCAGTTCCCTAAACAGAATAGCGGACTCCAAATCAGATAAAGGTTCCAAATTCAGCTTGCCAAAATATTCCAGGTTCTCCTGTATGATCTCGTTGCAAAAAGCATGGAAGGTATATATGTTAACCCTGTAAGCATCAGGCCCTATAAATTCGAACAAACGCTTGCGCATAGCCACTGCGCCTGCATCTGTATAGGTTAGGCATAAAATTTCGTGCGCACTGGCATCCGTTTCAGTCAATATTTTACCGATACGTGCCGCCAATATCTGAGTTTTACCTGTGCCCGGCCCGGCAATTACCAAAACAGGGCCATCCATCTGCTCCACAGCAGCCATTTGTTCCGGGTTCAGTTTGCGGAGTGCTTCCTGAAATTTTTCGTTATATTTATTGGAGGGGGTTTGCATAGTTATAGAAGTAAATATAAGCAAAAGGGCACATAAAAAATCCTATGCTCTTGTCAAATAGCGGTTACAAATAATGAAAGTATTACCCTTCCTTCGCCGCTGCCACAATATCCTTCACCTCCAAAATATGCTTTTCGAAACCATAAAGAGTTATATTGATCATAGCCTGTCCCACCTCGGCCAAAGTACATACCAAAGCCGGGAAAAACTTGCGAAAGAACGGGTACATCCAACTAATGTATTTATAAAATGACGGTGTGTTTTTAGCTCCTTTAGCTGCCAGCATAAAGCCTGGCCTGAATGCAAATACCTGTTTAAAGGGTAACTTCATCAGGTCATTTTCTGTTTTACCTTTTACCCTTGCCCACATTTGTTTGCCTTTTTCCGTGCTATCTGTACTTGCTCCTGATACATAACAGAAGGTCATATCACTATTACGTTTGCTTAATGTTTGGGCAACATTAAGTGTTAAGGTATAAGTAAGTTTATAATACTCCGGCTCCTTCATTCCAATAGACGAAACACCTAAACAGAAGTAACAGGCGTTATATCCGGAAAGCTGATCTTCAATGGCCGAAAGATCAAAAAAATCCGGATGAATGATCTCCTTTAGCTTAGGGTGTACTACTCCGCAAGGTTTCCGGTTAATTACCAAAACAGCCTCTACCTGCGGGTGCTGTAAACATTCATCTAACACACCCTCGCCTACCATACCGGTAACTCCGGTTACAATCGCTCTTATCGGGGCATTGCTCTTTGCATTCATAATGTTTTTTATTTAATGTTAACTATCATTTTAAACCCACCACACCGGCATCATAAGGGAAAAATATATTCACATTTACCGGCAGCTTCCCTTTAGGATTGATGAATCTGGTGATCACTTTTACAGATGAGCGTTGCAATTCATCCGTCATCTGGTAACAAGCAATCAATGCACCACTTTTTTCTAATCCCGGCAAATCGGCTATAGTATATGGATTAGCAAAAACGCAAACAACAGAATGCGGGTGAGCCGCAACTTCTGAAATGAACAACTTTACGCCATTACTGTAGTCCAGTTTGCTTAGCGGACGCGGGCGGGTATCATTTATACTAACAAATACCTGGTCATACTGTCTTAATTTCCCCAACAGTTCAAGCAAATCATCAGCCGGTGTACCTTTCCCAACTACAAAAACATCGCTGTTCAAATACCATTTGGATAATTCCTGCTGAAAAACGGTTGGCTGGGCAACACCTATGCTAACAATTGCAGTTTTAGCAATGGGGTTTAATTGTATCGCGGGCGCATCGCCTTTTACAAGGGTAACCGCGGCATCGCACAGTTGTTGCACCAGTGCTTTGGCGCTTTCACGGTTCAGGTCTTCTGTTAAATGTTCAGGCAAGGTTTCGTGATAATGGTTCAAGCCGGCCCAATATTTGGCAGTTAATACTTTTTTAACCCTTGATTCAAATTCCTTTTTTGAAATCTCGTTTTTCCTAACTGCTTTACGTATCTCTTTTATTGCTCTATCTGAATTTTCAGACAGCTCTATAATATCATTCCCCGCTAAAAAAGCACGAACATCAGCCTCGCCATCTGGAAAATATTTTACAACCGCTTTCATTTCCATCGCATCTGATACCACCAGGCCTTTAAATCCAAGCGAGTCCTTCAAAATTCCGGTAACAATAGGCCGCGATAAAGTTGAAGGCAGATTTTTTGTAGAATCTAATGCAGGGATATCCATGTGGGCAATCATTATGCCGCTTATACCCGCTTTAATAGCCTGCCTAAAAGGATATTCTTCCAGCGAATCTAATCGTTGGCGGGTAAAGGGTAACAGGGGAAGATCAAGGTGCGAGTCTGTATTGGTATCGCCATGCCCGGGAAAGTGCTTGGCAGTGGTTAATAAGCCGGCATCCTGCATGCCCTTAATATAAGCTATACCCTTTTGGGCCACATTATATTTATTGTCTCCAAATGACCGGTAGTTGATCACCGGATTATTGGGATTGTTATTTACATCCATATCCGGGGCCAGGTTCATTTGCATACCCAGGCGTTTAAAATCATAAGCAATAAATTGCCCCATTTTGTAGATCAGCGAATTATCCTGTATAGCGCCCAAGGTCATTTGATAAGGATAAGATATAGTTGAATCAAGACGCATCCCTACGCCCCACTCTCCATCCATTGTAATAAGCAAAGGTACCTTTGCCAGCTTTTGATATTTGTTAGTTAGTTCAACTTGCCTAACCGGCCCCCCCTGGAAAAATACAAGGCCGCCAATTTGTTCATCCTTTATCACCAATCCTACCGAATCTTCATAAGCCTGCCCGAGATTAGTGTGGGCACGCACAAAAAATAGTTGTGCTATCCTTTGCTTTCGGTTCAGTTTCTTATAAACAGAATCAACCCAGTGGTTTTGCCGGTTTAATGATAATATGTACCCTGATTTTTGTTGTGCAAATGAATTACTATAAATAAAGCCAAATAAACACAGTATTGCTGTGTGTTTTCCCATTCTTTCAAATCCTCTCATATAGATTTCAAATGTAATTAATTACGGTTTAGTTGCAGAGACCAAGAGATTTTAAAAGTGCATCTTCGGCCTATCGCAGCTCCGAAATTCGCTACAATTTTAACCCGAATTAATTCGCAATTAAAAAAATTTCAACAAAGCACTAAACCTATGTGTTAAGTTTTACTCTAATAGGCAATAAATAACATTCAAACTATAAAAACTTATTCTAATGAAACAAATTCTCTTTTTAGCTATATGTCTGCTGGTTGCAGGCTCTGTGAGCGCTCAAACTTATTATTATGGCCCCCGTCGCGTTCATCGTCGTCCGGCTCAACGTCAGACTGATGATTTTTATCGCCCGCGGGTTGGTATCGAAGGCGGTTTAAGTATTGCAAACACTGTTTCTTCTTTTAACGAAAATTACAGTACAAATAGCATATTGGGTTTTAACGCAGGCATAACAGCCGAAATCCCCTTGATGTACCCTTTATCATTTGAACCCGAAGTATTGTTTTCGCAAAAAGGATACAAGGGCTACACTACCGACGGTACGTTTACCCAGCGAAACAATTATATCGATATACCTTTACTGGCCAAATTCAGGTTGGTGCGAGGTTTTAACTTCCTGGTAGGTCCGCAAATAAATATCCCGGTATCAAATACCACCACTTTCAACAATGGCTTTAATACTTCTTCCGAAACTTCCTATGCTGATAACAGCAATAAAAGTTATGTTGCAGGGGTGGTGGGCTTCAGCGTTGACCTGAACCCTAATGTTGATATTCATGCCCGCTATGTGATAGACCTGTCATCAAATACCCAGGATGCTAACTCACCAATACCTGATTACCGTAACCAGGTTTGGCAATTTGGGTTAGGAATTAAGTTTCAATAAATCAAAAAAAGAACCACTCATTATATTGTTAATGAGTGGTTCTTTAAAAGCCTATTTATAAGAATAATGCTTTTCGTTTGAAACCAAAGAGGTAACCAGGTATTCAAAATGTTTTTGAAAATGAAAGTCGTACCCATTTCGCCCCTCTGGAATTACGTTTGGTATGAGATGAAATACTTCCAGCAGCCTTACTACTTTTAATGCTTCAGCGATAGAGAAGGGGAACGATTGATTACCAATAAATAACTTACTGCCGCGTATCACTTCCGCCATTTCCAAAAAATCATTTACGGGATGCCAATATAAGTTAGAGATGCTTTTTTTCATCCTTTCATATTCCGATTTCACTCCTAAAAACACCACATTTTTGTGTTCTGATAAAAATGAATAGCTAATAAGCGGATTGTTATATCTCGAACTTCTGGATAATACGATCGAATCAGAAAACTCCGATCTTTGTTGTACATCTAACCAGGGCTCACTTAAATTAGCGTTAATGCCTGTAGTGTAAAAATTCCACCGGGCAATATTTCCTTTATCCAGTTCTAATCCTGATTCACGGAATAGCGACAAGTCCAGATGAACTTCCTGATCGTTATAAATTGATGTTTTATCGATATAGGGTTGCGAATTGAGTAATGGTTTAAGATTATCCGCCATGGTACGGTTAAGCATTACATTTCCTAATGGATGTACATCACCCGGCAATAACAGCAATGGCTCATTAAGTTTCAGAAAATAATTGACGGGTTTGGATGTCATTTCATGCAGCCTTTTTACTACCGGAAGGCTGTAAATAATATCTCCGGCATTCCCGCTGTGTACCAGGTTGATCTCGCGAGAGTCCCCTATGCTTTCAAATATTTCATCGGCTGTAACATTCTTGTTTTCAGAAATGAATTTATTTATCTGCGCATAGGTCCTGTTATAACTAAGCTGCTGCTTATATGATCTGTATTTTGTTCTATCGGTGTATTTCCACCAGGTCTTCTTAAACCAATTCTCTTTAAATGATGCCTCCATATTATCCATAACGTGTATTAACTGTTAGTTGATACAGTTGCATGTCAAAAAATGTACCCCAATAATTTGAGAACACCCTATCTCAATGCAATAAATAGATATTTATCTTATAAAATCCATAGAATCAGCATATTAAGCAAGCAGCTGGCTTTAATTTAAACGAAAGTGCAACCAACTAATAGAAGTTTTTATTAATTGAAATGACATCATTATGATTGAAATGTTTGCATATCGATCAGTTTTCGATACAATCCATTTTGAGCGATCAACTCCTGGTGGGTTCCCTGTTCTGCTATGCGGCCATTTTCTAAAACAATGATCAGGTCGGCATTTTGTATAGTGCTAAGGCGGTGGGCAATGATTAGCGAAGTGCGGTTTTTCATCAGGTTATTTAAAGCGTCCTGTACCAATTTTTCAGACTCTGTATCTAAGGCTGAAGTGGCTTCATCAAGCAGCATAATTGGCGGGTTACTTAAAACTGCCCTCGCTATACAAATGCGCTGCCTTTGGCCGCCAGAAAGCTTTGTACCACGGTCGCCAATATTGGTTTGATACCCCTCTTCGGCTTCTATAATAAAATTGTGTGCGTTAGCAATACGTGCGGCAGTTTCCACCTGTTCCATGGTGGCATCTGTTTTTCCAAATGCTATATTGTTAAATATGGTATCGTTAAATAGTATCGATTCCTGGTTTACAATACCCATTAATGCCCTTAGGGAGTCAACCGTAACGGCTTGAATATTTTTACCATCAATCAATATCCCGCCTGATTGAGGTTCAATAAAACGTGGGATCAAATCCATCAGGGTTGATTTACCACCGCCTGATGGGCCAACCAATGCAATTGTTTTACCTTTAGGTACTTTTAAATCAATACCCGATAACACTTCTCTATCCTGGTAAGCAAATGATACATTTCTAAACTCAATACCCTCATTAAATCCGTTAATGGCCACTGCATCCGGGGCGTCAACAATCAAAGGCTTTTCATCAATCAATGCAAGTACCCGTTCGCCTGCAGCAATACCCGAGTGTATGCTGCTAAATGAATCGGAGATGGCCTTAGCGGGGCGCATTACTTGTGAAAACAACGCTACATAAGTAATAAATACCGGAGCCGTTAAAGGCGAGGTATTATTTAACACAAGGTATCCACCATATAATACGATGCCTGCAACCATGGTTATACCAAAAAATTCAGAAACAGGCGAGGCCAATTGCTGGCGCCTTGCCATTGATCTCACTATTGACGAATATTTGGTGTTTTCTCTATTAAACCTATCTTTTATAAACGTGGTAGCATTAAATGCCTTAATAATCTTAATACCTGATAAAGCCTCGTCCAGGTAACTGATCATATTCCCATAGGATTGCTGGGAAGCAATAGCCTGCGCTTTAAGTCTTTTCACAATACGGGATATAACAAAAGCCGAGATCGGTATAATCAATAGTGAGTAAAAAGTAAGTTTTGCTGACATGTTAAACAACATGGCCATAAAAACAATGAGCGTTAATGGCTCTTTAAACACCACTTGCAGGGTACCCGTAACCGAAAACTGCACTACCTGAACATCAGATGCAATTTTTGATATAATATCTCCCTTACGCTCATTACTAAAAAAGCCCAAATGCAGGTTCATTACATTATTAAATACCGCCCGCCTGAAATTCAATAAGGTATGCACCCTAAGATTCTCCATAGTACGTTGCGATAAATAACGGAAAAGATTAGCGAGCAATGCTGATACAACTATGGCGCCACATACAAATTGCAAAGCGCCCCAGGCGCCGTAATGCTTGATGATGTACTGCACATAGTAATTAAATGTGCCCATAATATCAAATGCAGATGGTTTGACAGTGGCAATTTTAGCAACGTTGCAAGTGGCTTGTTTACCCGAAAACAATGTTTGGAGCAACGGAGCAAGTAAAGCAAGGTTCAACGTACTGAATATTACAGCAAATATGGTTGAAAGAATATACGGGATAGCAAATTTTTCAATTGGCTTGGCAAAGGATAAGAGCCGGAAATAAGTCTTCATTAAAAATTATAAAGTGCAAAATTAATGGTAATAAATCAATTAACCTCATTAGCCTGTATTCCTTACGCCAGGCGGATAATAGGATACAGGGTTAGTCACTATGCTTTTTACTAAAAAGTTTCTTGGTTTTAAGTCCCCACATTTGTTTACCTATATAATTAAGCTTGCTTAATACAGGCTTTTTCCGAATATAAAAAATGGTTTTCCGGTATTTAAGTAAAAGCCAGCCAAAGTCAAACGAAACATAGTGGTCTGAGCGATTGTTGAATGTTTTATAAATGTGCTCAACCATGGCCCTGTTTTTATTCCCCTTAAATTTTGCGCAATAGCTAAGCCATATTTTAGTCCGCTCAAAGTTCTGGGCGGAAGACAGGTTGTACTTGTCTTTCTCCCGCTCTAAATTCAGGATGTTGGTTTCGCTCTTATCATGTTGCCGGTACTTTACCAGGCATTGCGGAATAAAATCTATTTTCCCAATATTGGTAGCAACATAAGCCAGCCACCAATCGTGAAAATAATTCTTTTTAAGGGGCAGGGCTGCATCAAGCAGCTCTCTTTTCATTAAAATGGAATGACCCGAAACACAATTGAAAAACAAAAAAACTTCTGGTTGGTCGCCACGATAAAGGTTCAACAAATCGGACATTTTTTTATTCATGCTGGTACCATCTTCATGAATAAATTCAGAATCATGATAAACAAAAACATTATTCTTTAATGCATTAACCTGCAATTCAATTTTTTGAGTGTGCCACAGGTCGTCCTGGTCACATAAAGCGATCAATTCGCCGTTACACAGAGAGGTAGCCCGTTCAAAATTGCCTATAAAACCCAGATTTTTTTGATTTTGATGGATCTTAAATTGAGGATATTTTGCAGCGTATTCTGTTAAAATTGCAAATGTTGCATCTTTTGAACAATCATCAACAACAATGATCTCTATATGCTGATAAGTTTGATTGATCAGGGTATCTAATTGCTCCTTTAAAAATCCGGCCCCGTTGTAGGTGCATAAGGCAATGGAAACTAAGGGTCCTTCTTTCATCCAATTAATTTTGTAAGTTTATTCTATCCCGGTTATGTCTCAAAACGCGTCATTTTTTTATTTTTTACTGACATCCTGATCTTCGTAACCACATCAAAAATAGTTATGCGGCTACCATGCGTAATCATCAAATCTTCGATTCTGTTTTTGTATAACTTAACAGACCGCCTGTTTTTAAATAACTCCCTGTAGCTTTTCCATATCCAAAATTGCCCCACCAGTAATTTCGGTAACAGGTCAATAATGGTTATCTGGCAATACCAGCCGGCCAGCGCTAAACCGTTTAAATGAATAGCGTGCAAATAAAACCGGTTGCGGTAATAAACGCTTTTTACCCATTTAGCCGTTTGGTAGTTTTTTGTACTTGCCGAAACCTGGTGCCTGCAAATTGATTCATGCTCGTAATAACACTTCCAACCCAATTTCCACGCCCTTATACTCAGTTCCATATCTTCGCAATAGAACGGCGAAAATAGCTCATAAAAGCCTCCTATTTCTTTCAGCTTCGCTGCATCTATCAATGCATTGGCGCCCGACAAGTAAAAGGTATACCACAGATCGGTACTATTATTCTGATAATAAAAATAATCTGTTTTTAGTTTTAACCCATTGAATTTCGGCATTCTTGCGGCATCCTGTATATGATCACCTTCCATATCAATTATGCGCCCCATAACACCAAAAGTATCCTGTTGGGTAAAGTATTTCCATTGATGTTCAAAATAATCGGGGGTAAGTTTTACATCGGAGTTTAAAAGCAATATCAGCTCATATTTCGCAGCTTCGATGCCCCGGTTGCAGGAATAGGAGAAGCCCCTGTTTTCAGCATTCACTACCAGATTTATCCATGGATATTCGGCCCTGATAAATTCAACAGAATCATCTTTAGAACAATCATCCACAATAATTACTTCGTAAATGGTTTCGGCATTTTTAATGGCATCAATAGTATAAGGCAGGTATTCTTTTAACAAATGCCTCCCATTATAATTAGGAATGATAATCGAAACGCTTTTTTTAATTTCCAATGGGGCCTTATTTAACTATTTCATAATTTCTGTACTCTCCAATCCTCCAGCCGGTCATATCTTCAACTTTTTGCAGGAGGCGCCTTCTAAAAGTCATTTTTTTGTGAAGCTGATCCAGATCTATATTAAGTTTCCAGTTAGTGGCGGCAATGCGTTTTTGCATCACTGCCGGATGGCTACCATTAAAATGAAGTAACCTGTCGGCATTTTTATAATCAAACTCAAATGTTTCGGGTAAGTTTTCCGCCAGCCATGTATCGTCATGATAAAAAAGGTTAAAGTTGCGCAGTTTGCTTTTTAAACCTTCGGGAGGTTTTACCCAGCCATAATGATAAATATAAGCATCAATCAATTTAACCCTGATCTTACGCCCGTCTAACCTGAACCCTTGAGCATCCCGATAAGAGTGAATGTCTTTATTATTTCGCATTATCCTTATCTCGCGCCTGTACCATCTGCGCGAATGGCCATAGTAATCGTATGAACCATAAAAATGCAGGTATTTAAATAACAAGCCCTCTATCCCGTTGTCGCTTAAATTATCTTCCATTTCCTTTTTTATAAGCGGAAGATATTTTTCGTGCACACATTCATCGCCCTGTATATAAAACGCCCAATCGGCATCGGGTGATATGGCGTTAAAGGCAATATCAGTCTGATCTGCAAATACGGCACCACCTTCTCGTAGTGAGTCGTCCCAAATGGTATTAATGATCCTTATTTTGGGCGAATTTATTCCGCGAATAAGCATTTCTGTTTCATCAACACTATCACCCAGTGCAACAACAAACTCGTCACAAAGAGGCAATATAGAAGTTATGGCTTCAACTATGGGGTAATCATTTTTTACCGCATTCCTTATAAAAGTAAAACCTGCTACCTTCATTCAATCTATTGTTTAAAAAACAGGCAAATATAGTTATCTCCCGCTCTTTCTTTATTTATTAAGTTGCCGCACCTCCGTGTAACCGTGTTTCTTTAAATACATTATATTTTTGTTACTTTATCTGTGCATATAATGTCGATCACAACCAGCAATATCAAACTCAGCACTAACGATTTCAGGTCAGTTGCGCGTGCATTAACCATTGTTGAAAATGATCTGAAAGGGGCTGAACATCTTTTAAAAAATCTGCATTTTAATAAAAATGTACCGGTAATAGGAATAACAGGCCCCCCGGGTGCTGGTAAAAGCACACTGGTTAACAGCCTTATCGGCGATCTGACAGAGAAGGGCGCTAAAATAGCCATTCTTGCTATTGACCCTACTTCGCCGTTCAATCTTGGTTCATTGCTTGGCGACAGGATCAGGATGGCAACCCATTTTAATCATCCGGGGGTTTTTATCCGTTCGCTGGCTACCCGCGGCTCATTAGGCGGCCTGTCGGCCAAAACGATCGAAATGTCAGACGTATTGCGCGCCTCAGGCTTCGATTATGTTTTTATCGAAACGGTTGGTGTGGGGCAATCAGAAATTGAGATAGCCGGCCTTGCTGATATTACTTTTGTGATTTTGGTGCCCGAAGCGGGGGATGAGATCCAAAGTATCAAATCAGGTCTGATGGAAATTGCAGATGCCTTTATTGTAAACAAGGCCGATAGAGACGGAGCTGATCTATTTGCCAACAATTTAAAAAAAATGGTGCAGCAAAAAGGCGTACAAACACCCGTTTTTAAAACGATGGCGTTGCAAAACACCGGCATTGCCGGGGTTGTAAATTTCATTTTGTTGTCCGCCGATATAAAAAACAGCAGGAAAGAGTTTTTAATGGCAGAGAAGGCTTATAAAATCATACAGCAAAAACGTATGGCCGGAGTAGACAAAGCTAAACTGCAGAAGGCTATAGCCGAAGCCATCACTGATCCGCAGTTTAATCTGTATAGTTTTGTTGAAGGGTATTTTTAATTTCGAAAGTTTATTTTCGAAATCACCCTGTTAAAAACAAATTCTAAGAATTCATTATTTCTTCAATATGTTCAGCCTCTAACGGAATATCAGCCATCAGGTCAATATTTCCTCCCGCTGTTATCAAAATATCATTTTCCAGTCTTATTCCTAGGCCCTCGGCCGCAATATAGATACCAGGCTCGCATGTTAAAATATTGCCAACCTCAAACGGGTTGTACCTGTTGGCAAAATCATGCACATCTAAACCCAAATGGTGCGATGTGCCATGCATAAAGTATTTTTTATATAATGGCATTTTAGGATCTTGTTTTGCTACATCGTGCTTATCCAATAATTTTAACCCTATCAATTCGCCGGTCATCATATTTCCTACCTCTTCATGATAATCTGTTAATACAGTTCCTGCCTGTATCAATTTGGTTGCGCCTTTCATCACCCTCAAAACCGCATCATAAACATCGCACTGGCGTTTGGTAAAGCGTCCATTAACAGGTATCGACCTGCTCATATCTGCATTATAATTGGCATACTCTGCACCAAAATCAAAAAGCGCCACATCGCCGTCCTTGCAAACTTGGTTATTGTCTATGTAATGCAAAACATTGGCGTTTGCCCCCGAAGCGATGATAGGGCTGTAAGCATGGCCGGTGGCCCTTTGTATTAAAAACTCGTGGGTTATTTCCGCTTCAATTTCATATTCAGCTACGCCCGGCTTTACAAATTTAAGAACACGTAAAAAAGCATCCCTGGTAATTTGGCACGCCGTTTTGGTGAGTTCAACTTCCAGATCAGATTTTATAGCGCGCAGGTCGCGCAAAATAACAGCCGAACGTTCATAATGATGCAATGGATACTTAGCCCGCAACTGTTCAAATAACCTGATATCACGGTAGGGTACGGAATGGCTGTATCTATCATTCTCATTAGTATTAATATATATATTATCTGCATAATTAATTATAGTATGCAAAATAGTATCATATTCATTCAGCCAGTATATATTTTCTATCCCCGATGCCTTCCTCGCTTCTTCTTTGGTATACTTGTGTCCTTCCCATACGGCAATGTGTTCATTAGTTTGTCTTAAAAAGAGTACTTCTTTGTATAGTGGATTAGGACAATCAGGGTACAAAATCAAAATACTGTGCTCCTGGTCGATTCCCGTTAAATAAAAAAAATCGGCATTTTGCTTAAAAAGGAACGCCTGATCACCGTTTCGTGGGAACTCATCATTAGCGTGAAACACAGCAAGGGAGCTGGGTTTTGTTCTTAAAACGAAATTTTTTCTATTATTTGTAAATAAACGATTACTTATAGGTCTGTATTTCATCAATATTGATATTATTTATTTTTATAAAACAATTTTTTTTATTTATTTGTATTATCTATTATAAAATTTGGAACAATGTTTGGTAATGAATTCAAACATAATTACTAATTTTGAAAAAAAATCACAATTAAATTGTTTAATCTTAAAACTATGAACTATTCTACATTAAAAAAAACAGTCGCTTTATCACTTGTATCGCTGATGGCTGTTGGGATGGCGAATGCTCAAACTGATACCAGTAAAGCAGCAAAACCAACACCAGCACCAATGGCAGCCGATACATCGAAAACGTCGTCGGACGCAACTACTGCCAAGGTATTTGGCGGAAGGGGCCAGTACAACACATTCAGTGTTGGATTAAATGTTGGTGCAACTTCTCCCTCTGTCGCTACAGGTGGTGTGAATGTTTTCAGTCACAATAAAATTTCCTTAGGCTATGGCGTTAGCTTAAGGGATCAATTGGCGCATTCATTTGCCTTGCAACTTGATGTGCGCGGCGGTAAAGTTGCGGGCAATGAAAATGGCGGGTTTATAACTGACATTCAAAATCAAGAACAAGCAACAAGTTTTTCAACCAAATTTTGGTCGGCTACTTTATCAGGTGTTGTAAACGTTGCTACTATTGACTATATCCGCCGTAAAAACGCAGTAAACTTCTTTGTTACCGCTGGTGCTGGATTAGCTTGGTATGCACCTAAAGTTACTTTAACTGATGGCTCTGTAGTAGATTGGAAAGCTATAAAAGGCAATGATGTTAAGGAATATGTTATTCCTCTTGGCGCAGGTGTTAAATTCAGGTTAACTGATGCATTGGCTCTTAACTTGGGTTATACTGAAAATTTTGTTGACGGATTTAATTTTACCGGTGTACATGCAAAATACCCTGCTGAAAACAAATATTCTTACGGTTATGCAGGTTTAGAATACACTTTCGGTCCAAAATCAAAACCGAACCTGGATTGGGTAAATCCTGTTGCTATGATGTATGATGAACTTTATGATGCTGCTCTTCGTCAAGAAGTTGAGGCTCTTAAAGGTCGTGTAGGTAATGTTGAAAATGCAGTTAATGACCTGAAGAAAGATTCTGACGGTGATGGTGTTGCTGATCAATTTGACAAATGTCCAAATACTCCTGCAGGTACTGTTGTTGACGGTTCTGGTTGTCCAATTGTATTCCCTAAAATTGATACTTCATTATTCGTAATGAAACCAAAACCAGGTGATGCAAAAGCATATTCTAATATCCAGTTTGAATTTGATAGTTCAGTATTAAGAACTTCATCTTATCCGGTATTAGATGCTACTTCAGCTGACTTACGCTCAAGTGCAGGCAAATCAATCGAATTAGATGGTTACGCTTCATCTGAAGGTACTGCTGCTCACAACTTACGTTTATCAAAAGACCGCGCTAACTCAGTAAAAACTTACCTGGTTAACTCTGGTGTTGATTCAAAACGTGTTAAAGTAAAAGGCTTTGGTGAAACTCATCCAATTGCAGACAATTCAACTGAAGATGGTCGTATATTAAACCGTCGTGTTGAGTTCAAACAAAAATAATATTCATTAAAATATAATGATACAGAAGGCTTTCCGGTTATCGGAGAGCCTTCTTTTTTTTACTAAATTTGTTCATGTATTTTTTCAGGAAGAAAGACCCTAACAGGCCAACCAGCTTTAATCTTAAAGTGATGCATATAATTAATGCGATTGCGATAATTATGTTCCTGCTGGGCATCCTCTGGAAACTGATAGATTGGTTTATATTAAAAAAATGAACACATCTTTGCTAATTCTTAAAAACAAATAATTCTGATGAAGAGCGTAATTAATACCGGTAATGCCCCAGCCCCTATCGGGCCCTACAGCCAGGCAATTGCTGCCGGAAACTTTGTATTCGTTTCAGGACAAATACCCATGGATCCATCCACCGGTGAAATAATTTCCGGAGATGTGAAAGCCGAGACTAAGCAGGTGATGGAAAATGTAAAAGCAATATTGGTTGAAGCGGGCCTCGGTTTTAACAACATTGTTAAAACCAGCATCTTCCTAACAGATATGCAGAGTTTTGCACAGGTAAATGAAGTGTACGGAACCTATTTTACCGGTCAGTTCCCTGCCCGCGAAACGGTACAGGTAGCTGCCCTACCCAAAAATGTAAATGTTGAAATTTCAGTAATAGCCATAAAGTCCTGACAAGCGCCCATTGAACCGCCAGATATTTCAAACTCCTATTGAATATTTAAAAGGCGTTGGCGTTACCCGTGCCGATGTCCTTAAAAAAGAACTGGAAATATTCACGTTTGAAGATCTGTTACGCCATTTTCCTTACAAACACATTGACCGTACACGTTTTTATAAGATAAGGGACATCCTCACTGATTTACCTTATGTACAGGTATTGGCACGGCTAACAAGTAAGGAATTAATTGGCGATAAGCGTACCAGGCGCCTGGTAGCCCACGTACAGGATGATACGGGAACTATGGAATTGGTATGGTTCCAGGGCATAAAATGGATTGAAAAATATCTTATAAATGGCAAAGTATATGTAATTTTTGGTAAGCCCGGTTCATTCAATGGCAAGCCGCAAATGGCCCATCCAGAAATGGAGCTGTATTCGCCATCGGCATTAAAACAAAAGGGCAATTTAACATTGCAGCCTGCTTATAACTCTACAGAAAAATTAAAGCAGTTTACATTAGATAGTAAAGGCATTCAAAAGCTTACTGAAGCTCTATTAGAGCAGCATGGTAAAGATATTCACGAAAACCTGCCGCTATATATCATTCAACATTTTAAACTTATTGGCAGGGCTGATGCCTACCGTAACATGCATTTCCCCGAAGATGCAGTGAAGCTTAATGAAGCTACCCATCGTTTAAAATTTGAGGAGCTATTTTTTATTCAGCTAAAGCTGCTTAAAAATAAATTGTTGCGCATACAAAAGTTCAAAGGCCACATTTTTGGAAGTGTGGGTCATATTTTTAACGATTTCTATCACAATAAACTTCCTTTTAGCCTCACCAACCCGCAAAAAAAAGTATTAAAAGAAATAAGGCAGGATACCCAGCGCGGTGTACAAATGAACCGCCTGTTACAGGGTGATGTAGGCAGTGGCAAAACGGTGGTCGCCTTAATGAGTATGCTGATAGCCATAGATAACGGTTTTCAGACCTGTATTATGGCCCCTACTGAAATACTGGCCAATCAGCACTATCAAACCATTAAGGCCTTGGTGGGCGATGATTTTATAGAGGTAGCCCTGCTAACTGGTTCAACCAAACAAAAAGATAGAAATATATTACATGAAAAGTTAGAAAATGGGCAGCTAAAAATACTGATTGGCACACATGCATTAATAGAAGACAAAGTACAGTTCCAAAACCTGGGGTTTGTTGTAATTGATGAACAGCACCGCTTTGGTGTAGAACAACGTGCTAAACTATGGCGCAAAAATGTTATACCACCACACATATTAGTGATGACGGCTACGCCCATTCCCCGTACACTGGCGATGACACTCTATGGCGACCTGGATATCTCCGTGATAGATGAACTGCCTGCCGGGCGCAAACCTATACAGACAGTCCATTTTTATGAAAATCAGCGTTTGCGGATGTTCGGTTTTATGAAGCAGGAGATTGCCAAAGGCAGGCAAATATATGTAGTGTATCCACTGATACAGGAAAGTGAAAAGCTGGACCTAAAAAACCTGGAAGAAGGCATTGAAACAATGCGAACGGAGTTTCCACTACCTGATTACCAGATAAGCATTGTTCATGGCAAAATGAAAGCAAAGGACAAGGGGTTTGAAATGCAGCGTTTTGTAAAACACGAAACACATATAATGGTAGCTACAACTGTGATCGAAGTAGGCGTTAATATCCCTAATGCCTCGGTAATGATCATTGAGAATGCCGAGCGTTTTGGTCTTTCGCAATTGCATCAGCTGCGCGGGCGTGTGGGCCGTGGCGCCGAACAATCTTATTGTATATTAATGAGTTCCCACAAACTAAGTCATGACGGGAAGGTGAGGTTAAATACCATGGTAAAAACCAATAATGGGTTCGAAATTTCTGAGATCGACATGCAGTTGCGTGGGCCTGGTAATATCGATGGCACACAACAAAGCGGTGTGCTGGACCTAAAGGTAGCTGACCTGGTAACTGATCAGCAGCTTTTATTTCAGGCCCGCAAATGTGTAGAGGATATCTTTGCTAAAGATCCTGAACTTGCATTGCCCGAAAATCAAATTTTACAACTCGCTTTCCAATCTAAAAACGCTGGTTTAAGTTGGGATAAAATATCCTGAACACAAAAAACCGGCCAAAATATTACATTTGTTAAAAAGCCATCTTTTCACAATGAAAATTAAGATCACCCTTCTTTTATCCTTCATTTTTTTAGCAACTTTAGCAAAAGCCCAGGATTCACTCATGCTCCGCAAAATATATGATGAAGAATTGGTTAATGGCCAATGCTATGGCAATCTTCATTACCTGTGTAAAAACATCGGCCAGCGTATAAGCGGTTCGGCCAATGCTCAAAAGGCGGTGGAATGGGGCAAAAAACTGATGGAAAGTTATGGTTTTGACCATGTTTTTCTGCAGGAAGTGATGGTACCTCATTGGGTGCGTGGCGCGAAAGAAGAAGGAATAATTATTGATGGTAAAAACAGGATACCAGTTGCCATAGCGGCTTTGGGCATGTCAGTAGGTACACCAAAAGAGGGTATTACTGCCAGTGTAATAGAGGTGCATAGCTTAAAAGAGCTGGATACCCTCGGCGAAAGTGTAATTAAAGGCAAAATCGTATTTTTTAACCGTCCATTTGATGAGCGTTTTATCGAAACATTGCGGGCTTATGGAACAGCCGGCGATCAGCGTAACGCAGGGCCTGCAGCAGCTGCCAAATATGGCGCGGTGGCGGTAATTGTACGCTCGTTAACCGGGAGCCTTGATGACTATCCGCATACAGGCGCAACAAGCTATAAGCCAGATGGCATAAAAATTCCTGCGGCGGCTATATCAACCATAGCAGCCGATCAGCTTAGTAATTTGTTGAGACAAAGAAAACAGCCATTGATTAAGTTCTATTTCAAGCAAAGCTGTCAAACCCTGCCCGATGTGCTCTCTTATAATGTGGTTGGCGAATTAAAAGGATCTGAAAATCCGAATAAATTTATAACAGTTGGTGGTCACCTGGATTCATGGGACCTGGCAGAAGGTGCTCATGATGATGGCACAGGGGTAATGCAATCGGTTGAGGCATTGCGTATTCTGAAAGCTATGGGATATCGTCCTAAAAACACCGTTCGTGCCGTATTTTTTATGAACGAGGAAAATGGCGACAAGGGAGGCATAAAATATGCCGAGCTTGCCGCGCAAAACAAGGAAACGCATATCGCGGCGATAGAATCTGATTTAGGCGGCTTTACTCCACGTGGCTTCGGATTTGATGGCGCATCTCCTGAGATGATCAAAAATATCAACCTAACCTGGAAAAAACTTTTTGAACCATACGGTTCCGATAAACTTGTTAGGGGCGGCGGCGGAAGTGATATTGGCCCTTTAAAAGATAAAACACCAGGTGTAGTACTAATAGGCTATCTGCCCGATTCGCAACGCTATTTTGATGTCCACCATTCGCCGAATGATGTTTTTGAAAATGTAAATAAACGCGAATTAGAATTAGGGGCCGCGTCTATAGCATCGCTGATATATTTGATCGATCAGCACGGTTTTAATTTTAATAACTAAATATGCAAAATAATGCATCTCTGCAAAGCATTATATTAACCCGTAATTGTAAATTGCGGCCTTAAACAACATTTAAACCCCAATAGTGCCCGAAGAAGGAAACAATCAACCTCAAAAAGATTCTTTTGCAGCATTGCGATATAAGGATTTTCGCTCCTATCTCGGCATGCGTTTTTTCTTCACCTTCGCCTATCAGATGCAGGCCGTTGTTGTTGGATTTTATATCTATCAATTAACAAAAAGCGCTTTCGCATTAGGTTTAGTTGGACTTTGCGAAGCAATACCAGCTATCGGCATTGCCCTTTATGGCGGTTATATAGCTGATAAATCCGAAAAAAGGAAGATGCTGCTCACCATATCTTCGCTGGTGTTTTTTGCCTCAATGGTAATGTTTATTGTTACTATGCAGCGTACGGCCCCATATATTCATAAAGGCTGGATAGTTCCTATTATTTACTTTATGATATTTTTAAATGGCCTGGCACGTGCGTTTTATGGCCCGGCCACGTTTACCATTTATGCACACAGTATCCCTAAAGAAGTTTATCCTAATGGAAGTACCTGGAGCAGTTCAACCTGGCAGATCGCATCTATACTCGGCCCTGCCGCCGGTGGCTTAATTTATGGTTTTTATGGAATAACAGCAGCGTTTAGTGTCATCATCCTATTTCTGTTGCTCTCCATCGTATTAATATACTTGTTAAGGTCTTACCCACCTGTATTTATTCCAAAGGAAAATATATGGAAAAGCCTATCCGAAGGGATCAGCTTTGTATTTAAAAACAAGATGATGATCGGCGCTATGAGCCTTGATCTTTTTTCGGTGTTTTTTGGAGGTGCAGTAGCGCTTTTGCCAGTTTTTGCGAATGAGATATTAAAAGTGGGTCCCCAGGGATTAGGTATTATGCGCGCAATGTCATCATTAGGGGCGGTTCTAACTATGCTGGCAATGGCACGTTTCTCGCCGATGGGTAAGCCCTGGCGTAACTTGCTTATTGCTGTTACCGGCTTCGGGTGCTCTATTATCTGCTTTGCTCTTTCCCGTAATTTTTACCTTTCCTTATTGTTTTTATTTACCGAGGGGGCTTTTGATAGTATTAGCGTGATCATCCGCGGAACTATTATGCAGTTATTAACCCCTGATCACATGCGCGGTCGCGTATCCGCGGTAAACTCCATGTTTATTGGCTCATCAAATGAAATTGGCGCTTTTGAATCGGGTACAGCTGCTAAGTTATTAGGAACAGTACCATCGGTTATTTTTGGCGGAACAATGACGATGCTTATTGTAAGCATTACCTATCTTAAAACTAAGAAACTGATACCGTTGACTCTAAACGATATCAACAATGCCGAGCCGGAAATAATGGATACTGCTTAAAGTGCTTTTACACTTCGCCAGAACATGTAGGTTAATGATCCCAAAATTGGCACCACTATGATGATAACCACCCATAAAATTTTGGATCCTTCATTAATATTATGATTTCTGATAACATTGATCAAAGTATAAAGGCTTAGCAAAGCCCATATAATAAGGAAAATCAAACCAAAGGTGCCTCCAATAGCGGATGTTATCAGGTACATAATACTTATATTCTAATTCTAAAGATCAATAGATATCCTCTGTAATTTTCTCACCGATCTGTTGCCGCCACATAGCATAATACAGGCCTTTTTGTGAAATAAGGTCTATATGTTTACCCGATTCAATAATATTCCCTTTTTCGAGAACATAAATCGTATCTGCATGCATAATGGTAGATAAACGATGGGCTATCAATATTGTTATGTGATCTTTTAAAACTGACACATCCCTTATAGTTTCGGTTATTTCTTCCTCGGTTATCGAATCAAGCGATGAAGTGGCCTCATCAAAAACAAGCAGGTCAGGTCTTCGTAATAAGGCGCGAGCTATTGACAAACGTTGTTTCTCGCCACCCGAAACTTTCACACCTCCTTCGCCTATTACCGTATCCAGGCCGTTGCTTGCCCTTGCTAACAAAGTCTGGCAAGCTGCACGCTGCAAAGCCTGCATACATTCTTCGTCTGTTGCATCCGGACGTACAAA
>JAQBOK010000356.1 GCA_028288085.1 Mucilaginibacter sp.
CTTGTACAGAATGATGAAAATCCTGTGCATTATCCAAAAAGGCGGCTTGCATGCTGGCCCGTCGGTGTGCTGCGTCATCAACAATAACACTTGCAGCATCCCAGTCATAATGGTTACTTATGCCCACCGCTACATCACTGATATCGTTGGCTGTCCATGTCCATGTATTCACTTCGTTTTGAATAGTAATGCTTTTATTAGCAAGGTCTTTAGGTGTTGCTATGTGTATAGTAGAGTCGCTTGTCATCGATTTTTGTAACCGGGCTGCATACTCGGGTTGTAAAACCTGTTTTGGGTTTTGTAGTGTGCCCGTTGCCCATACAATAAAGTTTTTGGGCACTTTTACATTTAGTGTATAATCATTAAAATCGTTATAAAACTCCTGTGCATCTAAAAATTCAAGCCTGTCCCAGCCGTTGTAGTCATCATAAACTGATACCCTTGGGTAAAAATAAGCAAGGTAAAACGAGGTTGAATCTATCACACCTTCACGTCCGCTTTGTTTAGAAAGCTCAAAGTGCCAGGTAATATCCAATTTTACAGAGTCTTTTGGTAGCAAAGGTGTTGTTAGCGAAACTCCCTGGTTGGTAGCCTTTGCGGTTGCATTGTTCCACGCCTTTTTTTCACCGTTAACTTTAAATGTATCAATTTGTACACCTTCGGTCAAATAGTCGGCATCAGCACCTGCATACCTGGCAGCACCAGGCCTGTGAATATTCAATATCAGCTTCATGTTCAGCCTTCTGAGTGTATCCGGGCTGTTGTTAATATAAGTAATTTGTTCAGTACCCTTTACATCACGATTGGGTGGCGATACACTGATGGTAATGTTATACCGGCCATGGTTTTGCCAATAATTTTTACCAGGCCGTCCATCTGCAGACCGGGTCCCCTTTTTGTATGCAAGTTGTATATCGCGGGGCTTATACAGGCTCTGGGCGTTTGCCTGTAGTAAAATAAAAGCAAACAATGCTGTTAAAATGATTGGTTTTAGCATGTAATTAAAGTTTGGCGCAAATTAAATATAAATTGTTCAAAGCCGTAGTGCCAAAATCATCTGTTGAATGATAAGGTGACGTTAATATTAAGACGTAATTGTAAATAAATGGTTACAATGCTTGAAATAAAATAATAATTCTCTTAATTTGGTATAGTTATTTTAATAGGGGTATTAAATAACTTTTCTGAAGCCAGGCCTATTAGGTCTGGCTTCTCTTTTTTAAAGAAATTCACTAATGTCCGTCCGTTCTAATTTATCAACGCCCGATTTTTTTCTGCAAGGTATTCTTCTGATATCAGGGTAAAAAGCTTGTCGTTATCAATATTCTCATCAAAGCATTCTGTTATCATTTGCTTTACCTGGCCATTGCCTAAAAACTGGGCTATCAGTTTTAACATTCTAAACGATGTCGATTCAATATTCTCAATCAATTGCATATATAAAATGATATCCATATCGTTTGCAAAGGTTGATTTACCTGTATTATTACCCAGGTTAAACGCTTCTTCTAAAACTGATTTTATTACTTCACAGCCCTCGTCTGATGATTTTGAATTCAGTAGTTGATATATTTGGTCAATACGCTGCTGTTGCCTTTTTACATCATCAAGGCTTTCCATTATAGCCAGCTGCATGTTTCTAAACGATGCTATTTTTTCTAACAAAGGGAGGTTCCGGACAAGGTATCCTTTAGTACAATTCACCCTGTTCAGTTGATGAATAAATAATTGCTTATAATCTAAATGGTTTAAAGATTGTGTGGTGTTTGTTGTCATACAATTTTAAATGTTTCATTTACAACACCAAACTTTAACTAAAGTTCCATTTAATCAGTTGATTGTGATTTACTCACCGTTACAGCGGTCTGTTAACAGGTTCTGAATTATATTTTATAGCGATAGCCTTTGTATGCGGTATCTTTACACGTAAAATAATTGAAGAGATGAAATATAAATTAGGCGATTTTGTGCGGTTTGTTGACGAAAAGATGGAAGGATATGTTACCCGCATAATTGATGATCAGATGATAGGCGTAACCGGCGAAGATGATTTTGAGATACCGGTGCCTGCAAGTAAGGTTACCACCGTACATGGTTTTGAACCCGAATCGTCAAAAACAGGGCAGGTGCCTGATCAACAACAACCCCTTAATACGCCATTTCAATCAAAGGGTGTATATGTAGGAATGGTTAATGATGGTAAAGCAAGTTCTGTAGTTCATTTCTATTTGGTGAACGATACCTCTTACCAGTTATTAGCTACTTTAATTACTGATAAACAACAGCATTATAAAGGTGAATTCTCTGGTATTATCGCCCCAAAAACTGCTGTTAAAGTTGGTTCTGAACAGCTTGCTGACCTGCAGGTATGGCCTAAGTTTAAATTTCAACTGTTGTTTTATACCAATCAAAATGTATTGTCGCCAGAGCCATTGATAGTGGAAGAGAAGTTTAAGGCGAAGGATTTTTCTGGTACTAAAAAACAAATACCATTATTAAACCAGCAAGGCTGGCTCATACAATTAGATGAGCCCGAAGTAGTTATTGATGCTCAAAAGCTAAAAGAAAGTTTCTTTAGGCCTGCAGAAGAAAAGACCACCGTTAATAAACCTCAAAGAGAGGTTGACCTGCATATTGAGAAGCTGCGTAATGACCACCAATTTTTAAGCAGCGCAGAGATGTTAGATATCCAGATGGAACATTTCCATTCCGCTTTGGATGCCGCTATTGTGCATCAATATCCAGAAATTGTGTTTATACACGGTGTTGGTAACGGGATATTAAAGCATGAGATACACAAGGCTCTGAGCAGGAACAATAAGATACAAACCTTTATGGATGCCCAAAAAGATAAGTTTGGCTATGGTGCAACCAAGATTATTTTAAAATAGAAATAGCCGTCCGTTCGTCTTTTAGATTATCATTTATACATTAGCAAAATTGTTTTGTGCGCGTGCACACCGCTATAATTTGCCTATGAAAAATCTGCTGCTTGCCTGTTTTATCGGTTTTTGCCGTGCTTCTTTTGCACAGGAAATAAAATATACCGCTGCCAATAATGATTGGGATGCCGATTCACTGGGAAACCAGCGGGTAGTGCTTTCAATAGGTGATAAGGCAAATAAGCTGGCAATTGCAGCCAATATAGATTGGCGAAGGAGTGATGAGCACGCAGAAAATAAGCAGGTAATTTTGGTGGATGCTTCAACCAATCAAAGGATACTAAATGTAACCGCATCCATTACCCGCGAAAATTGTTCTTTACGTTTTGAACCCACAGCAAGCAGGAAGTATTATTTGTATTACCTGCCTTATAAGATCGACCGTAAATCAAACTACCCCAATGCCCGCTACTTAAAGCCCGAAGTAACTGCAGGTAAAGGATGGCTGGATGCCTTGCTCAAAACCAGCTCTATAGATTTTGCCCACGTTGATTGCATCGAGTCTATTAACCAGATGAATGGCTTTTATCCTATGGAAGTAATAGCCAAAGCATCAGAAGTAAAAGTTTTGGAACGAAAATATCCATCTAAAAAATACCTGGTATTCCCCGAAGATAGGCTGCACCCCATTAAAATGAAGCATGATCTGCCGCAACGATGGATATTAAGCGGTGCTAAAAATGTATTTCATGGCGAGGCTGCAAAGGGCGAAAATTATGCCTATCAGCTGGGTGTGTACCCTGGATCGCAGGATATAAAAGACGTTAAGGTCTCTTTTTCCGACCTCAAAAGTAAATCGGGTAAAAGCATATCATCCAAAGTAATGTTATGCATTAATACCAATGGCACCAGCTACAAAGGCTATCCGTTTACTAAGCAGGTTGATGTTGCCAAAGGCGATGTACAGGCCATGTGGTGCCTGGTAGATGTTCCAAAAGGTACTGCTGCCGGTGTTTATGAGGGCTTTGCTACTGTTACTGCCAGGGGCCTTGCTGCTTCACCAGTTAAGATCGTATTGAAAGTTGATGCGTCAACCCTGAAAGATGGTGGTATAAACGAGCCTGTAAAGCAAACCCGCCTCACCTGGTTAAACTCTACCATGGCGCAGCAAAATGAGGTGATCAAACCCTACACGCCGTTGGTGGTGAATGGGCAATCCATTGCATTGCTTGGCCGTAAGGTGATATTGGATAATACAGGCTTCCCCAAAAATATTGAAACCTTTTTCACCCCCGAGATGACTGAAATGACTGATCGCCCTAAAGAGGTTATCAATCAGTCGATAAGCTTTATGCTAGAAAAAAGCGATGGTACTAAAGTTTTATGGAAGCCCAACGGGTTAAAATTTACCAATAAAACGCCGGGTACGGTTCTGTGGGAAGCTCAAAATACCTTACCGGGCCTCCGAATGGATGTTACAGGATCTATTGAATTTGATGGCTTTGTGGCCTACACCGTAAAAGTAACCGCCTTGCAGGATATGAGCTTTAACGATCTGCGCCTGCATATTCCATTTAATAATAAGGCTGCAAAATACATGATGGGGCTTAACCTAAAAGGGGAGAAGCGTCCATCTGCTTACGAGTGGAAGTGGGATGTGATACATAAAAACCAGGATGGCGCCTGGATAGGTGATGTAAATGCCGGTCTGCAATATTCGCTTCGCGATGAGCATTATGTGCGCCCGCTGAATACCAATTTCTACCTTCAAAAACCTTTACTGCTGCCAACCTCATGGGGAAATGACAACAAGGGCGGTATCAGAATTACAGAGAATGACAGCACTGTTTGGGTAAACAATTACAGCGGTGCACGCACTATGAAGAAAGGGGAGGTGTTGTATTATAATTTTAATTTACTGATCACTCCTTTTCATCCCATTAATACCGATTTTCAGTGGGCCACAAGGTTTTACCATAAATATAATAACTTGGATACCATTAAGGTAACTGGTGCAACGGTGGTAAATATCCATCATGGTACGCCCATTAACCCTTATATCAATTACCCTTTTATAGCCCATGATGCCATGAAGGCTTATATTGATGAGGCGCATCAAAAAGGACTTAAAGTGAAGATATACAATACCATACGCGAACTATCCAACAGCGCTTATGAAACTTATCCGCTGCGCAGTTTAGGGCATGAGATCTATTCGGCAGGTAAGGGCGCGGGTTACTCGTGGCTACAGGAGCATTTGGGTGATGATTGCATTGCCGCCTGGTATGTACCCGAAGTAAAGGATGCCGCCATTATTAACAGCGGTATGAACCGCTGGCATAATTATTATGTTGAGGGGATGAACTGGCTGGTGCAAAATGTGGGTATTGATGGTATTTATTTGGATGATGTAGCCTTTGACCGTGTCACCATGAAACGAGTAAAGCGGGTGCTTACGCGGGATGGGCATCCCGGTATTATTGATCTGCATTCGGCCAATCAGTATAATAAAAACGATGGTTTTAATAACAGCGCCAATTTGTACCTGGAGCATTTCCCATACCTTAACCGCTTATGGTTTGGTGAGTATTTCGACTATGAAAAAAACTCACCCGATTTTTTCCTGACCGAAGTATCAGGCATTCCATATGGTTTGATGGGCGAGATGTTGCAAGGCGGCGGCAACCCCTGGCGGGGCATGGTTTACGGCATGACAAACCGTATGCCCTGGAGCGATAACGCTGATCCGCGGCCGATATGGAAGGTTTGGGACGATTTTGGTATGCAGGGTACTAAAATGATAGGATATTGGGTAGAAAGCAATCCCGTAAAAACCAACAACCCCGAGGTACTTGCCACTATTTACAAAAAGAATAAAAGCGCGCTGGTATCCATAGCCAGCTGGGCAGCAGATGATACCACCATCCACCTGCAAATTGATTGGAAAGCTCTGGGCATTGATCCAGCCAAAGCAACCATCACCGCTCCCGAAGCAAAGAATTTTCAACCCGCAGCCAACTTTAAAGATGGGGAGGATATTAAAGTTGAAAAAGGCAAAGGATGGATGCTGATAATTAAGGAGGGGTAAAGCCATTTTTCCTTCCGGTTGAGGGATAGGAAATGCGGATATTTTTTTCCGATAGGATAAGCGCGGGGGCCTTTACCCACATATCTCGGGCGCCTCAGCGTGCAATGTCGTTTAATTAAAAAAGCCACTTAGCCCAATGTGACCTAAGTGGCTTTTTCATACTTGTTATTTTGTTTAACAGGATGTCCTTGTTAACCTATTTATTTAAGGTGTAGGCTTGGTTGGCCGTGTTGCTGTAATTGGAATTATTCCCTTTAACATCTTGGCTCCATCACCGGTTAACCTTAAGTAATAGTCTGCTGAACAGGCCGTACCGTCCTCATCTAATGAAGCAAAACCCGATCCCGCAGGTACAAAAGCTTGGGTTTCGGCAGTTTTGGCAATCTGGTTGCCTTCATTATACTCATCAAACATAGAGATATAAAGGCCCTGGGCTCCGGCTCTTGTCATATTGTAAAATTGCCTCCACATAAAATCGCCATGTGCGCGCTGACGTCCCTGCAAATCGCCGGGTAAAACGCATGGCTGATAGTCGATGCCGTTGCCGCGGCAATACACTTCATCGGCCTTATTTGTGTTTGCATAAAAGCCATCTGAATCATTTGCATTGCCAATTCTTCCAACCATCCATGGCGAAAGCATATCGAAAGCTTTGTAAGTGCCTAAGAAATCAGGCCTCGAATCACTATTCTGATCGCGCCAGTGTGTCGGTACACCACCAATAACATAACAGCCCTTGCTCTGAAACCATTTGATCACATCAATACAGGCAGCAGCTGTAAAATTGTGGTTATCATCATTAAACCCAAAACCCCAGATACATACCACAGGCTTGCCGTTTTGTTTGGCATAAGCGGATGATGAGGTGTATGTCGACATTTTACTGGTCCAGTCGGTTTTAAGTTCTGTCTGCATGTTTGTCCATCCGCTTACATCATACATAATGTAAAATTTAACACCATTATTTTCGGCCGCTATCTTCACTTTGGCAGCCATCGCATCACGTACAGGCCCTTCAAGCCCACTTGGATTAAAACGCTGCAAAGCGGCGCCATCAATACCATAGTCTTTCATCCATTTAAACTGTATGCCAATAGTTTGATCTGTAAAAGATGAATACACGTTGGCTGGCTGACCATTATTTAAATTAGCGTAATTTGTTGGGAAGGTGGTAGTATAATCGCGCACGTCTGGCCATGCATGTATAGCAGTATTTGTTGGGGAAGGTAATTGCTCCCATATATTGGACCAATGCCAATACCTGTTAATCGGGGATCCATCACCTATTGCGGCAAACCATCCCTGGTAACCAACAACCACTTTACCCACCACGTCTCCTACGGGCGAAGGGGTATGAACAACTGTAGTATCTGTTGTTTTTACAGGTGCCGGGGTATGTTTTTTTGAACAACCGGTTGTTACTGCGAACAGTGTTACCAGTAACAAAGCCTCAAATTTTATTCTTCTCATGTTCTTTAATATTAGAATGTAATTTATTTTGTTGGATGCCCTATTCTTTTACCCCAGCTATGTTTGTTTGGATGATTTTCCTGATGGTGCCATCTGCGTTGTAGTAAAGTTTGTTTACGCAAATAGATCTTAGCCAATCGTTATTCGAGATGGAGCTATTATGATAAAATGCATACCACTGCCCCTTAAATTGAACAATTGAGCCGTGGTCAGTAAAGCTGTCCGTTGGGTCAATGTATACACCCTGGTACGTCCAGGGACCAAGCGGGTTTTTGCTCGTAGCATATTTCATGCGGTTATGCTTACCTGCCTCGTCAAAGTTATCGGCGTATGACAAATAATACAGGCCATTTCTTTTATGTACCCAGGTGGCCTCGTGAAAATCACTGAGCCCCTGCATGGTCTGCATCTGTCCATCAATTTCCATCATATTATCCTTAAGCTTGCCGCCTTTGCAAATGTTGCCGCCACCATAATAGAAGTAAGCTTGCCCGTCATCGTCAACAAACACACAAGGATCTATCAATGATTCAAGCCCGGGAATGTATCCCTGCGATTTAAAGCCGCTTGCCGGGCTTTTGCTGGTTGCTACACCTATTTTCCAGGTATTGCCCCAGTCTGTTCCGCTTGGATGCGGGAAATAGAAATAATAAGTGCCATTTTTATAAGCACAATCCGGTGCCCACATAAAACCACCTTCCGCCCGTCCCCACGAAACGTCGCTGGCACGCAATATTTCTCCTTCATCTCTCCAATTTACCATATCGTCAGTTGAGTAAACATGGTATTGATCCATCAGGTCGCAACCGCGGGGTGGGTCTATATCATGGGATGGGTACACATACAACCGCCCATCGGCCCATACATGGGCTGATGGATCTGCTGTATATATTTGAGTAACAAAAGGGTTTTTGAGCCCGTCACCACTACTATTCTCAATAACCGGCGCCAGTATATTTTTACTGGTATCGCCTTTTTTTGAACAGCTACCGGATGCTATAACCAACGCGGTTAAAAGGATAATATGAATTGTTTTTTTGTTCATAAATTTTGTTTATGATGAGCTTATTTGCTTTTTATAGCACCTGTGGGCACTACCTTTTTTATTGTACCATCGGCATTGTAATATAGTTTATCTACACAGATAGACCTTAACCAATCTTGATTTGAAAGAGAACTATTGTGGTAAAACGCATACCATTGTCCTTTGAATTGCACTATCGAACCGTGGTTGGTATAGCTATCGGTAGGGTCCATGTATATGCCCTTTGAAGTCCACGGGCCTAAGGGGCTTTTGCTTGTAGCATAACGCATTTGATTGTGTTTGCCATTAATATCATGGTTATCTGAGTATGATAGGTAATAAATGCCATCTCTTTTGTGCACCCAGCTTGCTTCATGAAAATCTTCCAGGCCTTCCATCTTCTGCATTTCACCATCGATCTCCATCATATTATCCTTTAGCTTGCCGCCCTTACAGGTGCCGCCGCCGCCATAATAAAAGTAGGCTTGTCCGTCGTCGTCAATAAAAACGCAGGGATCAATCATGGATTCGAGTCCCTTAATGTATCCTTGGGATTTAAAACCGCTTGCCGGGCTTTTACTTGTTGCCACGCCAATTTTCCAGGTGCTATTCCAGGCTGTGCCGCTTGGATGCGGAAAGTAGAAATAATAGGTGCCATTTTTATAAGCGCAATCGGGTGCCCACATAAAACCACCTTCGGGGCGCCCCCATTCAACCTGACTGGCGCGCAGTATCTCGCCATGATCTTTCCAGTGAATCATATCGTCTGTTGAATACACATGGTACTGATCCATCAGATCGCAACCACGTGCCGGAGAAATGTCGTGTGATGGATACACATACAGGCGTCCGTCTTTCCAAACATGAGCTGATGGGTCGGCAGTGTAAATGTCCTTGACAAAAGGATTTCCTAAAGCGGTATCAGCGGTTTTTTCTTGAGCAAGCGTGGAGAGAGCCAATAGCATAGCTAAGCCGAAAACGGCAGAAAAGCGTTTCAACTTGGTTTTTTCTGCTGATAGTTTTAATAAATGAGATATAAAAGTCATTACAGCGTATTTGTTAATTATAAAATTTAGAAGTTTTAAAATGGCAGAGAGACATACTCTCCGCCATTTTGAAATTTTAATTTACTTGGATTAAAAAAAGAATTATTTTGAAACAACTTTGATGTCATCGATACCATAACCTTGATCTGCTGTTGTATTGTCTGTGGTCCAGTAGAATATCTTTATATAATTCATAGCTGTTAAATCCGGCCCTCCATCACCTGACACGTACGAATCGCTAAAATTGAGCTTTAGCAAGTTCCAGCCATTTTTTAATGTCGGGATAATTCCGGCCAAGCCCCAACCAATTCGTTTATTATCCGGATCGGCGGCACTGCTAAACTGTATTTGACCGTCTGCTTTAAGCAAAGAAACATCCGGGACGTAAAACCAGAGCTGCAATTGTCCTGTAGTCATAGTTACGGTCGTATTAACAGGTGCGGGCAGTGTTTTAATAAACTGCATAAAGTTTTGCCCGGTTACGATTGTTCCCTGGATATAGCCGATTCCTTCCTTTTTGCCGGTTGTTACTAAAACGGGATCACCACCTGCTACCTGCCAACCGTCAACTTTATCACAATTGTCAATCTCTACAGGTGGTGGCGGAGGCAACGCTGCAACCCTGATATCATCGATACCATAGTTTTGATTTGATGCTGCATTGTCCGCGGTCCAGAAGAAGATTTTAACAAAATTCATAGCCGTAAAATCAGGGCCGCCATCTCCGGACATGTATCCATCCGTGAATTTCAGTTGGAGGAGGTTCCAGCCATTTTTTAATGTCGGGATAATTCCGGCCATTCCCCATCCAATTCGTTTATTATCCGGATCGGCGGCGCTGCTAAACTGTATCTGTCCATCTACTTTAAGCAGGGAAACATCCTGAACATAAAACCAGAATTTTAATTCGCCGGTACTTAAGGTTACTTTTGTATTAACGGGAGCGGGCAGTGTTTTAATAAACTGCATAAAGTTTTGCCCGGTTGCGATTGTTCCCTGGATATAGCCGGTTCCTTCCTTTTTGCCGGTTGTGACTAAAACGGGATCTCCACCTGCTACCTGCCAGCCATCCACTTTATCACAATTGTCAATCACAACAGAAGTGTCTATCACGGGTGGGGTTGTGGTATCAATAACCGGCGGTTTGAGCATCGAAGTATCCCTTGATTTGTATACTTCTTTTTTACAGCTAATAACCGTAATTGCTATTACGAAGATGGAACATACCATCATTATTTTAATTAATTTCATTTCCTTTTGCATTTAAGATTAATTATTTAGGAACATCTATCTGTATTATGTTCGAAAAATTGGAGCTGTTATAACTATCATTTAAACGAACCCCAACTCGCACAAAAAATGTACGTCCTGGAATAAGATTAGGAACCGTTAAAGTCATCGATTTGTCGGACGCTGTCATATCAATAAAATCTTTATTGATAGTGACAGCATTTGCGTCCGAAAAGTCCCTTATAGAAGCTCCGGTACCTACCAGTTGGGTTGTATTAACATAAGGCTGCGTGTCCTTAATCGTGGGCAAACCTGCCACTACCGGTGCATCAATATCATACGTCAGGGTCAGCGTCGTGCCGCTTAAGGTCGCGGTAAAATTTTTGATCACCAGGTAAGGCGTAACGGTAAAGTCATGCTTTGTACCCTGACCAAGATTAACGGTTACAGTGTCATAAATAGGCCAAAAGGCACCTCCGGTAGGTAAAACCTTATAGCCCCCGCTAAACAGTTTAGTGTCCTCAAAGGTCCCATCGAATTTACTTGGGATGGTTTGCGGAGCGGTCCAGCCAATTTGTTGCATCCAAATTTGGGTACTTCCCCCTGATGTAGGTAAGTTACCGCCAACGGAGGATATTATATTGCCCTGGAATGAAGCATTGGGGCCAGGGTAATTGTCTGTTTTTGTGCACGCAGAACTCGCAAGCATCGCTACGCCCATCAAAATTTTACTAATTAGTTTTTTCATATCTTGAATTTTTAAATTTTAAAATCTTTAGAGGCCAGGATTATTAGGCAACAAGTTCGGGTTATTTGCAATTTCTCCGCCCGGAATCGGTTCGTAATAAAATTGTTTCTGGAAAGTATATTCACGGTTAAACAATTCGGGTTCGGCAAGGAAAATGTATTTGTTTTCGTTAAGTACAAAATATGGCATCAGGCCTTTAAAATGCGCTTTGTCCAATACCACATCACCAGTACGCCATCTTTTAAGATCCCAGAAATACTGGTTTTCAAAGGCCAGTTCCATGCGCCTTTCATTGCGTACCTTAGTGAGGTCAATTGAACCATAAAGTCCTGCACCGGCCCTGTCCCTTATCAGGTTAATTGAGGTTAAAGCATCGGCACTATTACCTAATTCAACAGCAGCTTCGGCACGGTTCAACAATACTTCCGCATAACGAAGGTCTATCCATGGTGTTGTGCTCGTGTTCAGATTAACACTTTCCTTTGCCTTGGTGTAATCAATATATTTGCGCACATAAAAACCTGTGCGCGTTACTTCATCACTACCTTTTGACCATATGCCTGTATGGCCAACAATCTGGTAGCCCTGGTACAATTGCGCATTATCATCAGACCCCAGTATGTAGGTACGTGAGTTGGCCGGTTTTGCTACTTCATCAGCAGCAGTTCCGTTAAAAGATGGATAGATACCTCTTTGCACATCAAAGGTAAGCCCTCTTAAAGTTGCACCGGGGAAATAAATAGTAGCCAACAATCTTGGTTCAAGTCCCTGCATTAGTTGTGCATAGTTATCAAAACGCTTAGGTGTACCGTCGGGGTTGGTTATCTGTAAATTACCCCAAAGCTGTACCAAATCTAACGTTGGGTACGAACGCGTAAGTGCATTAGCTGTAAAGTAGCGCGGCGACATGGTATCATCCCAGCTATGGGCTGTGTTGTTAGCTGTAGAATACTGTTTTATAAATATATTCTCAGGGCTGGGTTTCAGGAACAGGTCGACATAGTTCTGTACCTTATCCGGATTTGCAGTATAAAGCGAGTACACGCCATCGAGTAATTTTGCGGCATCATAAGCTGCCTGGAAGTATCCGGTAGCTGCTGAGGCGGGGATACCTGCAAAACCTGATGTAACAGCTTGTCCGTCAACAAAATTCACTGAACCATATTTGGCTACACACGCGGCATATAACATTGCCCGCGATTTTAACGCCGCTGCAACGTACTTGTTAGCCCTTCCGGCATCGCTGGTTGCGGGCATCATTTTGTAACCCAGATCAAGTTCGGCACCGATAAAATCCCAAACGGCTTGTTCCTTATCGCGATGCACCTGCAATGTTGCCAATGGTGCCCCCGGATCTTGAACAGTTGTTATAATTGGTACGCCGCCATAGCGTTTTGCCAGTCCAAAATAATAGTAAGCCCTTAAAAAGTGGGCCTCGCCCAATAGCGCATCTACACCTGCCGGGGTTAGCGCGGCAGTATGCTTAGGCAGCTCGGCTATCATTATGTTAACATTCCTGATATCGCCATAAGGCCAAAAGCCAAAGCCTGAGGCGATATCCATACCGCCGTATGGGCCAACCTCTTCGCCTGTAGTCGAGGCTTCGTTAAAAAACTCCATCCAATCATTACCGCCGTGCAAAAAGCCTGCAGGACTGGCAGCACCGTCATTTGTGCTGGGGTTGTATTTAAAATCCTCAATGGGTAAATTCTGGTATATAGTTGCTAAAAACGACTGAATGCCCGCCTGACTGTTAAATATAACATCAGACGTGAATATATTTTTTGGCGGCATATCTAGCTTTTGGCAGGAGGTAACCAATGCTCCTGTAGCGATGGATATCGCAATAATTAATTTTTTTATACTTTTCATATGTCAATAATTATTCGTTAATAATTTGTCTTTTAAAGGCACTCATGAGATGCGTCGCAGTTTAAAAGGAAACGTTAGCTCCAAGGTTAAAAGTCCTGTTCATTGGGTATGTGTATCCCTGATAGGCAACAGCGAAAGGATCGGGACTGTTAGCGTCATTTGGATTAGGCCCCTGGTGTTCAGGATCGTAGTTCTTCAGCTTGGTGAATGTTAGCAGGTTGTAGCTGCTTACATATACCCTGAATTTTTTAACGCCTATATGTTTCAAAACTAAGGGAGATAAGGAAT
>JAQBOK010000366.1 GCA_028288085.1 Mucilaginibacter sp.
GCATGAAAAACACAGCACCCAGGGATGTAGATATTACTACACAGGGGTAGGTTAATGCAGCGGTAATTTTACGGCGCTGCTTTATTTTATTTTGATAAAACTTAGCCAGATCCTGCAGCACTTCTATCAGCTTCCCGGTTTCTTCCCCGATCTGTAAACTATAGACTTCATAGAGGGAAAACTTGCCGGTCTGCTTTAATGCCTGCGAAAAGGTGGTGCCATTTAATACCGTTTCCTGTATGGTTTTGAACAGTTCTTTGTCTTTTTCCTTTTCCTGGTCATCGGTGATCAGTTCAAAACTGCTTTTCAAATTAATGCCCGCCTGTAAAAGAGAACTTAATTCCAGGTAGAGGTATTCCTTTTTTTTATCGCTTAATTCCTTGCTGCCAAAACTGATATCCCGGTTAAGTAACGCGATCAGGCCACCGCCGTCATCCGCCTTCGATATTTTGACGGCTTTCTTCTTTTCGTATCGGCTCAGGTCAATTGATGGCATTTTGGTTTCTCTGGATAAGGTTTACTGAACTATATTGCTTATGGTAATGATAAGGAATTTTTTCGTTTTGAAAGACCAGGCTGATATCGAGTTCATCCAATCTGTTCTGTTCCTGCTGCGGCCGTAATTCTTCTACGGGCTGTCCCTCAAAGAAAGTTACCCATCCTTCGGTATTTACCTTGAAAGTGTCAACAATGCCCGACGTTCTCACTATAAAATCCGGTTTAAGTTCATATCTGACGGTTTGAAGGGCACTTTTGAGTAATATACCGCTGGAGTCTTTCAAAATAAATTCTGAACGGGCAAAATCCTTTCTGAGTAATTTATCTAAAGTCTCCAGGGTGGCCATGTCATTATTCTTGAGGTTAAATGAAAGATAAGACTTACTGATAATGGAATAAGTGGTATAAGTGATGCCCATCAAAATAGCAGCAATCAGCATAGTGATGGTCACCTCAAGAATCGTAAATGCTTTTACCTTGTGCTTGTTCATTTGCTGCTGATCACTTTTTGCAATTCGGTAATCTTTTGCTGGTTGGCATCATAAGCGGTCAAATGTATTTCACTTAAAAGGGTGTCATTGTTAAAAGGCTTAATTTCCTGCTCAATCCGGAGGTCATCCATGATAAGCGATTGAGTGGAACGGTCTTTTGTTGTCTCGGCCTTCAACAAAGTTTCCTGCAGTAATGCCTGGGCTTTAATTTTTTTAACAGAAAGGGACATCCGCAATACGTTGGTGTAGATCATCATGGCAATGCCAAATACCAGGATGATAATGACCATAGAGACCACCACCTCCAAAATTGTGGAAGCTTTAACCCTGGTCTGAATACTTAATTCCCTTCTATCCATTGTAATACTTTTTTCTTTCTTTTCGCAACCGGCAACAAATCACTGGTTAAGTAATACGGGGAAAGCGCCTTAGAATCAATGGTGGTATTGATCAGGTAATTCTCAAACAAGGTAAACGAGTTTCGGTACAGGAACCGGCTGGTAAAAACACTGCCATCCGTTTCACTCTTGTCTTTCAATTCCAAAATACCTTGTGAATAAATCTGCCCCGTTATCTTAGCATTTTTACCAATTGTGATAAGTGGTTTTAATGGATTTTCGGACTGCTCATAAGTAAATAATATACCGCTGAAATTAGTTTTTTCTCCAATGCTGATTTTCGCCTGGGTCAATGCCTTCGCGGATTGAAATCGCAGAATACCTAAACATGACGGGTAATCAAACCTGCAATTGCTGTCGACCTTGATGGAATCTGTGGCAAAAAGCTGGCAGTAGCCATGAAACCCGCTTTTGACCACGATAGCTTTTGCAAAAATCAAAATATTGTAAAGTGCCGCAGTACTGTCAATAATAAGGGTAGTATCGGAGAATAACACGATGTTCCCATCCATTTTAATTTTTTTAATGGTCTGGATCTCCTTTTTGAAATACATAAACCGGGTTGGTCGTAAAAATGATTGCTGAACAGAATCATTACCTAATAAAGTTTGATCGTCGGAATGATCCTGGATAAGAAATTGCTCCAGTTGCTTTAATCTTTCTTTATCCAGCGCAGGCAATTCTTTTTTACTTATATGCCGGGTTCCGATAATCAACCGTTTATCTCCTTCGTAAGCTTTATTGTCAATATAGGCCTCCTTAACACCGGCTTCAGGGATATAGGCATCCCCCCGGATAGTTGTTTTGCCACTTAGGGAAAATGGGCGTTCCTCGTCCTTTAAATACAAGGCGGCCCATTTGGTGGAGTCTATAGTACTGGCCAGGGTAAAAGCCTTGAACAGCGTGTCTTTTTGGATGAATGCTTTAGCAACACCGATATCATACAACCCCCAAAAAAATCGTTTTAATGAAACGGAATCAGTTTCATTGCCAAATAAACTGAAGGTTTTTTCATGGGAATAGGCGGTGTCTTCACTGGCCAGCAAAATGTTTACTCCCGAACTGACATTATTTTCTAATAGATCAAAACGGAACTTCTTTTGATACTCCATTTTATAGAAGTACGCTGCAACGATCAGCGAAGAGCAAAGTAAGCCGATTACTAAGGCAATGATAATGACCAGGTATAGGGCTGAAGCTTTAAGCATCCCGAAATTCTTTCATTGCAACGATGATCATGAAATTAGACTTTACTCATGGGTTTGGCCAGGGTGTCAGCTACAGGCTGTCTGTTCCTTTTCTTAAGAATATTCAGCTTTTTCCAGAAAGACGGTGGTGTGCCCGTAACCATTACCCCGTCTTTCCAGGTAGCAGTTTGTTTCAAAGAGCCGTCATCATTCCAGGTTTTCCAAATGTCGCTTTTTAGCCCCCTTTTGAATGTTCCCTGTTCTTTCAGGTTTTTATTTAAATAGTATTCTGTATACACGCCGTTTAACAATTTGCCGCTGAAACCTCCCTGGGTAGCGTGAATGACGCCCGCGCTATACCAATAATAGTATAGCGCTGCTTTAGCTTTAATAACGGCGTTTACAGGGTTGATTTCTGCCAAGATAGTTTTATCTGCCTCTGACAGTCGGACCCTATAGCTGGTTTCAGGTAACTTTTGTGCATTAACAGACACGGATATTAAGCAAAATAGGATGACTAATATTCTTTTCATAAAGAAGCAGACTTAATTACTATAAATTTTGTTTTACCGCCAAAGCCGACTTTGATTGAATCGCGGAGGTTCTTGATCAATTTAACATGGTCTCTGGTGTCGCCCTCCGATAGCATTTCATTTTTGCCATTAATGCTGACCAAAGCAATTAGTTTTTTTGATGCCGGGTTACGGATATATCCGGAATATTGAATAAAATTCCAGTTAATAGCAGGTTTGGCCATTAAAGGTATATTCCCGTTATTATGTTTACCGACAATCGTCTCAGTAGTATCTTTAAACTTTATCAAACCAAACGGATCACGATAATTTAATAATAAATGCGTCGTATCTTTTGGTATATTAAAATCATTGTAGGGTTCTTTTACCGTTTTTATTGCTGTAGTCTGAATATTATCATCACTTCCGCCTACCGCAGCGAATATCCTGTAAATGATCATTCCCCAAACCGCCAATACAATTACACCTAAAAGATAAGTCAACTTTTTATTCTTCATTCCAACCGGGATTACTGCAAAACAAAACTTCTCAGTTCACTGGCCTGGCTTTCATTTCCGGCGGCGTCCAGGGCTGTCACTTTCCAATATACCTTATCCCCTGAATTGCCAAGATTAAAACTATAATTAGTCGTGGTGAGCTGCAACGGGAAACTTGGGTTATAGAGGGATGTCGAATCGCTCTTAAATACATAAACTTTATATTTTACAGCAGACACAGATGAACTCCATTGAAGGATTGCCGGCAAACTAACGGACTGACTATTCGTTGGGGCAATTAAAGTGACTTTAACAGGTGGAATATGGTCGTAGATGACTGAATTAATAGCGGACCATTGGGATTGAGCCGTATCATTTTCAGCCCGGATGCGCCATTGATATTGCTGGTCCTTAGGGAAATTAAAATTGACCTGTTGACCGGGAGTGACCAGGTTAGAAACAACGGTACTTTCATTGACGAAATTATTAGTGTCGATTTCAAACCGGTATTGTGTTGCACCATACAGGCTTCCCCATTGAAAAATGATCGCGCTTTGATTGGTGATAAAGTTATTTGTCGGACCGTTTAGCTGAACGGATTGCTGCTTAATGGAAGTCGCTGCTACAGAAAAGCTTCTTGGAGAAGTGTAACCGGTTTGGGAACTGCCGTTTTCTGCCATTACCCGCCATTGGTAATGACCGGGACTCAGTGCAAAAGAAAAAGTATTCTTTTTAACTACAGTATCCAAAACCAAACTCCCCGGTGAAGCAAAACTGGGAGTAACCACCTGCAAGTGATACGATAAAGCATGATCCACCGGATCCCACCAAAAATTAAGGGTATAACTGATACTTTGATACTGGTCAGCAGGCGCTTCCGGCTGAACCTGGCTTTTGCTGATGGAAGGTTCAATGATATCGCCGCAGGATGATAACAACGCCATCCCGGCTAATGAGATCAATAATAGGCAGGAAAAAAGATAAGGTTTCATTCCCGTCTAATCTATAAAATAATCTTGAAACCTTACTGCTGATTAATAAACTATTTGAATGCTATTAATAAATTACTTTTTAAGAATTTC
>JAQBOK010000377.1 GCA_028288085.1 Mucilaginibacter sp.
AACGCCGAAAGAAAATTATTCAAAAATTTAAGAGAGGCGTTTAGTGGATAAAATAGTTGAAAAAACGAAAGATGATTAACTTAGAAAACTCTAAAAGAAGGCGGCACTAAAATAAGGGGAGCCTACAGACTCAAAAAGCAAGATCAAGAATTGAATATGGAAGGAATTCAATTTTCCAGTAGATAAAAGAGATCAATCACTCAAATCATATGGGAATAGCAAGTAAGTATTATTCCTAAACGGCAAACTTCTGGAGCTTTACTAAAGACTTTTGAGGACATTAGCTACTAAGATTCCCTGACTGGCGCATTCTATGATAGAAAACAAATTTAAATCTATTGCTAAGCAGCGAACTTCTGAAGATTTACAAACGGACTTTTCCGCTCTATAACGGCAAATACCCTGCTTAATATCTTACACCTTACTGCGTTCATCGCAAGCATTTACTTTTGCCTTCTTTAGCTTTCTGATCGTAAATAACTACTCATTGTTGGCCTCGCATTGATCGCTTTCACTAATCGTCTCATTAAAAAGGATGGCGTTCAATTGGCATGCACTTAATTTTTGAATTATTAACTTCAGGTCACGAGTTCTTTGATTAAAAAAATTAAAAGATCATTTTCCGTTTGGGATGGGAATGCCTAGGAGGGAATATAGTGCTCCAGCTAGTAAATATCGGTATGGGTTTAATGGGAAGGAGAATGATAATGAGGTAATAGGTGATGGCAACCAGCAGGATTATGGTATGAGGATTTATGATCCGAGGTTGGGCAGGTTTTTGAGTGTCGATCCCATCGCAAAAGAGTATCCAGAATTAACCCCATATCAGTTTGCAAGTAACAGGCCCATAGACGGAATAGATCAAGATGGTTTAGAATGGTGTCCACCAATACCAAAGTTTCCTACTAACCAAGGCCATTGGAGCGATTATACAGGAGCAGTTTGTAATGGTCTAATAAATGTTACCAACTATATTCCTCAAATATGGAATTCCGGAGTATCAACTGTCAAATCCTTGCAGAAAGGAACATATCTGAATGATGTAGGGGGAGAGTTTAAGCAGATGGGTGTTGGTATAAAAAATCAGATAGTCAATGACTATAATTACACAATTAGTACACCCTTTACACAGCAATTAAAGGATGCAGGTAATACTTTAACAAGCCCCCAAACCTTAGAAAATGTAAGTACTTTTCTTGTTGGTTCCGAAATACCAATGGGCGGAGGTAAGGGTAATTTGTTAAAAGTTGAAACTAAAACTACAGCAGCAGCAAAAACACTTATAAAGGCAGATGTAACGTCGGCAGTCGAAACAAAAGCAGCACAATTTGCAGCAGGCAAATCAAATGGGGCAATACCAGGATCAATTGTACACCAAGGTTTAAAGTCGCAATTAGGTGCAAACGAGGCAAAACTGAGTAAACCGAGAATTTATATTAATGGTGGCTCAGGTAAATATGCGGTACCCGATTTTGCAGTTTACAATACCAAGACAGGAAATTTTGTAAAATTAGTCGATGCAAAGGATGGAGCTGCCACATTATCAAAAGCACAGCAACAAGTTAATCAATACGGCGGTACATTTAGAGGTTCAAGCAGAGCTCCAAAGGCAAATGCCCAAACTGTTGCTCCCAATTCTATAAAAGTAGAAAGAACGAATGTAGCAGGTGGCGGTTGATTTTAAGTAAAGTAAATAATAATATAATGGCGGTAAAAGCACAGGAACTTAAAGATAGAATATCTGCAAGCTTAACATTGCAATTAATAACAGACGGGTTTACTTATAAAAAAAGTGCCAATGAATATAAACGTACCGATGGTGATTATACTTACTTTTTTCGTATTGAGCAGGTGTTATGGGGTGACCATTATTCAATAAATGTCCATTTAGAAATTAGCCATAAAAAAGTTGAAACAATTGTAGAAAACATATTAGGGAAGCAACGACATAAATTTACAATAGGCAATACTATTGATAGGATTAAGGCAAGCCCAGATGGAAGAGTCGTTGTTAATGGCGATTTAGGATTTGTTATACTATTGGAGAGCGATGTAGAGGCAGCTATTGAAACTCTTTACGAATATTATACTAACATAGCTAAACCATATTTTAAGAAATACAGCAGCTTAACAGCTCTTGATGATATCATAAATAATGAACCTTATGAACATTGTCCTGCCCACGTTGGGGGTATGTTCTATGAGCGTTGTTTAAAAGGATTAATTGTAGCCAAGCTAGTGCATAATCCGCGATATAGCGAGTTAGTAGCAATCTATAATGAAGAAATTAAAGAAACCTTTAATGAAGAATTTATTGCAGCTTACGAAAAGGTGAGAGATCATTTAGCTACAAATCCTTTAAGTTAAAATAGTTTTGTCTGGAATATAAAATGTTGTACCGCTGATTGCACAGCGGTTCTTTTATGCGTAAGCTTTTCTTGTTTTAGCCTCACGAAGAAAAGCATCAACGGTCAGTAGTAAAGATTTTTTTTCTTCACCAGGCAGGGCATTAATATCGTTCAACCGTTTTATCATAGCAGGGTCTTTTAAGATCACTCCTCTGGCGCAGGTGTTCCCCGCCACTTCCAACAATTTCTTTGGCTCTTACCCGATCACTTGCGCCAGAAGGAGCGCCACATTATCCATGATGGAAATTCGACATCCGATTACAAAATTGTCAAGCGGAAAATGAATAGTAATATCCGCAAAACAGCTTGGTCGGCCATTATTTCGTTAAAAGGGCTGCGCAAAAACACTTTATTTTCTTGACCAATGTATACTTAAACTTTTGGTGCAATGGTTTGACGTAATCAATAATTTCACAGCGTTGATATCCATATGACGAAGAATTCCAAATTTTATTGGTCATCAGGCAGCTAACAGTTTTATTTTCTGCAAGAATGAAATTTATTTCTAGTTCCTCTCGATTACTTTTGAAAATGAAATTGTAGGAATCATTAAGAAATAGCTTGGCTATTAAGCTATCATTTGTTCTCATTCTGCTAATGTTCCAGCTACAGTTCGCGACGTAAACGGTATCTTCCGTATCTATGATTGGTAACCCAAAAATTTTATGCAGCATACTTCCATTTACTTCTCCTTTAATTTTTGCTAACTCTCTAATTACATTATCAATATCTACAGAAAAAAAATGGCTAAAATTTAGACCTTCGTTTAACAAATTGTAATAATTCACTTTTGCCATGACTTTATTTTGGCAAACAGCGTTATGCTGGTTTAAGCATAAAAAGATTAAAATAATTAATTTCGCAAATTTCTTCATTCTTTTTTCTTTTTAATTTTCAATTTCTATTTGAGTTTACCCACCGGGTCCCGAGCTTGGAATTGGGGTACTTATCCTAGGAATGGCCTTCATCAAAGTTTCCCTTAAGGTTTGTGTCATTTGAAACAATGGCCGAGTTGTTTCAAGTACTTCTCCGCTTTCTTGATCTACTACGGTAAATGCCAGCCTCATCCATCCGCCTAATTTATGATCTTCAATTTTATTTGGAGATCGTGTAGTTGTACCGGCGGCAGATAACAAAAAGTGGGAGATTTCGTGAACCTCTGCATGGCCGAACTGGTAAACACCTCTTGCCGGATTAATCCGGGCTTTTGTTCCCTGATTCAATCCTTTGTCCTTAAGAGCAGGATCCTTAAACAAAACAAGATCTGTTCTTGTGTACACTTTGAATGGCAGACCGCTTTCTGAGTTCTTCTGGTTGCTTGCATCGTCAGTTACTATTACGGAAGAAGATTTTACTTCTTCTGCCAGTTTATTCGGATCTTTATCTATAGGGCTAAAGGCAATGAAATTGAATTTATAAATAATCTTATTTCCATTTTCATCATTACCTGCATCTTCATTATATTTTGCATTAATTATTGCTTTCAACTCGTCAAATTCTTCAGAAGTATAGGCCGACGCGATTTGATTTGGAGTAGCGAGTAAATTCGGTGTGTTTGGCAATACAGCTATTCTCACCGTTAGATAATTAACCCTCCTAATTAAGGTTAAGCCATTTTCATTATAGGTTTCCGTGTAAGAAACGCCTTCCTTACCATCTAGGTCTAAAAAGCGCAAAGGACTGTTAGAACTAAACTGATATGGAGTCAACATAGCGAATTTTTTTACTAACGGATCTTCACTTAAAAACCTTCCTAACCTAGGATCATACATCCTCATCCCATAATCCTGTTGATTCCCTTCACCCTTCACCTCAATATCATTCTCCTTTCCATTAAACCCATACCTATACCTACTCGCAGGAGCGCTATATTTCCTCCCCACCATTCCCATCCCAAACGGATAATAGTCATTTGCGGTTACGATGTCGGCATCATAATAATCAAAGCTACCATTTCCTGCATTATGCCCAAACTTCTTATCTGAAATTGTGACGAGCACATTTCCTAAATGATTGCTGAGTTCATAGCTTTTCTCTCCGCGCAACGAAACAGGCAGAATCGGTTTGCTGAACACCTGGTTAATGTCAATATCGCGGTTATACACACCCAGGCGCGAACTACCATACAGATACTGTTCACGCAGGCGCATGTTGGACGTAGCGGAACTGATGGTTCCGCTTCCGGGTCCTTTTGCCATATAGGTGGCCATCACGTTACCGGAGGCATCCCGTACATACCAGGTGTATTCAATGGAATCTGCAGAGGACCGGAACACACG
>JAQBOK010000040.1 GCA_028288085.1 Mucilaginibacter sp.
TACCCTAATTATGATCTTGAATATATTTTATTGCAGCTACAAGTTTCATATTTTCAAGCAAATAAACAGTGGCAGCAGTGCGGAGATATCATGTATGAAATATTGAGTCAATACGGAAACAAAGTAGATTATTTTGAAGGTAATACCTTAATATGGTATAATGTTTTCTTGCATGCAAAGGAACCTAAGGTGCTTAACGAAGCATTACGATGGCTGGAAAAATCGCTAAAGGTCAATCAACGACCTTATATGCTTGATACTTATGCAAATTTGTTGTACAAGACCGGACAACTGCAAAAAGCACTTGAATTTGAACAAAAAGCACTTCGATGTGAGGAAGAAAACGGTAATGGCGTAAAATCGGATTTGCTTATAAATTTCGATAAAATGAGAAATCAACAACCGACTTGGTTGGATGATACGCCGGTAAAAGTGTCACAGATAAAAAACAATTAAATTCTTAAATCAACTTAACATGAACAGGTCATTAAAACACATATTAGGTATAGTCGTCTCGGTTTGCACAGTAAATTTCCTTTTCGCACAACAAGCGAATTTTCAGGGTAATTGGGCAATTAATAAATCAAAAACTGTTTTTAACGATACACCGGAATGGACCGTTCCCTTCCGAATTGAGGTGTCGGAGGGTACGTCGATCTCCATCCAACGTTTCACAATGGATAAAGATAATAACGAAGTAACCTATAACGAAAAATTCAATAATGACCATGGTACTTGTGAAAGTACCTTGAGCAGCGGTGGTAAGCGAAAGGCTTCGATACTATGGGATCACTCCAAATCCGGATTTGTAATTGCTTCTACGTCTACAGACCTGGAAGGCAATCTAAGCCAGAAGATCAGGGAGACCTGGTCATTGGAAGATGGCGGAAAAACTTTGGTTTTAAACCGCAACGTAGAACAGAGTAATGGATTTCTCTATTCGATTAAAGCTTACTACAATAAAAATTAATGTCCCGATTTAATTATTGGGCGAAATCACGACCATTAGAAACTATTCTCATGAAAAAATTAAATTATATCCTATTGCCGGTACTGTTACTGACCATCTTATCCTGTAAAAAAACAGACAATAAGATCATTACGCCATCCGCGAATCTATTGATAGCGAACGTTGTTGCGGGCGGGAGCACACTTACTTTTAATCCAACAACAGCCGTTATATCTAACAATGGATCAACCAATTTCCCTGTGCCTACTGGGCAAAGTCAGATCAGTTTGTCTGATAATTCGCAAAGTCCGGCCGTTAACTACTACAACCAATCTTTTATGGCGACAAACGCTGGCAATTACACCTTGTTTTTGGCGGGCGGTTCTCCTGCTCTGATCGATCCAATTTTGATCCAGGAACACTATCAGAATTACACCGATAGTGTTTGCGCTGTCAGGTTTATCAACCTTTCCCCGAACAGCAGCCCGGTGAGCGTAAATATCACTGGACAAACAAACGGGTCTGAGGTGACTTCACTAGCTTATAAGGCATACAGCTCTTTTAAACAATACCCTGCTAAGAAGGCCAATGTAAACTATGCTTTTCAGTTCAGAAACGCAACAACAGGAGCGCTGATTGCCAGCTACACATTGGTAACTCCTTACTTTCACAATGTAACCATTGTTTTAAGGGGACTTGTAGGTAGTAGCCCGGCGGCAGGAGTTACTTTAGTGTCTCATCTTTAACTAAGGATCATTACAGGCTAAAAACAAATCTAATGGCTAAATACTTCTTTATGCTTAGTGCAGCTTTTTTTTCTATTGGTCACCTTTTCGCGCAACACCAGAAATCTCTTATTGACAGTTCTGCTATAGAAAAATGGCCGTCCGCATCGCACCCCGTTGTCAGCCGCAATGGAGAGTATGTGAGTTATGACATTGTCAATAGGCCCTTAGGAAGCAATACCTTGTTTATTCAAAATATGCGCACCGGATGGAAAAAGGAATTTATCGGGGGGCGTGATTGCCACTTTGCGGGCGACAATCGCAAGGTCTTTTTACAAAAGGGTGATACCCTGCATATTTTGACATTGAGTGCATTAAAGTCGGACAGTTTGATTGCCACCAGATCAGTTACCTATCCTTCTCAAGATGACTGCTATTGGCTAAGTTATGAACCTGTGAACTTACCGGGCACATTGATCGTTTTGAACACTATGAATGGCAAGATGGCAACTTTTCAAACTGTTCAGGGTATCGTTTGGGAAGGTCAAGGGAGGTGTTTGTTAATGGCTACCCAAAAGGGACGTAAAATCAGTTTAGAAAGGGTTGATCGCGAACTGCGAGCCAATGAGATATGGTCGACCGAAGACAGTATTTCGGTAAGTGCCTTAATGCGGACCGCTAAATTTGACGCTACTGGAAATCAACTCTCTTTTATTGTCAGCAGCGCAAATCCCAAACAGACCGCGACACTGTGGTATTATCGGACGGGTATAAGCCGGGCCATCAAACTGGCTGAAAATCAAAGTCCTAGTATAATCAAAGGATATTCATTTGCCGGATTTCCACAGTTCAGCAAAAATGGTCGCTGGATTTTTTTTACCTTGCAGGAATTAGCAATAGAAAAAAGCAAACCTAAGCCCAGCACCGCGCTGGTTGATCTTTATTCGTATAAAGATATGACACTTCAAGGGCTGCAATTAGCAACTCTGAATGCCAACCAAAATTATGATGCCGTCGTTTCAACATGTGGCGGCCCGGTCGTCCAGCTTTCGGAAAAGCTGGCTGGTGAAAGCAGGGTTTTTACGTATCCAAAGGATGTGACCGGCGATTACGTGGTGTTCGGAGAAAAGCTTCAGCAAAATTTCAAACCATGGTGGCTTGCCTACACAACTGCTTACACCTATTATATTGTTTCACTTCGGGACGGTAAAAAAACCTTACTCCATAAGGAGTCTAAATATCCGATAAGCAATTTCTCCTTTTCTCCTGATGGCAATCAGCTTGTTTATTGGGACAGCCAGCCGGCGGGATATATGTGTTATAATGTTATCTCGAAAAAAAACATTAACCTGACATCAGAAATTCCCAAAGTTGCCAAAACTCCTGATTATATCAATATGTTCGTCAATAGTCAGTTTTCTCAGCCTGTGGACAGGGTCAAATGGATAGGTAATGGAAAAGATATGCTGATATTTAGTATGTACGATATTTGGAAAGTCGATCCAATCGGGAAAAGAGGCGTTATAGATCTTACTAACGGATTCGGAACGAAACACCATATCTTATTGAGACTTGTTTATGATGACCTGGATTATCGAGATAATGAGCAGCCATTGGTAACGGCGTTTGATGAAGACGACAAGCAAAATGGTTTTTTTAGAATTTCATTAAAACATTCAAGCGATCCCGAGATATTAACCATGGGGCCTTACAATTATTACAGAAACTCTAGTCAATTGCCAACCCCGGCACAATCATTCTCTGGTGACCAGCCGCCTGTTACGGCGACGGATGGGGGTGCCTGGATACTCTCCCGTCAGACTGCAAGTGAATATCCGAATTATTATTTTACCCGAGATTGGAAACGCTTTGAATCGTTGACCGATTTGGAGCCTCAAAAAACCTATAACTGGCTCCACAGTGAACTAATATATTATCGGCAACTGGATGGTAGTCTCTCTCAGGGCATCTTATATAAACCGGAAAATTTTGATCCACGTAAGAGATATCCCATAATTTTCAACTATTATGAGCATTTATCTTATCGGCTAAATGAATTTCCGATGCCGGAATATACAGCCCACAATATCAATATCCCCTGGTTTGTTAGCCGCGGCTACTTAGTTTTCACCCCAGATAACCACTATTGCGTCGGGAGTAAAAAGAACGGTAATACGTTTGGGGAATCAGTCTGCAATTCCGTGGTCGGTGCGGCGAAATTTCTTGCCAAATTTCCCTATGTCGATTCTAAACACATGGGCATTCAAGGCCACAGTTTCGGCGGTGGGGAAACAAATTACTTGGTGACCCATTCCAATTTATTTGCTGCTGCTTGCTCTGCAGGCGGGACAGTTAGTGATCAGGTGAGTGCTTATTTGGGGGCCTACAGGGCCAAAGACGCACAGCCAAACTCTTATCGTATCGCTCATTCTGAAAACGGGCATGAAATGATTGGCGCTACATTATGGGAGCGACCTGATCTTTATTTCCGTTCTTCTTCAATATTTAGGGCTAATAAAGTTATTACACCATTATTATTGATGCACAATTTGAAAGATAGCCAAACGGATTGGGGGCAAAGTTTTGAATTGTTCACGGCCCTTCGCCGCTTAGGTAAGCCAGTATGGTTACTGCAATATGATAATGGGCAGCATATATTGTATGATCCTGCGGATATAAAAGACTTCACTATCCGCCTTACCCAGTTCTTTGACCACTACCTCAAGGGCGCACCGCCGCCCATCTGGATGACCCAGGGTATTCCAGCCAAATTGAAGGGTATCGAGCAAGGTTACGAATTAGATACATCGGGCAGGAAACCTTAGACAGCTAAATTTTCAATTTTTAAATAAAAACAATGAAAAAAATCTTGTTTTGTGCGATAGCTTTGTTTTCTCTTTCCAGCCTCTTAAAGGCCCAGGAACAAATCCCGCTATATCACACCACCGATTTCCCGTTCAGCAAAACCGATGTGACGGTTCCAACCCTTACCGTGTTTAAACCACAGGGAAACCCCGGCGGCACTGCCGTTATTGTTTGCTCCGGCGGCTCTTACGGCCGCAGGGCAAACGAGGAAGAAGGTACACCAGTTTGCCAAAAGCTTGTTGAGGCTGGGATTACGGCCTTCCTGCTGGATTACCGTTTGCCAAACGGTCACGACAGCATCCCTTTTGCGGATGTTCAGGCGGCGGTCCGTTTGCTCCGCGAAAATGCAGCTGTTTATCATATCCGTAAAGACCGCATAGGCATCATGGGCTTTTCGGCGGGTGGGCACCTGGCCTCCACGATTACCACCCATTTTAATGAACATTTTGATAACAGCGATTCGCCGGTTAGTGTACGTCCTGACTTCTCCGTGTTGGTTTACCCGGTGATCAGTATGACCGACGAATTGACCCATACAGGTTCGCGTTACAACCTGTTGGGAAAAACACCTTCGGATGAAGAGAAGGAACATTTTTCCAATGAGCTTCAGGTGACTGATCAAACCCCTCCTGTATTTATCGTTCACGCTGTCGATGATGGTGTGGTAAAGGTGGCCAACACGCTGTATTTTGCTGCCGCTCTACGCCAGCACCGTGTGTCCGTGGAAATGTTTATTTACGCCAAAGGGGGCCATGGGTTCGGCGTGGATAACCGTACGGTGCAGGTGCAATGGGTCGAACCTTGTATCAAATGGATCAAAGATCAGAAATGAGAAAAGGGTTAATATATCTGTTTTTTATCGTTTCGTCTGCACTGACGTTACATGGACAAAGTCTGCCTTTTTCTAAGGCGCAGTGGATCAGCCCTGCTTCAGAAAACGACACCATCAATCGCCCATGCCCTGTATTTCAAAAGCGATTCCATTTAAAAAAACAAGTGGCTTCTGCTTCTTTGTTTATTACTGCCCATGGGATCTACGAAGCCCAAATCAACGGTAAACGAATCGGCAACGGTTATTTCACTCCCGGCTTTACTGCCTATCGTAAACGACTGCAATACCAGCAATACCCTATCAAATCTTTATTGCAAGAAGTTAATAGCATAAAAGTCACCATCGGCGATGGCTGGTGGCGGGGCAATTATGGCAAAGATTATGGTAATAACCAATATGGAAATGATGCTTCCTTATTACTGCAATTAGATATCCAATACACCGATGGCAGCCGGGAAAGTATCACATCTGACGGAACATGGCAAAGTACCACCGGCCCGATCCGTTCCTCTGACCTTTATGACGGCGAAACCTATAATGCCAATATTAAAAACCCCGGCTGGAGGCCCGTCAAAGTACAGGGTTTTGATAAAGGGAACCTTGTAGCATCCACGATCCCATCGGTGCAAAAACAGGAAGTATTTAAGCCGCTGCGCCTGATCGGCGACAGCATCATCGATTTCGGACAGAACCTGGCGGGCTGGGTGAAGTTCAGGGTAAGCGGTAAAAAAGGCGATACCATCCGGATCGCACATGCCGAAACTTTGGACAAAGACGGCCGCTTTTTTACCGGCAACCTGCGGACAGCCAAAGCCACAGATACCTATATTCTGAAAGGCGGCGGCAGGGAAACTTTTGAACCCCATTTTACCTATCATGGTTTCCGCTATGCCAAAATTACCTGGCACAGGGTAGGCAAACAAATCACTCCCCCTTCAGGGGGCTGGGGGGCTGTTGCCATTGCTTTACATACGCCTTTAAAGCAGACCGGAACGTTCTCCTGTTCCAATCCTAAACTGAACCAGTTACAGCGCAATATCGAATGGAGTTTGAACAGCAATTTCTTTGACATTCCCACCGATTGCCCGCAGCGCTCGGAAAGATTAGGCTGGAACCTGGATGCCGCTGTATTTTGTCCGACCGCGTGTTATCTGCGGGACGTCAAAGGCTTTTATAGTAAATGGCTGGCTGACCTGGCCGCAGAACAATTGCCCGACGGCCTGGTGCCCGTAACCATCCCCGCCACCTACGGCCCCCGTGCAGCAGCAGGCTGGAGCGATGCAGCCATTACCGTTCCCTGGACACTCTATGAACGTTACGGCGATACCGCCATGCTGCGCAGGCAATATGCCTCCATGAAAGCCTGGATTGCCTACGTAAAAAGCCAAACCAGGGATGATCTGTGGAAAGCAGGCGGCTTTGGCGACTGGTATGCGGCCGGGCCGAAAACTCCGCTGCCTTACCTTGACCAATGCTATTATTACCATTGTACCGAGCTGTTGACCAGGATCGCAAAGATCCTCAATGAGCAAGCGGATGTAGCTACTTATTCCAAACTGCTCAAAAACATTAAGGCTGCGTTTGACAGGAATTATGCAGCGGCAATTCCGCCTACACAAACCGCGTATGTGACGGGCCTGAACTTCGGGCTATTGCCGCCATCTGCTATTGACAGTTTGGTTGCGCTGATCAAGGCCAACAACAACCATATCGCCACGGGCTTTATGGGGACACCGTATATCATGGGGGTACTGAGCAAGTACGGGCGTACCCATGTTGCTTATACGTTACTCAACCAGCAAGATTGCCCGTCCTGGTCATATATGGTTAATTCCGGCGCTACCACCATGTGGGAGAAATGGGACGCCATAAAACCCGATGGGACGGTGCAGGAAATGTCGCTGAACCATTATGCTTTTGGCGCTATCGGTGGCTGGCTTTATGAGCATGTTACCGGTATACAGGCGGCTGAACCCGGTTACAAGGTGATCCGTATCGCGCCGGAACCCGGCGGCGGACTGACCTGGGCCAAAGGGAGCTATCGGTGCCCCTATGGCTTGATTTCGGTAGAATGGAAAATAGACAGCGCTCAATTTAAGCTGCATACGGTAATACCCCAAAACACCACGGCAACCATTGTGATGCCGAGCGGGAAGAAGATGCTTGTTGCCCCAGGCACTTATAACTATTCCGAAGATTTATACCACAAATAACCAAA
>JAQBOK010000063.1 GCA_028288085.1 Mucilaginibacter sp.
GTAACCTATATACAGAGGCGCTGACCTATGATGAACTTGGAAATATCCTTACATTGAACAGGAAGAACGGCGCTGCCACATTAAACAACTTTACCTATAACTATGCCAACGCTAGTGTAAGGGGCAATAAACTATGGGGCATCACTGATACAGGAACGGAAGGGCTGACTACTAATTATACCTATGATGCCAACGGCAGCATTCAAAGTGATAGCCATAAAGCCGTAAATAGTATCGTCTATAATGAATTGAATTTACCCTCATTAGTCAACATTACAACTGGAAGTAAGACCATTGCCTACAATTATGATGCAACAGGTAAAAAGCTTGAAAGGATAGTTAAACTTGCCGGAGTTGTGCAGGAAGATCGGGTTTATGACGATGGAATTGAATATACAACCAGCACTATAGAATTTGTACATACCCCTGAGGGGCGTGCCTTACCATCATTGGGTGGCTATATTTTTGAGTACCAAGTTATCGACCATTTGGGTAATATTAGATCTACATTTGGAGATAAAAATAATGATGGAATTCTTAGTAGTAGTGAAATCGTGCAAGCAAGCGATTATTATGCTTTTGGCAGGGAGATTATTTATAGCCAGAATTTGATACCCAGCCCGGATAATAAATACAAATATAACAACAAAGAGTATGAGTTTGACCTGGCTGAATACGATTATGGCGCACGGTTCTACGATGCGGTAATTGGCAGGTGGAATACGATCGATCCTCTGGCGGAGAAAGCAAGAAGATGGACACCTTATCGGTATGGCTTTGACAATCCTATCAGATATATTGACCCAGATGGAATGAACGAAGCCAGTGACTATTGGGATGAAGTAGGAAAAGGGTTTGACCCAAATGGTGTTTATGGCCCTGCTTCTAGTAGCGGTGGAAATGGCGGTGCGAAAAAAACTTCAAATTTTTATGTAAGCGTTGTGGCCTCTGAAAACGAAAATCAGGACTTAACTGTTACACAAACTACCACTACTGTTACCCACACCCCCACGTCAACGGGGGAAATTATTGAAACAATTATTCAAACAATTACAGATATAGTTTCAGTTAGTAATGAGGTAGCAACAAAACCGGGAGACGTAACTACTAGCACCTCTACAACTACAATTGTGAATGGAAAACGAACCACTAAAGATGGCCCGACAACTACCGAAGCGAGAAACAAGGCAGATGTATCGGTGTTAAGTAAAATCGACCAACATTTAGAAGCTTTTAAGATATCGCACCACCAACAATTTAATAAAGTGAACTCTGATCATTGGTCAGACGCACTTGGTATTTCCGCAGGAGGGGGATTAAGTGCTTTTGAAATTCCGCTGGGATTGGCAATAAAAGGACTTGATGGAATCGGGCAATTTTTGTCACTTTTTAGCGGAACTGGTTCTTTGGATGTAATGAAAGATGGGGTAATAGGGGTTACCAAAGATGTAACTGATAATAAACCAATAACCCTATTTATGTCTAAAAATGGCGGTGTACCTGGATATGATCATTTCCAAATTAAGAAAACAATCGTGTATCCATAAATTGGTATAAATATGAAGTTTAAAATATTTTTAATTGTTTATTGCATAATTGCAGCCATTATATTTTTGATTATTGGAGTTACTGCATTTAAGAAAAAAATTTGCCAAGATAAGTTCGGTTTGGAACTAAACCAAAGACGTCGTATTCTCAAGATACCTGTTATTCCCGAATATTGGCATGTTAAAAATAAAGAAGAACATTCTGCCTATTGGATAGATAAGTATGGCGTCATTGGTCATGAGAGCAAGGTCGTCGTTTTTTATGGCTGTCAAATTAAAAAAGAAATTGATATTTATATCCTCAAAGAGCAAGACGGAAATCCCAGATCTATCGAACTCACTTATGTATATGCGAAGGGTAATGCTGATGATTCTATAAAAACTTCGTATCTAATAGGACACCATGATAATATAATATCGCGACAACAGGCTGACAGTATATTTAAAGCTGAAAAAATAAATCCAGATTATTGAACCTCAAATCAAGATACAAATAACGATGACGGATTAAGCGAATTATACCTAAAGCAAGGTGAGCAAATTTATGATGATTCGGGTTACCATTATTTATTAAGTTCCTTATTCTTTTCCACCGATTTTTTCGGCACTTATAATCAATTCCAGGTCATTGAAAAAGTTCGACCTCTCGCCTGCTCCCCGCTACCACATTAAGTCAAAAGTCTTTAGTCGCAAGTCTAAAGACTTTTTTGTTGGACTTCAGTTTTGTGTTGTTTCTTCAATCCTCCCGAGTGTGGACACTCAAAATTATTTTCGGTTAAGCGAGACGCTTAACCGGGCGGGGTAACTCGGATGGAAATTAAAGACTATGGAAAATAAAACTAAAACTTATTATATCATATTTAAAGTCTTTGCAGTGTTGACATTATTAGTCTTATTATATTTGTATCCAATTTCTGGGAAATATTATTATGTGCTAGCTGTCCCAATTTTAGCTAATATCTTACATTCCTTAGTAAAAGAAAAGTTTAAACCTGTCATATTTATTATGGCAATATGTATTTCGATCTTAATTATCTTGTATTTTAAATTTTATAGATAAGATGT
>JAQBOK010000074.1 GCA_028288085.1 Mucilaginibacter sp.
GGGAAAGGTGATAAACCATGCGGATAAAAAATCGGTGCCCAATGCCAATGTGTTCTTAAGCAACGCTTCTGTTGGTGATAAAACGAATAGCGACGGGATATTTACCTTAACCCATGCCAAACCCGGGAAATATAACCTGGTGGTATCTATCGTAGGGTTTGAGACTTATCACCAGGCAATCACCGTAAACAACACCAGCATCGCTTTACCCGATATCGAAATAAGGGCAAAATCGATCGCGTTACAGGAGGTCAGTATAAAACCCACGCAAGACCCTGACCGGGGAAGAAATTACGAATGGTTTAAAGATGAGTTTTTAGGAACATCCGACCGGGCAAAAGATTGTAAAATACTCAACCCGGAAGTACTCAACCTGGACTATGACGACGCAAACAGTACACTGAGCGCTTCTTCTTATGATTTTTTGATCGTGGAGAACAAAGCTTTAGGCTACCGGGTAAAATATCTGCTTAGCAGCTTTATTAAAGATAAAAATGCACGAAAGCTGCATTTTGAAGGTTCTGTTTTATTTGAGGAATTAAAAGGCACACCCGCACAGCAACGGCGCTGGCTAAAAAGCAGGCAGGAAGTTTACGAAGGGTCGCAGATGCATTTTTTAAGGTCCGTATTGAGTAACAGGCTGGATGAAGAAGGCTTTAGGGTGCTGCAATACGCCAGTTATGAAAACCCCGAAAGGCCACCGGATAGTTTGATCGATGCAAAAATCGCGTTTTATAAAAAAACAAGATCCAGCCATAAAAATTACAGCGATTCATTGGCCGATTGGACCAAGAAATCAAAGCGCCCCAAAATATTAAAAAAATTAATGTCATATCCTTTACAGCAGGCAGACGTTGTGCAGCTAACGGACCAAAAGGGAATATATGCACTCGGCTGCGAATATGACGCGCTTCATATTACCTATAACGAAGAGCATCATTTTCCAAAGAACGGGCGGCTTAATCATTTAGATGACCGTGCAAATAAAGAAACTACTATTTTTAATTTTAATGAACCCTTTGTGCTTTTTGATCGAAATGGCGGCATCCTGAATTTGCAAAGTTTTTCGCAGGTTGGGGCATGGGGCTGGGACAGGGTGGCCGAGCTTTTACCGCTGGATTATGAACCTTTACCAAAGGAAGATATAAACACTGACACCACAAAGTACCTGAAAAATGTTTTAACCAAACTCAGTGCGTTCAAAGCAGACCACATCACCGAAAAGGCCTACCTGCAATTTGACAAGCCGTATTATGCCGCAGGCGATACGATCTATTTTAAAGCCTATGTCACGATGGGCGAAAAGCACGAACTGTCCACGATAAGCGGGGTACTGCATGTAGATTTGATCAATACCAACAGCAAGACAGATCAATCCATTAAACTACAGTTGGTAAACGGTACTGCCTGGGGCGATTTTGCTTTACCAGATTCGCTCCCCGCTGGGAGTTATCGGCTGAGGGCTTATACCAACTGGATGCTGAATGATGGCGTTTATTTTGATCAAACGCTACCCATTGGATCTGTCCTCAACAATAAAATACCCGAAAGCGCCAAAAGAAACACAGCAACACCAAACGCCGGGGCAGACCTGCAATTTTTCCCCGAAGGCGGTCAACTGGTTATGGGCATCCCAACCAAAATAGCCTTTAAAGCCATCGGGGTTAACGGACTGGGAATGGAGGTAAAAGGGGTGATCGTTGATAATGATAATAAAAAAGTGGCTAACCTGGCATCAAGCCACCTTGGCATGGGCTGCTTTTATGTAACCCCGCAAGAAAACAAAAGCTATAGGGCGAAACTTACTTATGCCGGTGGAACCCAAAGCACCATTAACCTACCAACAGCAAATGATAAAGGAATAACCTTATCCGTCAATAATGATTCTCTTGCGAAAGCTTCCGTGCGAATAACCGCTAACAAAAACTTTTTCGAAGAAAATAAAAATAAAGACTTCCCCCTGCTCATTTATTCAGGCGGCATAGCTACCACCGTTAACTGCAAGCTCGATAGCGCCGTCATTACTCTCGGCATCCTGAAACGGCATTTGCATACCGGCATTGCCACGGTCACCCTGTTTTCACCATTGGGCGAACCCTTATGCGAACGTCTTATTTTCATTCAAAATTATGACCAGTTGAGTTTAAATATCAGCAGTGATAAATTTACTTACGGAAAAAGAGAAAAAGTAAATATTAAGCTGAATGCCAGGAGCCGCGCTGATAGCGCCGCCAAAGGAAACTTCTCCGTATCGGTGACCGATGAGAGCAAACTACCGGTAGAGGAGAACAACGAAAATACGATACTGACCGACCTGCTGCTCAGCTCCGACCTGAAAGGCGATGTAGAGCAGCCCGGTTATTATTTCGCACACCTGACACCGGAAACACAAACTAACCTGGATATCCTGCTGTTAACGCAGGGCTACCGGAAGTTCGAATGGAAAAAACTATTGAACAACGAATACCCGCCCATAGCTTATAAGCCCGAAACGGGATTAAGCATAGCAGGCACCGCCAAAAGCCTGCTGGGCAAACCGATAGCAAAAGGAACGGTATCATTAATCTCACTAACCGGGGGCCCTGTATTAACGCAAACCACCGATGATAAAGGCAACTTCCATTTCAGCAACCTGGTGTTTATGGACACTGCTAAATTTGTGTTACAGGCGGTTAATGCCAAGGGGAAAAGTTCAACCCAACTGAGCTACCAAAGTGACAAAACCGGGCCTGTGGTAACCGCCAACGAACCACTAACAAAGCAGCAGGATATGAATCAAACGATGCCTGCCTATCTGGAAATCCACAAACAGCAATGGGACAACTACGCCAAATATGGGGGGCCAAAAGGACACGAACTAAAGGAAGTAAAGATCAAAGCCGTGAAGCGAAATGATGACTATCCTTCATCCAGTTTAGCTGGCCCCGGGCATGCCGATGTAGTTATTCACGCCGAGCAAATAGAAAACATGGGTGGTTTCCTTTCCCTCAGGTTACAAGGGAAAACCCGTGGGTTGATCTATTGGGTGCCAAAACGATCGGGCGGTTTCGCGCCTTTGGCAGGTGGCGCTTCTTTTGGAAAAACAAATTTCCTGATTATTTTAGATGGATATGAAATTAATGATATAGATGATGTAAATCCACAGAGTGTAGAAACAGTGGAAGTGCTATTTGGAGCCAATGCCAGTATTTATGGGATTAAGGGAGGGAATGGTGCAATTGTCATTACCACCAAACAAGGTAAGGGGTTGCAAGCAAAAGATATAGCATCCACAGGCATATTACCCATCACTGCCAAAGGTTTCTACAAAGCCCGCGAATTTTACGCGCCTAAATACGATGCCGGTAACTTAAACAGTCAGCGTGCCGACCTGCGCACTACCATTTACTGGCAACCCGAACTGGTGACCGATAAAGAAGGCAACGTCTCCTTTGACTATTATAATGCCGATGGCACAGGCAATTACCGGGTAACCATAGAAGGGATTGATGATAAAGGCAATTTGGGAAGACGAGTGTATCGGTATAAGGTCGAAAATTAATTTCCAGTATTCTATAAATGAAAAAAGTCCTTTTAATATCTGATGTTAATTTCTGGGAAAAAAGTTCGGGCCATCGGATGCGTATCGGAGCACTGATTGAATATCTAAGTCATTATGTGCAGTTAACAGTGGTCAATACCGGGCCAACGCCCGAAAATATTGAGATAATGCTGGGCACTGTTTATAATGCTGAGTTTTTTATACTTGAAAAAACAAAGTATCTCAACTCCAACGGTTACGGCCGGCGGCTGAAAGCTTTCCTTAAGGGCCGCCAATTTGATACCGTTGTTATCGAATATATCCATAGCAGCTATTTCTTAAATTTCCTGGTGAATGATGCGAGGATCATTCTGGATGCGCATGATATTATAAGCGACCGTGCTGATGAATTCAAAAAATTCAATTACGCCGGGGCGTTGTATGAGCTATCCGGCGAAACCGAAAATAAAATATTTAACGTGTATGACCATGTGATGGTATTGTGCGAGCCTGATTATGAAAAATTGGAATCTATAATTGGTGCTGATAAAGCTTTGCTATGCCCCCACCCCGTTGCACCCTATCCTCATAAAATAAGAAACGAAGTAAAAAATATTGTTTTTATAGCCAGCGCTTATTTACCCAATAAAGATGCCATTAACTTTTTTATAGACAATTGCTGGCCACAGCTCTCGGCAAAATATCCGGTGCAGTTATCTATCTATGGTACTGTGGGCGAGGGCCTTAATTACCCTTTAAAGGCTAATGTTTTGCGGAAAGGTTTTGTAGCGGACATTAATCACATTTATGAAGAAGCGGATATTATTATTAATCCCGTAAGGTTTGGGGCCGGACTCAAAATAAAAAACGTGGAAGCTTTGGCACATGGCATACCATTGGTCACCACAACACATGGTGCAAGGGGACTTGAAGCGATCAGAAATAAAGGTTTTCTTGTGGCAGATGAACCTGCTGATTTTATTGAAGCGGTATCATCGCTGATTGATAATTTCCGGCTGCGAAATGAGCTAAGTGAATGCGCGGTTGATTTTATAAAAGAGAATTTTTCTCCCGAAAAGTGTTTTACGCCACTATTAAATGCGATAAATAACGATGTTGATATCCAAACAGACCGATAAGTCATTATCTAAAAATACCGTGAAAACACGGGTTGATTATCCAATAGCAAATGGATAATTTCCCTCATATTAATTAACGGCTGTACCTGGCTTATAAACCTTTATTCTATGATTTCTTTAACCGATTATCAAAATGCTGATGCGGCAGTCATCAAGCTATTGAAGAGTTTAATGGTAAATATTAATCCATCCGTCGTCGTTGCCGAAATGGAGCGCCATCCTGATTATCCAAGTTTACTGGCTGTAAGCGATGTATTGAGCTCTTTCAATATTGAAAATAATGCCTTTAGGATACAGCCTGATCAATTGACTGATGTACCAACGCCATTTATAGCCAATACCCGTATGTTTAATGACGAGTTTGTAGTGGTACATAAAATTGAAGGCGACACCGTTTTAGCTTCAAGTGGCAAATGGAACAAGCATAAAATGAACCTTCAGGAATTTAAGGACATATTTGCAGGCGTAGTTTTAGCTGCGGAGCCTGCACTTCCTTCACTTTCAGGGGCAGAAACTGTTACCACAACTCCTGCTACTGTAGCTTCTGTTAAAATTCCCTTGGTTATAAGCGGCCTGGTGCTTGTCTTAATATCTGCATTGGTTTTCAATACCAGTTATTTTGCAAATCTAACCTGGCAGATATTATTACTTACACTTTTTAAAAGCGCAGGGCTTATCACATCTATTTTATTATTGATACAATCTATTGACAGTAATAACCCGCTTGTTCAAAGGCTTTGTCAAAGCAACAGCAAAACTAATTGTAACGCAATATTATCATCAAAAGCGGCCAAAATATTTGTAGGGCTTTCATGGAGTGAGGTTGGCTTCTTTTATTTCGCAGGTACATGGCTGCTTTTGCTCTTTAGCGGCCACTCAGTATCCATAATGCAGGCATTGGCTTTTTTAAATATCATAAGCTTACCTTATACCATTTATTCTGTTTATTACCAGGCCCGCATAGCCAAACAGTGGTGCGTACTATGTTGTACAGTTCAGGCTTTATTATGGCTCGAATTTGTATCATTAGCTAATTATATATTTAATACCCCTCTATCTTTTAGAGAAGGCTGGGGCAGCGCCACCTGGAGCAGTGTGTTTATTGCGTTGTTAATCCCTGTTATTTTGTGGGTATTGCTAAAACCACTGTTTTTAAAACTACAGCAAATACAACCCTTAAAACACCAGTTACGCAAATTCAAATACAATACCGAACTATTTAACAAAGTACTTACAGATCAACCCAAATATGCATTGCCTGATGAAGAATGGTCGATAGTTTTGGGCAATATGGAAGCGAACAATAGCATTACAATGGTAACCAACCCTTATTGCCCTCCATGTGCCAGCATGCATAAATTACTTGACCAATTGCTTAGCCAGCGCGGAGATATACAGGCACGTATTGTTTTTACTGCTGACAATAACGAAAAAGACCACAAAACACCTGTAAGCCGCCACATGATGGCCCTGAACGAGTTACCCGACAAAACAATAATAAAACGCGCACTGCATGATTGGTATGAACAAAAACAAAAAGACTATAAAGCCTGGGCAAAGGTTTACCCTGTAGAACTAAACGGAGATAAATACTATAAGATTGACAGGCAAAAAGAATGGTGCGACATGGCAGAAGTAGTTGCCACGCCAACCATATTGCTCAACGGCTACCGCATGCCCAACTTATATCAACTGCCCGATCTGAAATACATGTTGGAATAACTAATAGCAGTATTTTTTTAATGGAATTTTGATCTCGCCGTCAATAAACATTACAAAATAAATTATTGCGAGATTAAAAAATATCGTAAAAACACGGGTTGACATTGCCCATGCTTGCTATTAACTTTAACGTGAAAAATAAACCTCAATATTCTCTTTAAGGATATATCAAAATATTAGATTGAAGTATACAAGATTTTTTTATCTGAATTTCCCTCTTTGTCTAATTAAACCAAGGGCTATAAAAAAATTACTTCTAATTTCTCAATCAGTAATATTCTTCCTTTATGTACTACTTCCCTTTAAAACTCTCAGCCAGGTTTCTTCGCCAAAAAACACTCTGCTTAGTATCATCTCAGGAAAGAATAATGAAAACACTAAAAAACCTATTGAAAAATTGTATCTGCAATTTGACAAGCCCTATTATGCCATAGGCGATACACTATGGTTTAAAGCATATCTCCTCAATTCTTATTTAACATCCTCAAGCCAAAGTGGGATCATAAATGTGGCTATTGCCAATGACAGCAATAAAATTATAAAACGATACAGGTGGCCGGCACAGGGCGGCCTTAGCCAGGGAAACATCAATCTGGATGAAAAGGAA
>JAQBOK010000090.1 GCA_028288085.1 Mucilaginibacter sp.
ATGCGGCACGTCGTGCATCGGCGCATTACGTAACAGCGGTTATTCCATATTTTGGTTTAGCCCGTCAGGATAGAAAAGATAAGCCACGTGTGGCGATAGGTTCAAAACTGGTTGCCAATTTATTGGTGGCAGCAGGTATAAACCGCATTATGACAATGGATCTGCATGCGGCACAGATACAAGGATTTTTTGATATCCCGGTAGATCACCTGGACGCATCTATTATTTTTGTGCCTTATATTAAGAGCTTAGGCCTGGGTAATTTAACCATTGCCTCACCAGACATGGGCGGATCATACAGGGCACGCAGCTTCGCTAAGTTTTTTAATGCCGAAGTGGTGATCTGCGATAAACGCCGTAAACGCGCAAATGAAATCGAATCGATGACACTGATAGGTGATGTAACCGACCAGGATATTGTATTGATAGATGATATTTGCGATACTGCGGGCACACTTGCAAAAGCAGCCGGACTAATAATGGAGCGTGGCGCACGCAGCGTTCGTGCTGTTTGTACACACCCTGTGTTGTCAGGCAAAGCCTACGAAACTATTGAAAACTCTGTTTTAACAGAATTAATAGTTACTGATACCATCCCGTTAGAACATCAAAGCAGCAAGATAAGGGTATTGTCTACTGCGGAATTGTTTGCCAAGGCGATTGAAAATGTAAACGAACACGGATCGATCAGCCAGTTGTTTAAAGTAGATTAAAAATAATGCCATGGAATTAGCCATGGACTATACAATAAATAAATAAAAATGAAATCAATTGCTATTAGCGGTTCTCCAAGAGAGAACGTAGGGAAACGCGACGCTAAAGGACTGCGTTACAACGGACAAGTGCCGGCAGTACTTTATGGTGGGAAAACCCAAACCCACTTTGCAGTGTCCGCAGCTGATTTGAAGCCGGTAGTTTATACACCGGTCGTTCATTTCATCGACCTTGACGTTGCTGGTGTTAAATCACAGGCTATCATCAAAGACATCCAGTTTCATCCCTTAACAGAAAAGATCCTGCATGTGGACTTTTTATTGCTGGATGAGAAAAAACCGATCACTATCGAGATTCCAATCCGTTTAACCGGAACATCTCAGGGTGTTAAAATGGGTGGTAAACTGGTTCAAAAATTACGTAAACTGCGTATCAAAGCTTTACCTAAAGATCATTTAGATAACATCGATGTGAGCATCGAAGGTTTAGAAGTTGGTAAATCAGTTCGTGTAGCTGATCTTAAATTAGATAAATTGGTTATTACCAATGCCATTGAAGATACTATTGTATCTGTAACTACCTCCCGTGCATTACGCCAGGCAGAACAAGATGCTACCACAGGTAAAAAATAATTAGGGATTACACCAGTTAATGGTGCTTTCACCAATTGACAGCGATAAGGTTTACTTATCGCTGTTTTTGTTTAAAAACTATAACTTCGCAAGTTCAATTTAAATAATAAAAGTCTCCTGCGCCCTTGGCAAAAGCCGGTAGTTATGAAATATTTGATAGTAGGTTTAGGTAATATTGGCCCGGAATACGCTGATACAAGGCACAATATCGGTTTTATGATACTGGATGAGATGGCAAAACAGGAGGGGGCTAAGTTTTATAATATGCGCCTGGGTTATTATACCGAAATAGCTTATAAAAGCCGTACGCTGTATTTAGTAAAACCATCTACCTATATGAATCTAAGCGGCAAGGCGGTGAACTACTGGATGAAGGAATTGAAGATCCCGATCGAAAATGTTTTAATAATTGTAGACGATATTGCTTTGCCTTTGGGTACTATAAGATTAAAGCCAAAAGGAAGTGCTGCAGGTCATAACGGTTTAAAGCATATTGAATACACTCTGGGTCATAGCGATTATGCCCGCTTACGTTTTGGTGTAAGCGATAGTTATCCCAAAGGAAAACAGGTTGATTATGTACTGAGTGGTTTTGACAAAGATGAGTTGCCCGAGATTCCTGCATTGATAGACCGCTCTATCGAAATGATAAAAAGCTTTGCTACAATTGGAACTGAATTAACTATGACAAGGTACAATAAGTAACACCTTTGTTACAAGACTAAGGATTTAGTTAAATTATGTTAAAAAGTTCCTTTACTTTGTAACACTTAATTGCATGATGCGTCTTCTACCCTAAATCCTTTCATGAAAACTTTTTTACTTGCATTGTTTTTCGGCTTTTTATCATGCGTGTCCGTTGCACAAAATGCCACGCAACCAATCACAGTACCAATTATAATACAAGGAACTGTAATTGACTCTGCAACAAACCAACCCATGAGCTTTGTGACAGTGGCTTTGCAGAATTCAAAAACCCATGCTGGTGTTAAAAGTTGCCTCACTAAAGATGATGGCAGCTTTGTTTTAAAAGTGGCGCCAGATACTTATGAAGCTGCATTTGTTTTTGTAGGGTATAAGAGTAAAATAGTACCGGTAAATGGCACGGGAACAACTATAAATTTAGGCCGGGTGCTGTTGTCGCCATCGTCTAGCCAGCTGAAGGAGGTGGCAATCACCTCTGCCAGGCCATTAATGAAGCAGGAGGTTGACCGCATTAGCTATGATGTGCAGGCCGATCCTGACAGCAAGGCTTTATCAGCTTTGGATATGATGCGTAAAGTACCCCTTTTATCGGTTGATGGCAATGATAATATCCAGCTAAAGGGAAGCTCAAATTATAAGATACTCATCAATGGCAAGGAATCGGCGCTGGTAGCCAAAAACCCTTCGGATATACTTAAATCAATGCCTGCTACTAATATAGAAAAGATAGAAGTGATCACCACGCCTCCGGCAAAATACGATGCGGAAGGTTTGGCAGGTATCATCAATATCATCACTAAAAAGAATGCCGACCAGGGATTTAATATAGGGCTTAATACCAGGTTCAATTCTGTTTTTGGGGCAGGGTATAATCTTAACGGTACTTTAAAACAGGGAAAATTCGGAATGTCCTTATTCGCTGGTTTTGGCAGTAATGGCAATACAACAACCGCTTTAGGTAATACAGAGAATATTTTTGCAAGCCATGCTATTATTTCTCAAACCGGGACGAATAGTCAAAAAGGCAATTTTCATTATGGAGGTACCGAATTGAGTTATGAAATTGATACCCTCAACTTGCTCACTGCTTCAATAGATCTTTTCAGCAATGATCAGCATCAGAAAAGTCTTCAGTTTTCAAATACGGATACATCTGGTATAAAATACCAAACCTACAATTTGCAAAATGCTGGCAACAGTACATTTACCGGCTTTGATGCCGCATTGAATTACCAGCTTGGGTTCAAAAAGTCAAAGGACCGGTTACTTACTTTCTCTTATAAATATAGCTATTCACCCAATAAGCAATTCAATGATAACGTGTTTAGCGATAGGTTCAACTATTCCCAGGCGGTGTCGCCAGACCACCAGCAGTATAATAATGCCGGCGACAGGGACCATACGATCCAGGTAGATTATGCAAGTCCTCTTACAAAGCAGATATCGATAGAGGCCGGGGCAAAAGCTATTTTGCGCAGCAATTACAGCGATTACCATGTGGACAACCGCGACAGTGTTACACAGCAGTATAGAACCATTGATTCGTTAACAAACAATTTCACCTACCATCAGAACATTTATAGTATTTATAATTCATATCAGTTAAAAATGGATAAATGGACAGGCAAAGCGGGTTTGCGCATTGAACACACTTCTATAAGTGCTGATTTTACTTCAGCAGGAGCTACAATTGCGCCTAGTTATAACAACCTGATCCCTTCGGTGTCCATCCAGCGAAGTTTTAAAAGCAGTAGCCTCAATTTTGGTTTTACCCAGCGTATACAACGCCCCGGGATATTTCAGCTTAATCCCTTTGTCGACACTTCAAACCCAACATTTATCACCTCCGGCAACCCCGGCTTACGGCCCGAACTGGATAATACTTTTGAGCTTACCTACAGTAACTTCAGTAAGAATGCGATTAACGTAGGATTGAGCTATGCCTTCTCGAACAATTCAATACAAAATATTTCAAACCTGATCGAAAAAAAGATCGGCGACACAACTGAACAGGTAACTTATACCACCTTTAAGAATTTAGGTACCAATAAAACTTTGGGGTTAAATGTGAATACCAACATGAACATAACCAAACAATTTACCCTAAGCCTTAACGGGCAGGTGAATCATGTATGGCTGAGTGGTATATTTAATGACAAAATGTACCGGAATAATGGTTTTACCGGCAATGCTTTTGGCAATATGCGTTATAAATTTAATAATGGATTTGCGCTGGCCTTCAATGCCGGATATTTCAGCGGTAATGTAAACTTGCAGGGCAATTCAAGCGCCTTTATTTTTAACCAATATTTATTGTCCAAAGAACTCTTTAGCAAAAAACTGACCCTGGTACTTGTCGCCAATAATCCATACAGTAAATTCAACACTTTTAGGTCAACAACCAATTCGGCTGATTTTTACCAAACATCCTTCAATCAAAATTATTACAGATCATTTGCTGTCCGGCTTAATTTTAGATTTGGCAAGTTAAACAGCGATATCAAAAAGAACGAACACGGGATACAAAATGATGATACCAAAGGCGGTGGTAAAAGCACCAGTGGAAATCAATAATTTAGCTGGATGACCATCAGGTGCTACAAAAATATCGCCCTCACGCGATAGCTTCTTCACCTTTAAAACAAACAATATGATGAAAACGTACGGAATACTCAATTGCAATACGGTGAAGAAAGCACTCGACTGGCTGAAAGCACATCATATTGAGTATGAATTCAATGATTTTAAAAAACTTGGAGTATCTTCTGAAAAGCTACAGGAATGGGATGAGCGTGCGGGTTATGAAAAGTTTTTAAATAAGCAGGGCCTTACCTGGAAACAGCTTGATCCACAGGTTAAGGAAAGCATAAGAACCAGCAATGATGCTCTTAAATTATTACAACAAAAAACCAGTATGATCAAAAGACCGGTAATTGAAGATGGCGATTTTTTGTTCTTTGGGTTTGATGAAGAGGTTTACAAGAAGCACTTTAATGTTTAATAGGATCATGCTAGCCCCTGGCAATTTTGATCTTTAATAATTAATCAGGCAGGAATTTTATCCTGCCCGATTAATTAGCCTATAGCTCATCCGGTTGTACAAACGGTAATGCCATCCCATCTCCCATTTACAATGCAAGGGCATGTGGTAAGTGTTAATGTACCCTGACCGCAAGTGCCCGCACCCCCTGGAGCAAAACATGGTTTTGCCGAACAAGTAGGTGTAAGGTGCCCTCCCATTACGTTCTTCATTTCAGCCTTGCTGAGTTTGTTAAACTTTTCCATAAAAATTAGCTAAATAATTAATTTACCGAAACCACGCCCCGGTAACTAAGCGGCATGTATTGCAAGTGCATGCTCCCTTCTTTGCGCATAAAGTGTCCTGAAATGCCCTGTGCGGACATAAACTTTAGTTGGTAAACAGACTGGCTGTTGAATTTTGATATTGCTTAAAAGAAAATAGTCGGGTTTATTCTTAATGCTAAAGTTAGTGGCCCATATCGGAAATAACAACCCGTGTTTTAACGGTATTTTTAAAAACCGACGAATGTGTATTTGTTTAAATGATACTAAGGTTTCCAACTCAACTATTCATTAATGGAGTTATTTAGTAATTACTTCGGTAACAATCATTTTACGCGATATTGCTATTGTGAATTTTATACTATACTTGCGGTTCTTAACAATAAACTAACTGAAATGAAATTTAACCTGATCGCCGGTTTATCTCTGGCTTTTTTGATGGTTGCTGATGCCGGCATGGCACAACAAGCACCGCCACCACCACCGCCCGCACCTCCTGCTACCAATTATGATTATCACGAAACGTTTGGCCCGCCGTTTTTTACTAAGAACGGATCTGAATTTCGTGCAGCAAGCGGCGAGCCAGGCCCAAGGTACTGGCAAAACAGGGCAGATTATCAACTATCTGCTAAGCTGGATGACCAAACTAACGAAATAACCGGGTCTGAAATATTGACCTACACCAATAATAGTCCCCAAAAGCTTGATTTTTTGTGGATGAACCTGGAGCAAAACCTGTTTAAAGCAGATTCAAGAGGTACTGCCATTGTTCCTTTGCAGGGCAGCCGCAACTGGGGCCGTGGCCAGGCATTTGATGCCGGATATAAAATCAAATCGGTAAAAATGCTTAATGCCAAAGGGCCGGCTACAGATGTTAAATTCCTGATTAGCGATACCCGTATGCAGTTGTTTTTGCCAAAAGATGTAACCGCAAATGGCGGTTTGGTTAAGCTGAAAATAGAATACTCATTTGTTTCGCCCAACTACGGTTCAGATCGTATGGGAATACAGGATACTAAGAATGGTAAAATATTCCAGGTTGCACAATGGTACCCGCGCATATGTGTGTATGATGATGTAGAAGGATGGAACACTATACCATACACTGGTCCGGGAGAATTTTACCTGGAGTATGGCGATTTCGATTTGTCAATTACTGCTCCTGCCAATCACATTGTGGTAGCGTCAGGCGAACTGCTGAACCCACAGGAAGTGTATACGCCAGAGCAGTTAAAACGCTGGGCACAAGCTGCGCAAAGTGAAAAAACGGTAATTATACGTTCTGCTGACGAAGTTACACAAGCATCTTCACGCCCTGCAGGCAAAAAAGAACTTACCTGGCATTTTAAAATAAGAAACGCACGTGATGCATCATGGGCATCATCGGCAGCATTTATTGTTGACGCTGCCAAAATGGATCTGCCAAGTGGCAAAAAATCAATTGCTATATCAGCCTACCCGGTTGAAAGTGATGGCAATGATGCCTGGGGCCGTTCAACAGAATATGTTAAAAAATCAATTGAATATAACTCTGCCAAGTGGTTTGAATTTCCTTATCCTGCCGCAACTGCTGTTGCCGGTATTGTAGGTGGAATGGAGTATCCTGGTATTGTATTTTGTGGATATAAAGCAAAAACCAGGGGCCTTTGGAGCGTTAATGACCATGAATTTGGCCATACCTGGTTCCCAATGATAGTTGGATCAAACGAGCGTTTGTACGGATGGATGGATGAGGGCTTTAATACTTTTATCAATACGCTTTCAACTGCTGATTTTAACAGTGGCGAGTATGCACGTAAAAACCCGATTGATATGCATAAAACCGGCGATAACTTTACAAAGCCAGGTTTGGAGACTATGTTTAGCCAGCCGGCTAACCTGAGAGAAAGAAATACAGGAACTTTATTATATGCTAAACCAAGTGCTGGTTTAGTAATGCTGCGCGAGCAGATATTAGGCCCTGAGCGTTTTGATTTCGCATTCAGAACTTATGTAGCAAGATGGGCATTTAAGCACCCAACTCCTGACGACTTTTTCCGCACTATGGAAAACGCATCCGGCGAAAGCCTGCAATGGTTCTGGAGAGGCTGGTTCCTGAATAACTGGCGTTTGGACGTAGCGGTAAGCGATGTTAAATATGTTGACAACGATGCCTCAAAAGGTGCGCTCATTACCATTAATAACCTCGAAAAAATGGCTATGCCGGTAATACTGGAAATAAAAACCGTAAGCGGTAAAACAGACCGTGTGAAGCTGCCGGTTGAAATATGGGAGCGTAACAGCACCTGGACATTCAAGTATCCTTCAACAGAAGCATTGCAATCGGTTACTTATGATCCTGACAAGGTATTGCCTGATTTTAATGAAAGCAATAATGTTTGGACAAAACAACAATAAAATTAAAGAAACCCGGTTATGCCGGGTTTCTTATTTAATAGGTCTGTTAAGTGTTAAATTTAAAACCATTGTGTTAAATAAAGGGTTTATAGTTTATAATTGCGGTATATTTATTCTGCCATGAAAAAATTCTACATACTTGCTATAATGATATTGCTGGGCAGTACCCTGCATGCACAAATAATAGTAAAAGGTACGGTCTATGAATCAGGTAGTGGTATTAAACTTTCGGATGTTTTTGTAAAGGATGTCACCAATAAGCAGATAACTATTACTGACAAATCAGGAAAGTTCGAGATCAAATCAGAAACGGGCCACCTGCTTATTTTTACATCGCCGGGTTATGTAGCTGATACCTTGTATGTAGTTGATTTGACCCCAAAAAGAATTGAGCTGAAAACAAAAACCATATCGCTGCGCGAAGTAAGTATTTCGGCAGCCAAGGTTACCTTCGATCCGCATAAAGAGTATCCGGACGTATACACCAAAAGCAAAGTTTATCCGCTATCGCCCACAAGCTGGTTCAGTAAAGATGCCCGCAACGCCCGCCGCATGAAACATTATTTTGAACGCGAGGAGCAGGAAAATAAGATAGACGATATATTTAACAGAGCCTACGTAAGCAGTTTAGTGCCTTTAAAGGGCCAGGAACTGGACGATTTTATGACACTTTATCGCCCAAGCTATGCGTTTATAACCAGCAATAACAGCGAATCAATGGCAGTTTATGTCAACGACTCTTATAAAAAGTACATGGCCCTGCCACCTGATAAGCGCAAATTACAAAAACTCGGCGCGCAATAATTTATTGTAAATTATCGGCCCAGGTGGCTTTGTCTTTTAGCATTACTTCGCGAAGCAAACGGATCTGCGGCATGCCATGGTTTAACACTTCATCGTGAAATTTCTTTAACGAGAAGTTAGCACCTTCCTGTTTTTTGTAATCATCCCTAAGTTTAAGCAATTCCAATTTTCCTATGGTATAAAATAAGTATCCCGGATCAAAAGTGCCACGCAAGGCTTCCTGCCGCGATGGTTTATCACCCTGGTACCAGTTGTTCATAAAGAACTTTGTGGCATCATCAACATTCATTCTCTGGCAGTGGGTTTTAATAGAAACACACAGACGGCATAGGCGCAGCAAAGCATCTCCTGATTGTGCCAGCCGGAACTTAGCAGCCCTTACCGTATCGCCATTGTGGCCGTAGCCCGCATCGGCCATCATTTTTTCGCAATAATGGGCCCAGCCTTCAATAAAGGCATAGCTGCCAAATATCTTTTCGATCTTAGTAGCCGACGAGGCATTTAAATGTAAAAACTGTGTATAATGGCCTGGGTATGCTTCGTGTATGGTCACATTATCTGTAGTGTAATAATCAAATTGCGATAGCCAATCTTCTTTTTGCCGGGCAGTCCATTTTGCGTCCACAGGAGTGATGTAATAATACGCTTCAGTAGCTTTAGTCTCAAAAGGGCCGGGGTCATCATTTGAAGCAGTGCTGGTTGCGCGAGCAAACTGGGGTGTTTCCTCAACTTTTAAATTGACAACTGGTGGCATAGTTACAATATTCTTATCAGTCAAAAATTTACGTATGGCTTCTACATTTTTACGCACATCAGGTACCAGGTTGTCGGCCGTTGGGTGTTCTTTTTGCAGATCGTGGTAAACATCTATCGGTTTTTTATTTGGGTTGATGGTTTTAGCGGCTGCATTAAATACATCCTGCTCCTTTTTTAACTCTTTAAGCCCAATTTCCAATATCTTCTCGGGTGATAAAGTAACGCCTTCGCTATAAAGCAACATTTTTTTATAGCTGGCTTCACCGATGGCGTATTTATTAGTTGCCTTTGGCAGTTTTTCCTTTTCGAGCCATGTGGCGAAATTATTTATAGCATTAAAAGCTGTTTGGTTTGCCGAGTTAAAAGCTTTCATCAGCGTATCATTCTTTACATCTTTTAAGGCCACTTTCAAATCACCGCTTAAAAACTCTGCTGATCCATGGGCTATCTCAATAGCGGTTTGGATGTAAGGTTTAGCCAATGAATCCTTTAAATTAATTTTTGCTGCCGCGAAAAGTTGCGGAGCTGTTTTTTCAATGGCGATAATAGATTTGATACGGGCTTCTATCGGACCGAAATTTCGTTTCACATAAATGCTTACATCAACTGCGCCCGCATAGGTCATGGGATTTTTATCGAATTCACCCATATCCTCAAAATTAAATATTTCCTCTTTAATGGCCGACCTCAGGATGCGGAAATCATAAAACATTGGCTTACTTAACGAGGCCGTATCCGTTGCACTCAATTTCTGATCAAAATCTTTCAGTCTTGCCAATTCCTTATCAATCGATATTTTACTTGCGTCTGTTACCTTACCATCATATTCATGAAAGCCGAGTGCAACACCTGTGGCTGGTCGCCATGCCAGGTATCCCGACAGGTAATCATCAGATAATTTCTGAAATGCGGCATCACCTGCATCACCGGTATTGGCCTGGGGTTTTGGATTACAGCCGAACAGTACAGCAACTACTACAAGCAGGGAAGCTATTTTTTTCATCGGGATTGAAGTATTGGTTATATCGAAAATAGAATTTTATTATGGATTGGACAAGTAGTGTGTCAGCCAATACAAACAGATAATATTACGAAAAATCTAATTGAACGCTGATAGATGCTTCGTTTACCAGCACGGCAATTTTGTTTGAGATTTTATTAACCCTGCGGCCTTCCAACAATATAACCATACAACAATCCCAATCTTATTTAACCATTTTCAATATTTTTCATCCAACCTCTTGAAAATCAAAAAATAAGTCCGTACTTTTGCAGTCCTTAAAATAAGCCCGCCTCGCGGTGGGTAAGGATAAAACACAGTAAAATACAAAAAAGGAAAATGCCTACTATTCAACAATTAGTTAGAAAAGGTAGAGTAGCTCTGGTTGACAAGAGTAAGTCGCCAGCGTTGGACAGCTGTCCACAGCGAAGAGGAGTATGCACACGCGTGTATACCACTACCCCT
>JAQBOK010000106.1 GCA_028288085.1 Mucilaginibacter sp.
GTGGGTACTTTAAAAATCTTAACCACAAATGAACTGGACCGTGCTCGTTTTGATCATTTGTTGCCTGCTTGCTGTTTTTACAGTTTGGAAGGAATACCAACGGGCCAAAAGGTCGCACCTGTTTTTGCGTATTTTGGCTTCATTGTTGGCTATAACTGCGCTTGCCTGTATCGCGTTACCCATAAATTACTCAAAGGATATTACAAGTCAGAATGACCATAGTGCTATTTTACTTAACACGGGATTTGAGCCCGATAGCTTGAATAGTTATAAAAACAGCCCATTATTTACAGCCGACAAATCAATTACAAAGGCCTACCCAAAAGTAAAGTTTATCAGCTTAAATGAACTGCAAAATGATAGTTCGAAAATAACCAAACTGCATGTTTTTGGCTATGGATTGAATGAAAATGAATTACTTCATTTAGATCATTTGCCTGTTGTTTTTCATCCACAAGCGGAGCCTCAGGGTGTTACGTCAATTGCCTGGGAGCGGAAATTAAAAACGGGCGAAACACTAAAAGTGCAGGGCAAATATAAAAATGAGCGCTCCCGATCTGTTAAACTCGTACTTAAAGGGTTCAGTACGCAATTGGATACGCTGACCATTGCTGCCAAATCAAATTCAGATTTCGAATTGAATACTGTCCCCAAAAATGAGGGCCGGACTGTTTATCATTTACAGGCAATTGCCGGAATGGACACGCTTGCTGATGAAAATTTGCCGGTTGAGGTAGAGCCTGTAAAACCGCTCAAAATACTCGTGCTATCGGCCTCGCCAGATTTTGAGACCAGGTTCCTAAAAAACTGGCTTTCTGAAAATGGTTTTTCTGTAGCGGTAAGATCAACTATCAGCAAAGATAAATTTAGCAGCGAGTATGTGAATATGTCGCCATTAAAAGTGGATCATCTCAGCGGTACCGTGCTGGATAAATTCGATTTGGTGATCGGCGATTTGTCTGTACTGAGATCTGAAAGTACCCTATTAAAACAACAGGTAACTCAAAAAGGATTGGGATTGATCATTCGCGCAGACAGTTCATCCAAAGCTTCCTCCTGGTTGCAAAATGATTTCCCAATCGAAAGATCAAACGTAAAGAACCCTCCAATCATTCCACTGATTATCAAAGACATAAAAGTTAAAACAGCAGAGATAAAGATCGATCCAACATTTATAAGGTATCAGCCGGGTACACAGCCTTTGGTAAATGATGCGCAAAACCATGTATTGGTTAATACTTCGTTAGTTGGTGCAGGACGTATAGTGTTTACAAATGTTAACAATACCTTTAATTGGATGCTTGAAGGGAATAAAAATGATTACGCAGCATTTTGGTCGTTATTGATCACTAAAGCCGCACGCAAAGTCCCGGTTACAGAAAATTGGTCAATTGCATCACAACTGCCAACAATTAATGAACCGGTGCAATTACTATTGGGTTCTTCATCTGCGCCCACACAGATCAATGCTGATCATTCGATTATTTCTCCTGAACAAAATTCAATTATTCCATTTGAATGGTGTAATACTTATTGGCCAACAACTACTGGTTGGCATTCTATTAAGCAAAATAATGGTGCGCTGGTATGGTGGTATACTTATAACGAAAATGAATGGCAAAGCATTAGGGCATCAAAAAAAATAGCAGATACCCGCCAATATGCTGAAACTTATCAGGCGAATGCGTCTGTAACAAAACCGATACACCAAAAGCTGCGAATTGAGGTGCCGAAAATCTATTTTTATCTTCTGTTACTTGCAGCTTGTACATTTTTGTGGGTAGAAGGGAAAATGGCCCCGCCCAACCCTCCCCGGTAGGGGGGGCTTTAATAAATTACAAATAAATAAGCCTTGTAAATTAAGTCTCCCCTACCGGGGGAGATTTAGAGGGGGCTTGGAGGATTCAACCTTGAGAAGAAGAGATTTTATTTATTTATCAGGATTAGGGGCCGGCGCATTGATGCTGCCCAATCTGACCGCGTTCGGTAACCCTATTGACCCTTTGCAATTGCTGGATGGCATAGACGTGAAAGCTAAAAAAGAATTGGCAGATGCGGCTTTGACCGTAGCCAAAGCAAAAGGCGCAAGCTATGCCGATATACGCATTGGGCGATACCTGAACCAGTTTATCATTACGCGCGAAAACAAAGTGCTTAATGTGGCCAATACCGAATCATTCGGTGTGGGCATCCGGGTTATTGCCAATGGTTGCTGGGGGTTTGCTGCAAGCAACGTGGTTACCAAAGAAGGCATTGCCAAAACAGCTGAAAGGGCTGTCGCGGTAGCAAAGGCAAATGCCAAAATTGGTGGGGCGCCCGTGCAATTAGCTCCGCAAAAAGGCTATGGCGAAGTAAGCTGGAAAACCCCGATCGAGAAAAATGCGTTCGAAGTCCCTATCAAGGAAAAAGTTGACCTGTTATTAAATGCGAATGCCATTGCCATGCAGGGCGGGGCCAACTTCGTCAACTCCAACCTGTTTATGGTGAATGAGCAAAAGTATTTTGCGTCAACAGATGGTTCTTACATCGATCAGGACATTCATCGGATATATCCGGCATTTAATGTGACCAAAATTGATTCGGCACAGGGTAGTTTTGAAACACGCCGATCTTTAAGTTCACCGGTAGGCATGAGTTATGAGTATTTAACTCCAAGTGATAGTGAAAAGGTTACCGGGATTACCACCCGTTACAAAAACCGTTATGACATACTAGAGGATATTAAATTGGCTACGCAACAAGTTAAGGATAAGGTAACGGCTAAGTCAGTAGATCCGGGAAAATATGATTTAGTGCTTGATCCCAGTCACCTTTGGCTCACTATACATGAGTCGGTTGGACACCCCACCGAGCTCGACCGTGTTTTGGGATACGAGGCAAACTTTGCCGGAACCAGCTTTTTAACATTAGATAAATGGAAATCGGGTAACTTTAATTTCGGCAGCAAACAGGTAAATATTGTGGCTGATAAAACGCAGGCGGGTTCATTAGGAGCTGTAGGTTACGATGACGAGGGGGTTAAATGTAAAAAATGGGACCTGATAAAAGATGGCATCCTGGTAAACTACCAGGCCATCCGCGATCAGGCACATATTATCGGACTGAAAGAATCACAAGGATGCTGCTATTCGCAAAGCTGGCAGGATGTACAATTCCAGCGCATGCCGAATGTTTCGTTGCAGCCGGGGAAAACCCCTTTGAGTGTGGATGATATGATTAAAAATGTAGAAAAGGGTATTTATATCATCGGCGATGGTTCATTCTCTATCGATCAGCAGCGCTATAACTTCCAATTTGGCGGCCAGCTTTTTTATGAGATCAAAGAGGGCAAAATTGTCGGCATGCTGAATGATGTGGCTTACCAAGCCAATACGCAGGAGTTTTGGAACTCATGCGCGCAGGTTTGCGACGATCGCGACTATAGGCTGGGCGGGGCTTTTAATGACGGAAAAGGTCAGCCTGCACAATCCAGCGCCGTATCGCACGGGGCCTCAACAGCATTGTTTAAGGGAGTAAACGTAATCAACACAAAAAGAAAGATCGGATAAGATGCCTATATTAAATAAAGAAGAAGCACAGGCTTTATTAAAGAAGGTGCTTGGTTACTCAAAAGCAGATGAGTGTGAAGTAAGTTTAAACGGCAGCGAAGGGGGCAACATCCGTTATGCTTTAAATGCAGTTTCAACTGCGGGCGATATCAGTACGCTGGGGCTTGCAGTTACCTCGGTTTTCGGTAAAAAAGCAGGTACTACTACCATTGATCAGTTTGATGATGCCGCCCTGGAACGCGTGGTTCGCCGTTCGGAAGAA
>JAQBOK010000111.1 GCA_028288085.1 Mucilaginibacter sp.
ATCCTTGTGCAGGGTTGTAAAAAGCTACAATCTTATTACTGGCAAAATCATCGTTAACATAAAAATCAAAATTACGGCCAATGATCATGGTGCTATCTTGCGACCGTGCATCCCAGGTACCGAATGATGTGCAGCCTACCAAAGCCATACCCTGTAAAGCATGCCCTATATCATGTGCGCCATGATAATTTAAGATCCGCTGATAGTTAGAACCTATATATTGATATTTATCCGACGCTGATTGGGATATGCCATATATCTCCTCCTTATATTCTTCCGTTACATTTTTGGAAAGATCGCGGTTAAACCAGGCAACAAAATATTTCAGAAAGGAACGATAGAACTTTGAAGGAACCATTTTCACTATCTGTGCAGTAAAATAATCCTCCTGCTTTACCACAAGTTCTTTAGTAAGCTTGCCATTAATTACACCACGCTCAAAAGGCTGTCCTTCAACATATAACTCATACAAACCACTTTTACTTTTACGGAACCAGTTGTTTTTGATGGTATAAAAACCCGGCGATAGTTCGCTTCGCTGTAATTTCTCGCTGCTAATATCTTTTGGCTTTGGCGGGTAATCAATAGCTACGCAATACAAATAAATAGCAAGAATTAAAGACAAAGCAACAAAGCCCGAAAAAACATATAACAGGCCTTTCAACAGCTTTTGCCCTATGGTTTTCTGCTTACGCATTTCTTATTTTAGTTATAACGTTATCATTACCCAATAAAGCGCAACAGGTAACAATACCGCTCATTGATGCGCCCAATATCCCATGCAGGTTAAGATTTTGTCCTGTTAAGTATAAATTAGGCAATTTTGTTCTGGGCGATATAAAAGTTTTTAAAGTGTGTTTGTAATCCTTAACTATTCCATACAGCGATCCATCATCATTACCAATGTAATCCCGGTATGATAAGGGTGTAGCCACATAGTACGATTTTATACAATCTCTTAATCCCGGGAACTTCCTTTCAACAGCATCCAGCAATATTTCAGCCTTGCGTTTTTTAAATCCGTTATAGGTTTCTCCCCGGTCGTTCACATTCGAAATAGTGTTAAACGTATCTTTCCACTGCGCCACTTCTTCAAATCGCATATAACTGAGTATGGATAAGCCATCAGCATATTCTTCTGATTTTGATGAAGCGCCACAAAATATGGCATAGCCCAAGGGCCAGTTATCTTCGGTGTGGTTAGCGGTGGTCCAAACAAATCCCTCAAAACCACAGTAGTAGTTGTGTTTTATATATTTAAAAGTATCTTTCTTAAAAACGATATTTAATGTAAATGCCGATGTAGAGTTCTCCAGGCTCTTTAACCGGTTACGATAAGCGTTTTTAATCAAGGGGGTGTCGGTTATTTCCAGAGTTTTAACCGGGTGCATGTTAGAAATGAATTGTTTGGCATATATTTTAACGCCATCCTGGCATTCAACATGGGTTACGAGCCCATTTTCCTCAACGATCCTTTTTACCTCGCAATTGCGGATAATCTTACCACCGTTTTCCTTGATGTTTTTTGCAAGTAATTTTGCTATTTGTGAACCACCATCCACGCATTTCCACGAGCTCTCAACATAACTGTTCAGAATCAAAGCATGAACATATAAAGGAGTTTTATCTGCCTGGCCAGCATAAAGCGCATTGTTGGCAGCCAGTATTCCCTGTAATTTGGTGTTGCTGGTTACCGAATTAATGTAGGCTTGCGTATCAATTTCAAGTATATCCGATTTCTCGTTAAAATCATTAGTCGACCTTAAATTATACAAGGGAAATTTGCTGCATATTTCTTTTATCTTGTTGCAATAAGTGCGTATCGCTTCCTCTTCATCCGGAAAATTTACCAGCAGTTTAGCGATAAAGTTTTCATAGCCTTGGGCAAAGTCATATTCTGTATCGTCTCCTTCAATGAGTATCCGGTCAAAAACATCAACATCCTGCTGTTGCAGTTTAAGTTTCTCCATAATGCCCAGGTATTGGAATATCTGATAAAGGTTTTGTCCTTTTGAAAGCCCACCAAGGTAATGAACACCCGAATCAAAAATCACCTTATCGCGTACGTATGTTTGCAGGCTGCCACCTATTTGTCTGTTTTTTTCGAGAATGCAAACTTTATGCCCCTCACGGCCTAAAATATCGGCACATACCAACCCCCCCATGCCACTTCCGATTATTAGGATATCAAAATTCTCCATTATCAATTTTATTCGTTCTTATCTATTACAAAAATAATATCAGGTGCATTCTTTACCTGATCTATAACTGTCCATTTCATATGATTAGATGCTGCTACATCCTTCAATAACTGGCCCGAAAAATAAAATGGGCTTTTTGAAGCCGTTCCGGTCAACTCAAATAAATTGGTTAAGAAATTTTTTTTAAACTTAGCGTTTTTATCTTTTGGCATTAGATCTTTATTATCGGTTCTTATAATAAGCTTTCCCCCGGGTTTTAGGTGGCTTATACATTTTTCAATTAGCAGCGTTTGTGCCGCCTTTTGCATACGTTGCAAAAAATCAACCATGATTATAGCATCATAGTTTTTAAATTCGAATTCCGATATATCGGCAAAAATAAAATTTATTTTATCATCCTTGCTAAAGCAATTGTTTGCCATTTCAACTTTATCCTCATCATCGTCAACACCTGTAAACTCTCTTTCTTTTGATGCAAAGTGCAACAGGTAAGCCATATCACCATAGCCACTTCCAATATCAAGTATCTTCCCTTTTTTAGGCAGTAACTCGTGAAAAAGCTGGTAGTTTTTTTCGCGCCATAGTTTTATTTTTAACTGCCATTCAAGTAAGGGGCCTTTATAAAGGTAGTTGTATATCAATTGTTCTTTAAAATAAACCGGTTGTTCGGTGGCTATACTTAGCTGTTTATATTCCTCTTTAAAATAACGACCGATCAACTTGGTTTTTTCCGAATAAGTGTTTCCAAACCTGTTATCACCCTGCTTTATTCTCGGGAGGTATTTGATGGTTATTTTTCCATCTTTCAATAAAAAGTCGCCCTTGGCCATAGAGTACCCTGTGCCATGTATCAATATCGGTAAAATATCAATATTCAGATGTCCGGCGAGGTAAAACGCCCCTTTGTGAAATCTTTTAATCTCTCCGTCCTGGGCTCTGGTGCCTTCAGGAAATATCGCTATAGAGTAGCCATGTTTCACCCTGTCGGCTAGTAGTTCTATGCTATTTTCGGCGCCGTTGGCCACGGGGTAAAAATCAGCCATTCGCGCTACTGCCCCAAAAACCGGAGAGTTCCACACCCAATTATTGGTTAGTAATATCAATTTAGGGTGAAGCATCACCAAAGACAGAATATCAAGAAAAGATTGGTGGTTGCTTATAATTATTGCCGGTTCTGAAAAATTCGCGTACTGCGGATCAATGATCTTCTTTTTTACATTGATCATGATGTAAACCATAGACCTGGCAAACTTAGAGAGGATGTAATGATAAAGAAGTTTGCCTTTCTCCTTATCAAAGGGGTTTAGTTTAAACAGAAAGCCCAAGACTGTTAAAATAATGCAACCGGTAACAAAATACGCGAAAGCGAAGATGCTTTTTAACAGGCCGTTAAACGTCCAGGGGAATCGTTTTTTTTCGACTCGATTTCTTACCAGTATATTAAATAAAAACGGGATTAGTATCTGTGCCATTATAACCACACAGCAAATTCCAATTATCGATATAAATGCGATTGATTTTAATGCCGGATGCTTAGCGAATATCAATACTCCCAAACCTGTTATGGTAGTAATGGCCGATAAAAAAATGGATGTTTTGTAGGATGACAATATTTTTTTGCCGGTCTTATATTCTTGCAGCAAACCATCCATAATATACAGGCTATAATCATCGCCCAAGCCAAAAATCAGGGCCGAGATGATAATATTGATAATGTTAAACCCTATTCCAAATATTCCCATTAACCCAAGTATCCATATCATGGATATAAACATCGGGATAAAGGAAACCAACGTGAGTTCTATTCGCCCATAAGTTAACCACAACACTATTAATACCAGCAGAGACGACATTACTGCAATTTTGGTAAAATCCGAATTGATGATTTGAACCAGTTTGGTGGTGATGTATTGTTTATCAACAACGGTTACATTAGGATTGTCTTTAAAAGCATCATACACTGCCGCTTTATTTTTTGGGATGGTTTGCACTAATGTAACTACGGTTGCATGGCCGGGCCTTTCATTAATAAAATCATCAAGAAAACTTTTTCTTAGTTCGGCCAGATTTTGCCTTTCTGCCACATAAAAATGTTTATTCAGCAGCGTTTTAAATTTATCAAAAGCCGAGGGTTTAAAACCCATAGTCATTCCCTGCTGTACCAGCGTTGCAAGCAGTTGTTGCTTCTTTTCGGGTGTCCAGTATTTATTCCAGCGCTCAATTCTTTCTTTTTGTAATGCGTCGGAAATAATTAGCGAAGAAACTCCCGAATATTTTATAACTATATTTTTTTCTTTAAGCGCATCAATTTGGCTCGAAAGCCTTTCATTATTAACCAGTGCTTCATCCAGCGTTTTGCCTTCAGTAACCAGGTAAACAGATTGCAGCGAAAATTTATTAATTCTGTTCAGCTTAGTTTCTGCCTGTTTTAATTTAGGCGACATATAACTCATATCGGCCAAATTAAATTCAAAAGTCACATAGTTTGCGGTATATCCAAAAACAACGGTGAGCAACACAATACCTATCACAATAAATTTATTGTACTCAGGATTGTACGAAGCCATTTTATCAATCCAGGAAAATTGTATTATTTTATGATGGCGTTGTTCTTCTTTAGTAGAAATAAACTGGGGTAAAAATACCAGTGAACAAAGCGATGCGCCAATTAAACTAAACCCGGCAAACAGCCCAAGGTCCTTTAACATTTCAGATTGTACAAACTCCAGGCAAAAAAAACCGCCTATGGTAGTAAAGCTTCCCACGGTTAATGGGAGCGTTAAATCCTTAATTACCTGTTCGATACTTTTGGTATGCCGATAGTGATTGAAAACATGCAGCGAATAATTGATGGCTATCCCCAATACAACTGATCCGGTACCCAGGGCTATGATAGATAAGTTCCCTTTAACAAAATAAATAATTGCTAATGAAAACAGGGCGCCAAACAAAACAGGAATAAGAATAATAAACGGCGCAGCTTTTTTGCGAAAGTATAGTCCTAAAAATAAAACAAGTACTACTACTGTGATACTAAGCGTAATGTTGGTGTCTTGCCGCAGTTGTGATGCATTACCCGAGAAACCTGCAATAGCGCCGAAGTATGAGGCATTTATATTTTTAAAATCTCCGCTGTTTAAGTTGCTTAAAATATTATCGATCCCCCTTAAAAACAGCGAGTTTTTACCCGTATTGTTTGCTGGGTATAAGGGGGTAATAAACATCAATAAGGTTTTATGGTCCTTAGTAATTACATAATCATCATACAGCTCAAAGTTTTTATCGTACTGCAATTGTTGTAATTTTTTCAGGCCGATAAATGATAATCCTACAGGATCATTAACAATGAGCTTTTTTAACGCGATACCAGCCGGTGATGAAAGCGTATGGATATCATATTGTAGCGTTGAATTAATTTTTGCCGGAGTAATAAGGGTATCAATAGTTAAATAATCCTTTTTATTTAAATAAATGGGTAATTGCTGATTAATGGTTTCAAATAGCTTAAAAGCCACCTCATCGTCAACCCTGAAATTTACTTTTTTGATATAAAAACTAAGCTTATCCTGCACCGTGGCACCAAACACATCAGCATAAGCTACAAGGCTATCAGGGTTTTGTACCATGCTATCTTTTAATGATACCATGATCACCAGCTTATCTATAAACTTTGAATTTTGGAATATTTCATTAAGCTTATCGATCTTTTTGTCTTTCGGTATTATTTTTGAAATATCCTCATCAAACTTTACCTGTGATGCAAAATAAGTGATAAACAGAAGCGTCGTGGCAAATACGAGATAGAACGTCCTGCGATTTTTTTCGAAATGATTATAAATAATTAACAGGGCTTTTTCCATGTGTATAAACCGGCTTAAAAAGCCGAAGCTGTTTTTCTTTTAAACAGCTTTAGTAAGATAAAGGTTAATAAGGTGGCTAGTAAACCTGCAATAACGGCAAGGGTTATACTACCGTAAATATATTGTTCAAGATGCTGGCCAATGGATTGTATTGATAAATGGATAGTAAAAGCCATTTCTGTATTTTTATCACCCATTAAAAAACCACCTATTTTGTAGCTAAGAAAAATCACCAGCGGGATCATGGGGGGGATACTGATGTTTGAAGCAATAATTACCAATGCTTTATTTAGTCTGAAAATAACGGCTAAAAACAAACCTGCAAATAGCTGGAATCCCCATATGGGCAGTATACCCGCAAAAACGCCTATCCCGACTGATGCTGCTTTAAGCTGATCGGACTGGCCAAGATTTAATAATTGCTCAAACAGCGCTCGTCTGCTTTTTTTTTTACCGAAAAGTGAGCGAAAAAAATCACGGGGTTTTATATAAGCAAATGCTATAATTACCAAAAAGGTGTTTAAAATACTAACCCGTGAGAAATCCTGTAACGGTCTGAAATGCGAGACCCTCGTCTCCTTCGGTTCGTAATGTACTGTTACCGGCACAGCATCAATGGTAATACCTTTCCATGCCGCACGTACCAATATCTCAATTTCAAACTCATATTTGCGGGTAATAAATTTGATGTTTTTTAATAATTGTAATGGGTACAAACGGAACCCTGACTGAGTATCAGGACAATTAATTCCGGTTTCTACCTTAAACCAAAAATTGGAAAATTTATGTCCGAAGCTGCTTTTACCGGGTATATTATCCTGATCCATATTGCGCGAACCTACGATAATAGCATTAGGCATGTTCTCAATTTTTTCAATAAAAGCTGGCAGGTCTTTCGCAAAGTGTTGTCCGTCCGAGTCGATGGTTATCGCGTAATCATAACCCCTGGATACCGCGTATTTAAAAGCTTTACGTAATGCCCAGCCTTTGCCAACATTTACCGGGTAACTTATCAATTGTACCAAAGGAAACCCTTGTGCAATTTGAGTGGTATCATCCGTTGACCCGTCGTTTACCACAATAATATGCTCTGTATATTTCGCAACATCGGTAATGATGTGAGCAAGTGTCCCTGCATTATTATATGTTGGTATAATAACACATACGTTTAAACCATCAAAATTTTTTGCAATCGTTTCTAAATGGTTCATATGTTAATGGATCTTCACTCGGATATAAATTAAAAATCGGCTAATGTACATAAACAATTTGGAAAGCAATAAGGCTTCATTTCTAATCACCAAATTTAAGTAAGTTTTAACAATTTGAGTTTTTTTAGCCCGGATATTTAAGCTTTGCTAAGCTAATGCCATACCAGGCCATAAATAATTTTTACTGTTTAACCCTGTCTGTTAACCATCTGAGTGAAGTTAACTTTTAAAATCTGAAATATTTGACTTATTTTTGACGCAAGTTTGTAGTTCACAATTTGTAAATGACGAAGTTAAAAAACTAGCCACTGTAACCTTTGCCTTGAATCGGCAATTGTAACCACACTACGTTAACTACAAACCTAACAACCTAAGCGGAAAATCTTAAATTATCACATAATCTATCACATCCTTTCGTCAAGTACAAACACATGAAATGCGCATTAGTAACAGGGGGGTCAAGAGGCATTGGACGGGCTATTTGCTATAAAATGGCCGAAATGGGCTATTATGTTTTGGTTAATTATAAATCCAATGATGATGAAGCCGGTAAAACCCTTAGTCAAATAAAAGAAAATGGCGGCAGCGGTGAATTGTTAAAATTTGATGTAGCCGATAAAACGGATATCAATAAAATATTAGGTGGTTGGATTGAAGCAAATACCGAAAAATATATTGAAACGCTGATAAACAATGCAGGCATTAAGGACGATGTGCTGATGATGTGGATGAAAGATGAACAGTGGGACAGTGTAATTAAAACCAGCCTGGATGGGTTTTTCTATGTTACACGGTTGGTTTTAAACGATATGCTTATCCGAAAATATGGACGTATAGTTAACGTTGTGTCTTTGTCAGGGTTAAAAGGTTTACCGGGTCAAATCAATTATTCGGCTGCAAAAGCCGGGGTAATTGGCGCAACCAAAGCGTTGGCCCAGGAAGTTGGCCGCAGGGGAATAACCGTAAACGCTGTAGCACCCGGATTTATCAAAACAGATATGACCGAAGGACTCAATGAAAAAGAGTTAAGATCCATGATTCCCGTTAAAAGATTTGGCACATCGGAAGAAGTAGCGCATGCTGTTGGCTTTTTGGCATCATCGGAAGCTGCCTATATTACCGGCGAAATATTATCTGTCAA
>JAQBOK010000140.1 GCA_028288085.1 Mucilaginibacter sp.
GGCCGAAGCTGGTTTGCTGACGGGGAGAAGTTAGTTTGCTGACGGAGAGTATATGATAAAACTTGTCATTGCGAACGATAGTGTGGCAATCTCTACGTAGGCAAGTCGGGGGTGATTAGTGTTGCAGTTGGGTTGGTTTGTTTGGCTTCGGTTGTGGTTTATTGAATGTTCAGTCCGCTCATGGCCGCGGGGTGCCTAGTCACTTTTGTGCGACAAAAGTAACCAAAAGCGCTGTCAGCAAAAGGCTTCCTTTAGCTCCTGGCCTTTGCATTGCAAATCAGTCAAAACCTCGGGCTGCAATCTTTTGCCCTACTGCGTTCGCTCATTTCCTTCGCTTCTGCAAAATTTGCTATGCCCTTGCCTGCGCTCATGGCCTGCATTGTTTTGGCTGATTTCGGCCGAAGCTGGTTTGCTGACGGGGAGAGGCAAGTTGTGCTGCTTATGGTTTTGGCTGATTTCGGCTGAAGCTGGTTTGCTGGTGGGGGAGGCAAAGTTTGAGATTCTGGGCATGGCGCAGAATCTTCTACACTTGAATAGATTCTTCGCCATGCCCAGAATGACAACTGGGTAACTACACCTCTGCCAAATATTTATGTACAAAACTAATAGCCATGGAGCCTTCGCCTACTGCGGAGGCTACCCGGTTCATGGCGCCCGCGCGTACATCGCCTGCGGCGAAAACTCCGGCACAACTTGTTTCCAGTAAATAAGGGTCGCGTTTTAGCTTCCACACCTTCTGGAACGAATCGTAGGCTGCCAGGTCGCGGCCGGTTTCAATAAATTCTTTACTGTTTTTAATGATGTCGAGTTTTATCCAGCCGGTATATGGTTTGGCCCCGATAAAAATATACAGGGCACTGGCCGCATGGGTTGTTTGCTGCTGCGTTTTTACATTTACAAGCAGCAAATTTTCCAGGCAGTTATGGCCACTTGCTTCCAGTATCTCGGTGTTGGATAACACCTCGATGTTTGGCGTTAAACCGATCTGGGTAATTAAGTAAGCCGACATGGTTGCTGTGAGGTCATCACGACGGATGATAATATTCACTTTTTGGGCAAATTTAGACAAATACATGGCGGCCTGGCCAGCAGAATTGCCCCCGCCTATAACAAACACATCCTTACCCTTGCAGGCACTGGCTTCGGTGGTTGCGGCCCCGTAATAGATACCCGCGCCCGTATAATTCTCTATGCCTTTTACTTCCAGCTTGCGGTAATCAACCCCGGTGGTTATCACTACTGCCCGGCTCACTATTTCGGGACCATCATCCAAAATAATGGTTTTGTAGCCATCTTTTAGTTTGATCTCGTTTACCTCATGCGGCGAAAGGAACTCGGCCCCCAACCGGGCAGCCTGGCTAACGGCACGGCGGGTAAGATCTGATCCGCTTAAACCTGCCGGGAAACCCAGGTAATTCTCTATCCGCGAACTGGTTCCTGCTTGTCCCCCGGGTGCACGACGCTCTATCAGCAAGGTTTTTAACCCTTCAGACGAGCCATAAACCGCAGCGGCAAGCCCGGCAGGGCCTGCACCAATAATTACCACATCGTATATTTCGTTAGTTATCTGCGGATTTAAACCTGCTTTATCGGCTATTTGTCTTATGGTTGGTTTGCAGGCATTGGTTCCGTCTTCATAAATAATAAAAGGCAGGTCGCTGTTGCTGAATTTATTTACCTCAAGCAATGTTTTGGCTTCGGGGTTGTTCTCAATATCAAACCAGCGGTAGGGGATAAGGTTACCGGCCAAATAATCCTTTATCTCGTGTGATTTGGGCGAAAACTGGTATCCGATCACTTTAATACCTTTAAAATCGGGGGTATAATGACTTTGCCAATCGTCCAGCAAGTCGCTTATAACCGGGTAAAGCTTTTCTTCCGGGGGGTTCCAGGGTTTCATCAGGTAATAATCCAGCTGCACATCGTTAATGGCCTTAATAGCCGCCACGGTATCTGAATAGGCAGTGAGCAGTACCCGCTTGGCATCAGGATATATTTTGATTGCTTTTTGCAAAAAGTCAACGCCCTCCATTTCGGGCATGCGCTGGTCTACCAAAAATAAAGCTACAGTATCGCTGCTGTTCTTCAGGTCTGTCAGTGCCTCCAGGGCTTCGTTTGCCGATGTGGTGCTGATGATCTTATATTCTGCACTATATTGAGATTTCAGGTCGCGGCTGATGGCCCGCAGCACTTGCTGATCATCGTCTATTGAAAATATGATGGGTTTGTTCATGGGTTGATTGCAATGTATTAATATATCATATCATTTAGAACCTCTCTGCCTGCGAAATAGAGAAATGAACGGCTTTTGTAAACAAAAACTATCCGTCTATCGGGAAACAAACAATAAACGCTGTATTGCCCGGTTGTGATTTTACTTTTATTGAGCCATTATGCTGGTTTACTATTCGTTGCACCATCTCCAGGCCCATACCTGTGCCTTTGCCCATTTCTTTAGTAGTAAAAAATGGATCAAAAATACGCGAGAGGATATCCTCGGGTATACCAGGCCCGTCGTCAATAATGCTTACCTGCACAAACTCCTTATCCCTTTCTGTTTTGATGGTAAGTGTGCCTTTGCCATTGGGTTCCATAGCATCCAGCGCATTATCTATCAGGTTGGTCCATACCTGGTTTAGTTCGCCTATCTGTGCCTTTACCGGTGGCAGGGTTTCATCAAAATCCTTCACCATGGTAATGTTACCTTTTTTGATCTTATAGATCAACATTTGAAGCGTGTTTTTTATGCCTATGCGTATATCGGCGTATTGCTTATCCTGCCCCTGATCCATGTGGGTGTATATTTTTACAGACGTTACCAAGCTGGCAATGCGCCGGGCCGACTCGCCTATATCCTGCACCATTTTTTCGGTAACCAGCAGGGTATTTATCCAATTAAATATGGGCGAAAAATACAAATCGGGGATATGGTTTTTGAATAATTGTATGTCTTCTGTTTCAAAGCCAAATTCAACAAAGTTCTCGGCTATGTCATCACTGTTTTCAATTCCCATTTCGTCAAACAGATCAGTCAGCTCTCCTTCCTTAGCTGTACGTTGCTTTAGGGTTAGGTTAACTTCCCGTTTTTCAGACATTACGCGGAATAGCTTTTTTGTCACCGCGTCTAAATGTTCGGGCTCCATGCGAATGGCGATCACCGATTTAAAAGTCTGCGGTTCCAGTTGCAAATGCTTAAGCAGCGATTCTGAATCGCGCACAATGGCTGATGCCGGGTTGTTTAACTCGTGTGTTAGGCCTGCCGAGAGTTTGCCCAGTGCCATCATCTTTTCGTTTTGCTGTTGCAGGGCGGTAAAACTGCGCACCCGGTTGGTCATCACATGCACCAGGGCCTGTGTTAGTTCAAACTGGGTTTTTATCAATTCCGTCATCCTGGTGGCAGGGAAGGTCATCAACTGCGTTTCGCCTATGACGGTGCCATAACCAGTACTTATTTTGGCACGCGAATAGGGCAGAAAGCCGGTAATATCACCCGCTTTAAAATCACCGATCTCTCGTTTTACCCCGCCAATAGGGAGATATAAGCGCAATTTCCCACTGATAACATAATGTGTTCCGGCAATAGGTTCGCCCGGTAACGATACTACTTCACCATCAGGAAGCATACGGCATTGGCTGTTATCTATCAACCATTGCAATTGATCGTCAGGTACATCCTTTAACGCGTCGAAAGTTTTGAGTAGTTCTGGTGTACAATCTTGCATTTTGTAAAATTAGGAAATTTGGAGCAGAGGAGAATATTGTCCGGATCATAATTTTTCGCACGCTGTTTTGTTTTTCAATGGTATAAATGAGGGTTATATCGTTTGAACTGCAATGTTATAACGCTTGCATTTGTGTAATAAGAATGTTACATTTACTATGCAGTTGTTGTACGGCCTGTTTTTTCAACCTAAATACGATACACAATGAAAAATTTCATTATGGGATTGGCAATGATAAGTATGCTCTCACTTAGTTGTACCAAAGTTATTTATACCAATGAGCAAGTAATAGACCGCTACAAAACCAAACAGGATTTAATGAAAAAGTTCGGTGCGCCAACCGAGAAACAAAAAGATTCAACGGCCGAACGTTGGCTTTATAAGTATGAAAGCTCCACCATAGAAAGTCGCAATACTAATTCGCTTGATGTAAAGGGGCTTGGCGCATATAAAAGGTGCTTAATATTTACTATGGACCTGCAGGGAAATATAGTAAGATGGGATAATAAAGGCGTAGATATGACCGAAAGGGTAAAAAATAAACATGGTACAGTGGCTCTGATCATAGTGGGGTCATCATTAGTTGTATTGGTGGTGCTGGGCAGCATCCTTGCTGCTAATTCACTCAATTTTGGTACGGGGGTTTACTAACGGTTTTGCATCAGGGCCAATGGGTATCAAGCCCGGATGAATGTACCAGCTGCTGAAAATCATTTAGGAGTTGGGGGTTTTCCCTCACGGCCTTCGGAATTACTTTTTTATTTATGGCGAAGGCAGCCAGCAAACCAGCAGCTTCGCCAATACTCCACTCCACAGGGTGCAGCCTGTAGCAGCCATTGGTAATGTGGGTGGTGCCGATGTTTTTGCAGGCAGGCAGCAGGTTTTCCATACGCTGCGGCAAAAGTGCCCCCAATGGTATTTGAAATGGCAACGATGCTATATCGATATAATTGACGCCACCTGTGCCGGGATGCAGATCTATACGGTAATAGCCTGTGCCCACAGTATCATGAAAAATGGCTGATTTGCCAGCGTCTTCTTTACCGGCAACCAGTGCCCGGTTTTCTGCACCTACATGCTCTTCCAAAACTGTAAATATGGCTTTGATCCTGCGCGATTCGCGGATATAAGGACGCTTAGCCATGCCGTCAGCTGTTCCCAGTACATCGCCGCGCAAACGTAATCCGGGCCAGCCGCCACCACCATCCGGGCGGGGCACCCCGGTTTGCAGCCAGTAAAACAGGGAAAGACTCAGCTGTTTTGCGGCATCAACATGTGTATTAAATTCCTCTTTGCCTACATCAATTAAATTGCCGGGCAAGTAATCATTTTGAGGCCAATTTACTATGGTAATATCCCCCTTAAAAAAACCAGAGGTGAAATTTTGTTTATTGATAATACGCCGGTAGGTCCATAAGTTCATTTTATCACCCGTACTATTACCGGCCGGGTCAAATGCAACGGTCCTTTTAGCTAAAGTTTGAGGGTTTGAATAGGTAAGATCAAGTAACTTGCCGGGCCAGGGCGGATTAAGGCCGGGGATAAAATTTCGCCAGTGATCATATTCACGGGGTTTATCAATGACGTTATTCGCTCCGTCTATGTGCTCCATTGCAAAACACATAGTAAATGCCTGCTGGTTGTTTGGGTCAGCTTTTTCGGGTGCATGCAGCTCGCCGGTTTGCTTTTTTGATTCGGCGCCTGTTACATATTCAGTTCCGGTAAGTGGCAACAGATCACCCAATTCAGTGGCATCAATAAAGTATGGGGCAGTAAGGGTAATTGTTTTCCCGGTTTTGCTGCCAGTGGCATTAAGCGACCGTATTTTGTCCCCGGTTACATCCGCGTTTACAATGGCATGGTCTGTTAAAAGAATAAGTTTTTTTGTGTGGATGTAGGGGGCAAGCATGCTATGTAATACCGCCTCGGCAACACGTGGCTCGCAACACAAAGCAGATACCGTACCATCGCCGGGGTTTAAATAAGGGCGACCCATAGCAGCTGGGGTAAGGGGATAATGTTGCTTGTAATAGTTACGGATGGCGGTCCTCAATTGGCGATAAGTGCGGGTTGAACCGTGGGTTTCTATCCATTGATGCTCATCAGGCGGTACACCCTGTTGAGTTAGCTGGCCGCCAATCCAATCACTATCCACCGTTAATACTACTTTTAAATTATTTTTGAGGGCCGACAGGGCCGCTGCGCAGCCTCCCAAACTTCCACCGGCTATAACCAGGTCGGCAGAAATCTCGGCCGGAAAAAATGATAACAGGGGAAAACCTGCAGCATTTTGAAAAGCAAACGCACTTGCGGTAACGGCTGTAAATTCTATGAAATTTCGACGTTTCATTTAATTGGCGACAGAATGATAAATATATTGATAGAAATGCAGCTTGGTGCAATTATTGAATTAAATATTGATGAAGCCGGATTGGCTGATATTTATTATATTTAATGTGCGTTTGATATAAATAGCAATAGTATCACAGCCTGTTGAAATGAGATGGTTTTAACGTTTACAGGATGAAGTAAAAAGGATGGATGTTTAATTGCTAAACACGTTATTATAAATAAATACCAGCAAAAAAAGCCTACAAGTTGCGCTGCTTATATATTATATCTTGCCCAATACTTTTAATAAGATCTAATGGTTTTAATTTGAAACTCTAAAATGAAACAAAAAGTGGCTTTAGTGTTATCGGGAGGAGGTGCGAGAGGAATTGCCCATATAGGCGTTATTGAAGCACTGGAAAAGCAAGGATTTAAAATTACATCGATTTCTGGAACATCAATGGGGGCGCTTGTGGGTGGAGTGTATGCGTTGGGCAAAATTGGAATTTATAAAGACTGGCTTTGCACTCTGGATAAAATGAAAGTTTTTAGTTTGATTGATTTTAATTTAAAAGGGCAGGGGTTAGTTAAAGGGGATAAACTATTTGGTAAAATGAGGGAGCTTGTTGCCGACGCGAATATTGAAGATCTGAAAATTCCTTATTGCGCAGTGGCAGCAGATATTATCAATAAAAAAGAAGTGGTTTTTACAGAAGGAAGTGTACTGGATGCTGTAAGGGCATCTATAGCAATTCCAACTGTTTTAACACCTGTTAGAACGGAAAACGGATTACTCGTAGATGGGGGTGTAATAAATAACCTCCCTATTAATCATGTGAAAAGAACGCCCGGTGATATATTGATCGCTGTAAATGTAAACGCGATGATACCATTTGATAAACCGGCTATTATAAAAAACGAAACTGTTTCCAAACTATCCGCCTACCAGGAAAAGATCAAAGAATTTTACAGCCACCTGTATAAGATTAACCCGGTAGGTCACGAAGAAAAATTCGGTTATTTTGATGTGATCAACAAAACGCTCAATTTGATGACCCACCATACCACGCAAATGGCGCTTGAAAGATACTCGCCCGACATCCTGATCAACATATCACAAGATTGTTGTGGTACTTATGATTTTTACAAAGCCGAAGAAATAATAGAAACAGGCAGGCGCGCAGCTAATAAAAGTTTGGCAGGGTATGATAGTAAGGTTATTAATATAGAACGCAAAGTAGGGAATGCCCAATGATGGGATACTGCTTTTGATATTTAAATGCGGTAGCAACAATAAAAAATAAAACTATATGAGAAAAATAATTTCATTTATGCACATATCACTTGACGGTTTTGTAGCAGGACCGAACGGAGAAATGAACTGGATTAAAGTTGATGAAGAAATTTTTGATTATGTCGGTAAGCGAATAAGCGAAGGCGACACTGCATTATATGGACGGGTAACTTATGAGATGATGGAAAATTATTGGCCTACGGCAGGAGACCAGCCGGATGCGAGCAAACACGACATTGAACATTCTAAGTGGTATAGCAAAATTCATAAAGTTGTTTTATCAAAAACGATGGAAGGCGCTGATTTGACTAACACAACAATTATTAGCGACAACCTTTTGGACAGAATAAATGAAGTAAAACAACAGGCAGGTGGAGACATCTTGCTTTTTGGTAGCCCGACAGCAACACATTCACTTATTCAACAGAACCTAATTGACGGCTACTGGCTATTTGTTAATCCAATTATTCTTGGACAAGGCGTTCCATTGTTTGTAGACATCAAAGACAAAATAAAACTAAAATTATTGACTACCCGACAATTTACCAGCGGGGTAACTGAACTGAATTACATAGTGGACAGCCAATAACAACGAACCGCTAACAGCTTGGAAAAACATCAATATAGAAGGCGGTGAAGACAGCAAATTAATTGATGATGTGTTTGCAATAACAGGTTATTACATTGTGGGAACGCGAAGGTTTGAAGAGGGCGAAGTCCATTGGGATGTACCCCTCTTTTTTTAGAGATTGGTATCCAACTGTTTGACGGCAGCACGAGGTTGCTATTTTCTTGGCATGTAGATAATGATACACGCGCCTATTAAAGCGATTGCGGCCCCTATAATATCATATTTATCGGGTTTAAAGTTATCTACTTTCCACGCCCACAGTAAGGCCATTACTATAAAAATACCGCCGTATGTGGCATAAACCCTTCCGAAATTTGCAGTTTGCCAGGTGGCAATAACTCCGTAGAGGACTAAAATAAAGCCACCCAATATGCCATACCATATCGGCTTATCGGCCTTTAACCATTGCCAAATAAGGTAGCCGCCGCCAATTTCGCAAAGCCCTGCCAATACAAATAACGCTAAGGATTTTACTATATTCATGTATGTTAAAGAATTGTAGTTGTTATGGGGCAAAAATAGAAAATCTAACGCCGCATTTAGCCGTTTCTAAGCATGTCTGCGTATTCATTTGGTAAAGGACTATTTTCAATGGCTTTAGCCGCTTTTTCAATGTCATAATTAAAGCGGATAAACTCTACCCGGATGCTCTCTTTGTCTTTAACAGAGCTATTTTCGTTAATATGCAGCAATACATAGCCACCACGCGGGTCTTTGTCCTTTGGCTTACCAACCGACCCGATATTAACTGCATGCCGGTAATGGGCATCTCCGGTCACTTCAGTTGGTAAAATACGGTGGTAGGGCTGGTGGGTGTGGCCAAAGCACATCACATCTGCATCAGCTTGTTCCATAATGCGCATCAGGCTTTTTTCGTCCCTGTCTTCAAATAAATATTCGTTGATCTTACGCGGACTGCCATGTACCAATAGTACATTCAGTTTATCGTTATTCAACTGAAACTCCACGCGGATGTGGGCGGGTAGCGTGCGCAGATAAGCCCTTTGTGCGTCCTTAACTACCTCGTTAGTATAGGCAATGGATATTTTACCCAGCGCTTTTTCTTCGTCGGTTTTGTAGGCGCAGCCGCAGTCGCCGCTATGGCGGCCAATGCCAAAATCATAGTTACCGGCTATGCAGGGAATACCGCGTTTGCGAATTTCGTCAATAACCTCGTTTGGCCAAATATTATAGCCGACCAAATCGCCCAGGCAATAAACAGCATCCGGTTTTTGTGTTTCCACATCGCTAAAAAAACCCTCCAGCGCGGGCAGATTAGCATGTATATCCGAAAAAAGTGCAATTTTCATTATTGTATTGTAGTTATCGGTTTATCAGAATAATATTTTTTACGGAGCCAAAAAGCCAGGTTGACCAGGGCTATCAATGCGGGCACTTCTACCAATGGGCCTATTACCCCGGCAAAGGCCTCGCCAGAATTGATGCCAAACACGCCGATTGCCACAGCAATAGCCAGTTCAAAGTTGTTGCCTGTAGCTGTAAAAGCGATGGCAGCACTCCTGGAATAATCGGCACCAAATGATTTACCGATAAGGAAACTTAACAGGAACATAATGGTAAAATAAATTACCAAAGGGATAGCGATACGTACAACATCCATCGGTATTTGCACAATAAGGTTTCCTTTTAGGCTAAACATCACTACTATGGTAAATAATAGGGCAATTAATGTGATGGGCGAAATAAAAGGCACATATTTCTTTTGGAACCAATCTTCGCCTTTAATTTTGATCAGGGTATAGCGACTGATAATCCCGGCAGCAAAAGGGATACCTAAATAAATGCCAACGCTTTTGGCAATTTCTGCGATAGTAATATTTACCGCCAAGCCTTTAAGGCCAAATAAAGGAGGTAAAACGGTGATGAAAACATAAGCATAAACACTGTAAAGCAATACCTGGAAAATGCTGTTCAAGGCAATTAGCCCGGCGGCATATTCCCTGTTTCCCCCGGCCAGTTCGTTCCATACTACTACCATTGCAATGCACCGGGCAAGACCAATCAGTATCAAACCAACCATGTAGGCCGGGTGGTCACGTAAAAGGGTGATCGCCAAAACGAACATCAATATTGGCCCAACAATCCAATTGAGTATTAAGGAGGCGCTTAATACTTTGGTATCTTTAAATACCTCGCCCATATTTTCGTATTTTACTTTGGCCAGCGGGGGATACATCATTAATATCAACCCAATAGCTAAAGGAATATTAGTGGTTCCGCTTGAAAAGGAATTGATGACAGTTGCTGATGAGGGAATAAAATAGCCCACAGTCACGCCGATGGCCATTGCTAAAAATATCCAGAGGGTTAAGTAACGGTCAAGAAAACTAAGTTTTTTTCTTTCTGCCACGGGGGCACAGTTGTTGGCGCTCATTATAAAGTGTTATGGTATTGCAGGCAGTTTTTTAATTGTCTGATTAGCTTTTTTTATGATTTAGAAATAATGATCTTTTTCATTACGATGGCTGATTGAGGGCACACGTGGCTAAACTCCGAAGACTGTTGTACTTCAACAGGAACATCCCCGCGGGTTATCTTTTTATATCCCTTCCGGGAAAAATAGTCCGGCGCTGTTTCTGTTAACAGGTAAATGTGATGGAGACCTTTTGAATGGGCGAGGGCCACTATCTTATCAAGTAATTTACCGGCTATTCCATGGCCCCGCCAGGCAGAACTAACCGCCAAAGAACGTAACAATCCATAATCGCCATAGATCTCTAAACCCACAACACCGATAACTTCATCGTTTTGCAGCACGACTAAAAAATTCTCTAACGTGGCCGGAAGATCACTTGCCGGCAGTTTCTCAGCTTCGAGCATTGCTACAATGCTTTCCCTGTAATTTATTCCCTGGTTTATTTGCATCACTTTTTTAACAACATCCAGATCCCGGCTCACAACAGGCTGCTGCTGTAACCGCTAAATTTTTTAATCCTAGCCTTTGTTTTTCGGGCTTTGCAGGGGTGCAGCATTCTTCCCCGGTAGCTGTGGTGCCGCAGCTTCCGCCGCGCTCTATCGCCTTGCATTGAACGGTATCGGGCCGCAGATCAATTATCAAATTTTCACCTTCAATTATAAACTCGTTGGGGTATAACTGGCGCGTATCAAATTCGGAATTGCCGAATTCAATTTTTACAGTACCGTTGATGTTCAAAAGCAATACCTTTTCTACCACATCGATAATAGAAAGTGCTTTTTTTACCTTCATAGCACGTTCCTGCTGCTGATTTGCGGGTTCCCATAACTGCACAATAATTTCGGTCCATTCGTTTTTTACACCGCCGCAGTCTACAGAAACAATGGGTGCCTGTTTAATTTCGGTGATATGGTAGGATGCCGCAACCCATTTGTTTTCGGCATACTGAAATTGCAGATCGAGTGAGGGGTATTGCACCAGTTTTTCTTTGAATGATCCCCAATTAATGGCTTGTGGTTTGTTCATGGTGGTTTGTTTTATTGTAATATTACGATTGATATAGTCAAATTTTTTTAACAGCACTTACCTGCCTCGGTATATGCCCCGAAGAATTCGCTTAATTCTTTACTCAATAATTTCCAGGCATTGGGCTCAATACAGTAACAAACGCTTACACCTTCAATGGTGCCCTGTATCAGTCCGGCATTTTTAAGTTCCTTTAAGTGTTGTGATATGGTGGCCTGCGCCAACCCAAGTTCGTCAACCAAACTGCCGCATACACAGGCATTAGTTTTAATTAACTGCTGTAGTATGGCTATGCGCGCCGGGTGTGCCAATGCTTTCAGCATTATAGCCAGCTGGTTTTGCTCAGGGGTAAATATTTCTGTTTTTGTTAGGCCCATAATTCAATCGCAATATTACGATATAGCGTTGAAGTATACAAGACCTATTTTCATTTTTTATAATGGCGAGGCTGATCTGTACCGATATTATTTCTTAAATAACATTGTTACCCGGGAACACAGTTGAACAGAAAGATAGAAATGGATTGGAACCTTATCGGTTTACACTACCTCACCTTATACTTAAGATCTTGCTCCGATGAAGTTTTTTTTGACAGGATAGTGACCGCGATAATATTTTTGATAACCAGCATTGCGGTAATCAAATAAACATTATAAACTGTATTGATATCGCCCAAATGGTCCTTTATCGTTATATTATTGTAAATAACCATCAAAAATATCTCAAAAGGGATTATCAGGAAATCAACTATGGTAGATATGATGAACTGTTTAGCAGTTTTTCTGTGGTAAATATCCAATAGGAAATTGTTGGCTACATAGCAAAACAGGGTGTAGATAAGCAATAAAATATAGAGCATTTGGGTAAACTCAGGCGCTGCGATTGCATAACGCAATTTTGTGACCTTATAGAAAACAACATCCAGCCATACAGAGGTAGTAGTGTATAACAACGCCCAATAAAATCCACCTATTAAAAGTAAATGCAATAAATACTTTAAAACAACTGAAGCAAGCTGGTCGCGGTTAAGTTTTTTCATTAGTGTGATCTGTTTATAATCAGGTTATTTGGGCCGCCGGTAACCGGCGTTATGATTTCCCTTCCAAACATAGCAATTTATGTAAAATTCAATTGCGCAAATTTAAAAGTATTTGCAAAAACATAAGGAAGCTTAAATTGCCCTCAACCTTTTTGAACTTATGCTTACAACCTTCTGTTGTGGTTATTAGTTGCTTAAAATTCGACGGATGACCAACTTAATTATAATGGCGGCGTATAAAGAATGTAAATAAACCCCTCCCCAAATTGATTATCAGCTTGACTATATTTCTCCTGAAAAAACTATTTGTTTTTATAAAAAGCAGGTCTTAGATACCTAAATGAATTTTATCCTTGCGCAACGATGCACCACTTGCACCGCCCGCGCCAAAACACAAGATTTTTTATTTTACCGGGCAACCGGAGGGGAAATATTGCAGCAATTACTTTTTGATTTATCAAAAAACAAATCTTAGATTGCGTCAAACCGACACATCAAACTTTTTGTCTTCATGAAAAAGCAAACTAAAATAGCCTTTGGCGT
>JAQBOK010000066.1 GCA_028288085.1 Mucilaginibacter sp.
TTTTGATGATAGTAGTCACTTCGACCATATTCAGCGTAATAATTATTACAGCATAATTATTCTTTTAAGCGGAAGCGGAAAATTTAAAGCTGATTTCTCGTCCTATGATTTTGCGGGGCCTGCCCTCATGAGCTTTTCGCTTTATCAGCCTTATATGATCAGCAACAGCGAAAACCTAAGCGGGATCTGCCTTAACTTCCATCCCGATTTTTTCTGTATCTACCGGCATCAAAAAGAAGTGGCCTGCAGTGGCGTTTTGTTCAATAACATTTATCAGCCACCTTTTATCCGTCTTAATGATAAGGATGTAAATACATTTTGTGCACTGATTGAGCAAATGAGGACCGAAATGCAGAATACCGAAATGGCGCAGTATGAACTGCTTGTATCCTACCTTAAAATACTTTTAATCACGGCGTCGCGCCTTTGGGTTAGCCAGGGCCCGGATATTCAAAATAATCTATCGGGCTTAAAAGAGCCTTTTGTATTGCAAAACCTGAAAGACGCCATTGAGGAACATTTTAAAACCAAACACTCACCCGCCGAATATGCTGATCTGCTGAATATCTCTGCTAAAGCATTGGCTAAGATCACCCGCAATCATTTTAATAAAACGCTTACCAATATGATAGCCGAGCGTATTATTATTGAAGCCAAACGCGAATTGTATATGACATCAAAACCAGTAAAATCAATTGCTTACGAACTGGGTTTTAATGATGAGTTTTATTTTAGCCGTTTCTTTAAAAACAATGCCGAAGTATCCCCACAGCTATACCGGGATACTGTTGGTTTTGCCCGGGGCGAAGCCTGAAGACGATAGCTTGCGAGAAAAAACACGTAGGGTTAATCCAGCACAGACATGGTGAGGTTAATGATGTCATCAAAAATGTTTTTATCTGTTGTTGATTTTGCAGATACCCGGATACCTTTCACATTATTAAAAATGAATCGGGCTAATGCCCTGGCATCTTGTTTACTGGTAATTTCGCCACTCGCCTGCCCCTTTTTTATGGCTCCATAAAAAGCATTCTCTATCTGCTGATCGTTCTGGCAAATCATATTGCTCACTTCCGTATCATGCGGGGCAACCTCAATGGCGGCATTGGTCATAAAACAACCTTTATGCTGGTTATCATCTATCAGCTCGATAGTAGTAAGCTGTAGCAATTGTTTAATGGCATCTTTAGCCGAAGCCGGGCCGCTAACTATAGTACACATTTTATTTGATGCCGATTCTTTATAGCTTTCTAACGATTTGATGAATAGTGTATGCTTATCGCCATAGGTATCGTATAAGCTGGAGCGACTGATACCTAATCCGTCCACCAAATCCTGCATAGACGTACCATTGTAGCCCTTATGCCAAAAAAGGTGCATTGCTTTTGTAAGCACTTCACTTTCATCAAAATCTTTAGTTCTTGCCATTGCAAAATAGCTTTGCTTATTATTTAAGCAAAGCTATCATTTTAATTTATGTTTGTTTTTAGGCCGATTTATAAAAACCCTGCCTAAATAAAGGGTTGGGCCGATGCTTATCTTTGGCCGCCACCAGCCAATATAGTTTCGCCTGTTAACCAGCCAGAATCATCAGAAGCCAGGAATACGGCAATTGGTGCAATATCATTCGGTTGGCCAATACGCCCAAGCGGTGCTGTGCTTTCTATGCTTGCCTGAAAATCGCTACCAATAAACCCTGCAGTATGAGTACCTTCAGTTTCTACCATGCCTGGGTTAATGGAATTTACACGGATATTTTTGGAACCCAATTCCTTTGATAATACTTGTGTGATAGCGTCTACTGCACCTTTGGTTGCGGTATAGATAGCACTCCCCGGAGGCGTTATGCGACTAACAACCGATCCAATATTGATCACACTGCCGCCATTAGCGCCAAAGCTTTTTACGGCACCCTGGGTAGCCAGCAGCAGCCCAAGTACGTTAGTATTAAACTGGCGATGAAACTCATCTTCTGTAACCTCTTCTATTCCGCCAAATTTATAAACACCTGCATTGTTCACCAGGATATCTACCGCGCCAAAAGCTTCTTTGGTTTCGGCAAACAAGCGTTCTACGTCGGCAGTTTTTGATACGTCGCCTTGTACTGCAATAGCTTTTCCGCCTTTACCTGTAATTTCGGCAACTACCTTGTCGGCACCGTCTTTAGCCGAAGAATAATTTACAACAACGGATGCGCCTTCGGCTGCCAGGCTTTTTGCAATTCCGGCGCCAATACCTTTTGATGCACCTGTAACTACTGCTACTTTGTTTTCTAACTTTTTCATTTTATTTCTTAATTAATTTTCTATTTTTGGAATAATCGTTCCGCAAATGTAATATCATATTGGAACAATCGTTCCAATATAAAATAATATGGATTAAGAATGACAATTGGGCGTATTAGAAATACTGGTAAATATTTTTAAATGGCTTTTAGCCTCGAAAACTATTTTCCATTATTACCCTCTCCTGTCAAACAAAATATCTTCAACTTAATTTGGTAATAACTAAAAATATTAGTATCTTTGAATATAATTATGCCAATTGGCATTTCAATCATATATGAGAAGAAAGAAGATTTCATTTGATACCGCTACCCGGCTGAACGAGTTAATAACACAATACTTTTCATATATCGGGGGCGATTATCATCTTGAACAAAAGAAAATCAAAGGCAAAATACCGGCCGATGCTATCGAACAAAAAGTATGCGACCGTGAACCCGAGCCTGCAACCATCACCGGCCTGGCATTATACCTGGGCTTTAGCAGCAGGCAGGCATTTGAAGAATATGAAACTAAAGGCAAATTTGCAGACCATCTTAAACGTGCCCGGTTGCGTATTATGGCAGATTATGAAAAGAAACTGCATGTAACGTCATCAACAGGGGCCATATTTGCCCTGAAAAGCATGGGCTGGAATGAACGCCCCGAAATTAAACCCACCGACGAACCTGCCAACACAATTTTAAAGGTCGAGATCATACACACAGGTCCCCAGCTGGCATCGTCAGAAAATGAAGTGGTATTATAACCCTCAAAACGTTTGTTCTTAATTCTTATATCTACCTCGTATAATAAAGATCAGATACATACTTATAGGTTTTTGTAACACCCGTGGGGACATTAGAATTTACTACATACTCTGAGTGTATGGTTAAAATGGTTTGCGTAAGCGCAATTATTTGTACCAAATGCGACACCGGGGTAATAACAGGTATAACCGTTGTGGTTGACAGGCTACCGCCCGGGGGGCTAACATTTAAACCACCCAAATATGACGACAGTTTAAATGTACTACCTGCAATACTGTAAGTGCCCGATAAACTATCCTCGGATGCTACTGTATAAAAATTATTAGCTATAAAATAATGACTAATGCTTACATAACTGCCATTTCTATTAAAATCAGCATAGCTTACATCGCCGGCAGATGCGTTAACCGTGGTATCGGTTTGCTTTACACTATCAACATATACCGTATATTTTTCCTTCTGTAAATTCCATTTGCCTACAATAAGCAAACTGGCATTACCAATGATATTAGGGCTCGAATTACCATTATCTTTTTGACAAGCGAATAAAACGCATATCAAAAGCGCACAA
>JAQBOK010000152.1 GCA_028288085.1 Mucilaginibacter sp.
TGGATTTTCTACCGACATTTAGCACCTAACGGCGCTAGTTGAAACGCATATTTCCTTAACTTAACGCGAGTTCGATAGAAGAATTCTATACTTGCACGCCCCATCGGGGCTATCTGTTTGTAGATCAAATACGTGCCATATTGTTTTGCCACTTTCGGGGGTTACCCTTTGCGAATTTGGGTCGCCCCGAGGGGGCAAATATTTTCTTACACCGAACTCGCGTTCATTTAATCACATTGCTCCTGAGGGCATATGGCAAAGTATTCAATTCTTACATCGAACCCACGTGAAAACTATTTCTTCAGTATCAAATAAGTATAGGCCGGCAAACTATAGGCACTGGTCAAAGTAACTACAGCGCCTGTCAATCCATCGGTCCATGTAGTATTTTGCAATGCGGCAGGAACAAGGAAACTGCTCGTGCTGTTACGCACATTTACCAATACCAGTACATCGTCGCTGCCTGATGTTTTCTCAAATGCAACAATGTCGGCATTACTGTAAGCTGTTAACGCCCCGGTTTTTACAGCCTCGTGTGCAGATCGGAAGGCTAATATCTTTTTGTAGGCGGCTACCATATCAGGGTTAGCAGTATAGTCAACCGGTACGGTATTAAAGAAGTTAATGGAATTGGGATAGCCAACTTCCTGGCTGCCATATATCAACGGAACGCCACCCATGTAAGAAGCCAAAACAAAGGCAGCCAGAGCGCCCTGTTTGCTCTTATATTCAGTGATGGTACTTCCATCAGATGAGGCATCATCATGATTGGTGATGTACCTTAATTTAATACCCGGCGACGGTAATGATGCGATTTCAGCAGTGTTGGTACTAAATAAGTTGCCTGCCTGCGTTCCGGCAAACACACTTTTAAGTGTACTGTAAAAACTAAATCCATAACTCAATTGAAAGCCTGCGGTAATTTCGGGTCCCTTGGTACCTTCGGCTAAATAGATCAATTTGTGGGTTTTAATCGTATTCAAAGTATCAAGCGCCTGCACCCAAAAATCATTCGTTACGTTATCTGCAAAATCACAGCGATAGCCATCAATATTGGCTGTAAATATCCAATATTTCATGGCCCTTATCATAGCGGTTCGCATATCCGGATTATTAAAATTCAACGCGGCAACGTCTGAATAATTGGTGCCCGGCGGAATAATTATATTTCCGGATGCATCCTGCTGGTACCATGATGGATGTTGCGTTATCCAGGCATTATCCCATGAGGTGTCATTACCCTCCCAATCAAAAATTACCGACATGCCAAGTGTATGCGCCTGAGCAACCAATGAGCGCAGGTCATCCAATGTTCCAAAATCTGCGTTCACGCCTTCGTAATCTTTAACAGAGTAAGGCGACCCAACGCCTTTAAGTATTCCAATTGGATAGGTTGGCATCAGCCAAATTACATTTACACCCAAGGCTTTAATAGAATCAAGCCTGGCTTTAACGCCGGTAAAATTGGCTGGTGAAAATGTTTTTATATTCACCTCATACATTACAATATCCTTGCTGGCAGGTACACTGCCAAAAGGTGTACCATATTGTGCCGGGTCTTTATAAGATACTGTTTTAGTGGTATCAGTTGGTGGAGCTATAGGATTAACCTTTGGTTTACCGCAACCCATGATAGAGCCGGTAAGGGTGATCAATAATAATAAACTGTTCATTTTAAATTTTATTCGTGTAAACTTCATTTCCGTCTTCTCCATTTCTGATTTTAGTAATTTATTTGAATGCTTCCTTTAGTATTATTAATTACTGCAAATTTTACCACGCAACTTGCTGACGGATCATAATTGGCCGCACTAAGGTAAGCAAATTGACCGTCCTGGGACTTAAGATCGATGCTCCCGGACTTAAGAATAATAGAAGGGGCAAACCCATGCAATATCAACCTGATATATTTAAAGTGCGAAGTGTATTTACCTTCGGCAGCATCCAATGTGATAACACGCTTTACAGGATCAAATGTAATAGCGCGTTTATAAAACTCGCCTTTTTGATAATCAAAGGTTTTGCCATCATCTTCATAATACACAAAATGGTTGCCGGTATTGCCGTTATAAACATGTAATAAAAGCGTATCAGTAGGCTGTTCGGCTGTCGACTGGATCAATGATTGCATAGGAATGATGCTTCCACCTTTAACAAATACCGGGAGCTGGTCATTTTTCAGGGCGATTATTTTCTCCTGGTTCCCATTTTCTTTCAAACCTGTATACAGATCATACCAGGTACCTTCCGGGAAATAAACCTTGCCATAATCCTTGTTGCTTTCAAAAGGCGCAACCATAAATGCGTTGCCAAATTCGTATTGATTTTGGTATTCGGCGCTCATTACCTTCGCATCAAACGTATAGTTAATGGCCAATGAGCGCATTACAGGGCTTCCGTTTTGTGTTGATTCATAAAAAGTAGAGTATAAATAGGGAAGCAGTTTATAACGCAGGCTGATATAATTACGCGCTACATCCAGTACATCCTTACCAAACGTCCAGGGTTCGGCAGATTTAGTGTCGCTGGCGCTATGGTTCCTAAAGTAGGGGATAAAAGCTCCCAATTGCATCCATTTAGAATATAATGGGATTGAAGGATTGCCTGCAAAACCTCCAACATCCATTCCGCTGAACGAAACACCACTTAGCCCTAAACTATTTAACAGGCGTATGCCTTGCAGCATGTGGCTGTCTTCTGCGCGGTTATCACCCGTCCATATGGCCGAATACCTTTGCAGCCCCGCATAACCCGAACGCGATAAAATAAAGGGCCGTTCGGTTAAATGCTGCCTGGCACCTTCGTAGCTTGCCCGGGCCATTTGCAACCCGTAAACATTATGCGCTTCCAAATGCGAAGTGGGCCTTCCATCGTAATCAAACAAAATATTGTCTGGTGCCTTTTGGCCCCAGGTAGAAAACTCATTCATATCATTCCAAATACCACTTATTCCGGATTCAGCAAAGAACTTGACTTCTTTATGCCACCAGTTGCGGCCTTTAACACTGGTAAAATCCGGGAAATTACACCACCCCGGCCATACTTCGCCGGTATAGGGTTGCCCATCGGGATATTTGATATAAACATCTTCTTTTAAACCGCTCTCATAAGCCGGTGCCCCTTTTTCAACTTTAATACCCGGATCAACAATAACCGTTGTTTTGAAGCCCAGTTTTTTGAGCTCAGCATTCATTCCCACCGGATTGGGGAACCGGGTTTTATCCCAGGTAAACAATTGGTAACGATCCATATAATGAATGTCCAATGTGATCCCATCAGCCGGAATTTGATTCTCGCGCAAGGTATGAGCTATTCGCATCACCTCAGATTCGGGGTAGTAACTGTAACGGTTTTGCTGGTATCCAAGTGACCATAATGGGGGCATAGGCATGCGCCCCGTCAAATCAGTATAAGAGGTAATAATATCGGCCAGGCGTTTATGATAAATGAAGTAATAATTCATTTCACCACCACGCGCCCCAAATGAAGAAAACCGGTTGTTACTTGCGCCAAAGTTAAAGTCGCTTTGGTAGGTATTGTCCAGAAATATCCCATAGTTTAACCCGTGATGAATGCCCATGTAAAAGGGGATAGTAGAATAAAGCGGGTCCTGACTGATAGTGTAACCATACACATCCGAATTCCAGTTGGTATAGCCATTGCCCTTCCTGTCCAGGTTGCCTGTCTTTTCACCCAACCCGATGAAGTGTTCGTCATCCTGCATTTTTTTATAAGTGGTAACAGCCTGCCCGGCCCAGGAGGTGGTTAACCCGGGTTCGTCTTCATTGATCAGTTTCCCGTCAGGGGTATAAAAAGCGATAGCAAATGGATTTTTTTGTACAACTGCTTTAAGCGAATCGGTAATTAAGGTAATTTCTTTATCATTCTGACTGATGTTTACTTTTGTGGGTACTGCCTTGCCTGTTACGGCATAAGAAAAATCTTTTCCTAATGGTTTTTTATCTAATCGCACACGAATTACGGAAGGGCCATAAACAGTTATTTTTCCATATACATCTGTGGTTTGGAAAGTAATATCTTGTTCACTAATAGCAATTGTTTTTAAGTTACCGGGTGTTAAGATTGGCGATTGCGCCTTAAGGCAGGATACATTTAAAAGACAAGCAAGTACAAATGTGATCTTAATAAATTTCATTAATTGTTGTATAAATTTTTGATGGATCAAACCATGTACCGGCTAATACATCTAAGTATATCGGGCCCGCAGGTGTACCGGCAAGCCTATTTTTACTGCCGGTTAAACTTGTACCGTTAGCATATTAAAATAGGGCGGTGCGAAAGCACCGCCCTATTTGTTAGTTTTTATGAAGCTTGTAAGTATAATTGTTAGGGTCGTGAAGATCTAACGTAATAGTATAACTACCGCTCGATGGTACCGTTAGATTATTAAGTAAACCATTATATGGATAGGCAGGATTATCTGCATAGGCTAATCTGCCATTAGCATCAATACCAAAATCAATACTCCAGGCATTATTGGCCCTGAATTTGAACGATCCGGTAGAAAGCATGTTACAGGTAACCGTCCAAACCTGTTTAACAGGGTCATAGGTCAATTGAGTATCTGTAGTCCAGGCGCCCGGTGTTGCATCACCTAAAATTCCCCAGGTAGTGAGCGTATAGTTCCACGTAAGTGCGGAGGGATTAGCCACCAGTTCATAATAACCAGGCCCTGGCAATATTAAATCTCCGGCCAAACCATCAGTTGATAATTTACCACCGGTTCCATCGCCATAGTTGATATGGTTCCAATCATTAGCGCTTGTAAATTTAAAGTGATAAGTGCCACCTGCCGGCTCATTGATATAGCCTTCGTAAATATTGGGCTGTTCTGCAGCTACTGTTGGCGCTGTCGGAGGCGACCAACCCTGGTAATCACCCGGCACCCATAATGCTGGCCAGCCATGTGAATAGGCAACTATTGGTTTCCAGGGGCTTATAGCAACCGTTACACCATTTGTGTAAGCAGCACGATCCTGGTAGGCCTCAATCCTAAATACCATTTTAGCGGTGTCATTAGCAGTGATGCCAACAGCAAGCGCAAGCGTATTCAAATCGGCTCCTTTAAAAGATTTTGTTAAAATATCATTCCCAATTAACATGGATGTGGCATTAGCCCATGCCATTGAGCCAACTGTATCAGTAGGCAGATCAGCTTGTAAGGTATAGGTCACATGAGCTTTAACAGGATACACTACTGCGGGCCATTTTAAGGTTAACACAGCGGGGGTAGAATCTGTAGCTGCTGTAAGTATCGCCTGGTTAGTTGAAGCTGAAAGTGAAGATTTGAAAGCAACGGGCGGCAGCCTCGTTAATGCAGCATCTTTATGACAAGCAACAGCCATACAGGCTATTGCTATTAATGTAAAATTGATTATTCTTTTCATAATTAATGATGGTTAATAACCAGTGTTTTGTTTAAGTTTTGGATTGACAGTGATCACTGATGTTGGGATAGGGAATAAAAGTACATGCGAATCACCGGGGTTGGTAACAAAGCCATGTGGCAATAAAAATTTACCAAACCTTATCATATCCTGTCGGCGGTGGCCTTCCATATTCAGTTCAAAGCCTCTTTCGTCATAAATATTATCCAATGTAGGAGCGGCAATATCACCTAAACCCGCCCTTTCTCTCACCTGGTTAATAAATGGGGCTGCTGCGGCTGCATTACCCAAACGGACATTACATTCTGCCTGCATCAATAAAATGTCAGCAAATCTGTATATCGGGAAGTCATTAGAAGCACCACTTGCATCAATAGGTGCAACCGGGAAAAATTTATCATCCCTAATGCCCTCATTTGGGCCTGCACCCGGATCAATCAATGATGATATATCCTTAGTGTAAGTAATACTGCCAGCCACAGGGCCCACCAGGAATTGTTTCTTCCGGATATCAGCATTATCAAATTTATCGTAATACTCAGAAGGTATAATTGTACCGTTCCAGCCGTTAAAGCCAATCAACGCTGTGCCGTTGGCACTGTTTAAACTCCTGATAGTGTATATATTACCACTTACAACATTTTCAGTAATATATTCAGCCAGTATGGTTTCGTCATTAGGACATACATCACCAAAAAGCTCATAGTACTGGTAACCCAGCGGACTGGCTGCATTAGCAGCACCCGGGTGTAATTTAAACCCCCCTGCGGCTACTTTATTACAAGCGTCAAGAGCATCCTGCCAGTGGGCAGTGCCGGTATACGTTGCGGCGTTTAAATACAATTTTGCCAATACCATGTAACCGGCCCATTTATTAAAGCGGCCGTAGTAGGTGCCCCCTCTTGTTTCAGAAAGCAGGTCGACATTCGCCTTAAGATCGGTTACTATTGAATTGAAAATAGTGGCACTTGGTGTTTGCGCTATTTTATTGGGATCGGTGTTATTATCTGTATAATACGGCACATCACCAAAATCATCTATCAGCAGGTAATAAAACCAATCGCGCATTACCTTGGCTTCTGCAATTTTTGATGGATCGGCTTTGGCTGCTGTAAGTTCTGCAACAGCATCGTTAGCGCTTGAAATTCCACCATATGCCCAGTTCCAGGTATTACTGATAATTCCAAGGCTGGTTGATTCTGTACGCGTATACAGTTGTGCAAAATCAAGTTGCCAGTCGCCCGTATTGCGGTGTGGTATCACCTGCTCATCAGACGAAAACTCGTTAAGATCATACCAGCAATTATCCCTGCCTGCATAATTATTCCCCCAGGTGCCTGTGATCCTTCCAACTACCGTTGCAAGGGCATCATCAGCCCCGGCAGGGGTTGCAAAAAAAGCGTTGGCCGGGTACTTGTCATATACGTCTTCTTTAACCTTAGTACAGCTCTGTGCAGCAAGGCCAATAATAAAAACACTAATTAATATTTTTTTCATGATCAGATTATTTTAAAATCACATTTAAACCCACTGAAAAGGTTCTGGTACGGGGATATATCCCGTAATCACCACCTGATGAGCTACCACCACTCGCATCAACCTCAGGGTCTAAACCCTTATATTTTGTTATTAAAGCCAAATTTTGACCGGTTACGGACACACGGAGGGCATTGATAAATTTTATATGCGTTACGTTAAACCTGTAACCTAACGAGAGATTTTCAAACCTTAAATAGTTGCCGCTTTCCAGCCACTCGTCTGAACTAACAGGAGACGAGTGTATGCCTAATGGGATAGCACTTGCTAATACATTTTGCTTGCCTATATTTTCTAATAAGCTTAAATCTGCACGCAAACCGTCGTAAACTTTGTTACCACCCGCTCCACGCCAAACCATTGAAGCATCAAAGTTTTTATAGGTAAAGCTTGGTGTAAAAGCATAATTGTACTTAGGTAATACTTGTCCTTCATCAAACCTTTCATTGTTATTTTGTACAGCGCCGTTAGGTACGCCATTGGCTGGTTCGTTAGCAACGGTTTCAACGCCGTTAGCATCTACACCGGTGTGCTTGTAAATAAGATAAGTACCTATAGGTTTGCCAACCACAAGGAAAGCATTGGTTGCTCCCCATCCCTGGTAATCTGTATGTGCGTCTTGTCCCTGTATAATACCGCTAAGCTTTAATACCTTGTTTTGCATTAACGATCCGTTACCGGCAAGGGTTAAGGTTACTTTATCGTTCCTGATAATTGTGTAGCTTAGTGAAAGCTCAAGCCCCTGGTTTTGTAGTGTACCGGCATTTCCGTAAATAGATGGAAAATGTATATTACCAGACTCGTTGATAGCGTAATTAAACAACAGGTTTTCGGTTTTTGACGTATAAGCATCAATAGTGCCTGTAAGCCTGTCGTCAAACAAACCAAAGTCCAAACCAACATTTGTTTCTTTACGCGTTTCCCATTTTAAATCAGGATTATAATTTTGCGTGTAAGTATAATTGGGTATAAGCTGCCCACCAAAGTAAACAGTAGGGGTGCTGGTATTTAAACCTACCAGGGCAAGGGAATTTTGTGGTACCAAGCCTTGTTGATTGCCTGTAGATCCATAACCGCCGCGTAATTTAAGCGTGCTAAAGGTTTTTTGGTTCTTCATAAAATCTTCCTGGTCAATACGCCACGCCAACGATGCCGATGGGAAATAACCAAATTGGTGGTTAGCACCAAACACAGATGAACCGTCACTCCTGAAACTTGCGGTTAAATAATAACGGCTGTTGTATGAGTAGTTTATGCGACCTAAATAAGATACCAGTTTCCTGTCATTTTTGTAGGACTGGATATCATTTGGAAGAACATCGGCCAAATTGCCTAACTGCAATGCATTATAGGTAGCCAGGTCGTTAACAAAACCTCTGGCAAATGCCTTGTCGCCATTATACGTTTGTATCTGGTATTCATAAACTGCTGTTGCATCAAAATGACTTTTTCCAAAATCATGTTTATAAGTCAAATTGATATCTGTCAGTTTTTCATCAGTATGGTCATTAAATATATGCGCAATGCCATTATAAGTAACCGCATCGGTAATGGTTGATGCAGCCGGTGCATAATAACCTACATTTGAATCAGTTTTTCTCCAACTCCCAAACCATCCGGCCGATAAATCTTTAGTGATATCCAGGTCGGCCCTTAAGCTGCCAAAAAGCTCATTTTGGTTAGTAGTATTACTTACTGTTTTGGCTACGGCATAAGGGTTGGTATAATGGAATACGTTCGGATCTGAATAATAAGAGCCATCGGTATTATATACAGGGTCTGTTGGCCGGGCTATATACGCCTGGCTAATAGTATTTGATGTAAATGCGGCATTGCCTACGCCATTTGGACTGTAGGTAACATCATTTATTCCACTATTCAAATTCATGGTAAGTGTAAGCCTGTCATCCAGCGCTTTTTGCGTTGCCACAATCCTGCCTATGTATTTTTTGTAATTTGAATTGATCACAACACCTGTTTGGTCAATAGCACTTAATGAAGCCCGGTAAGTAAATTCATTGGCCCCACCGCCAAAGGCAAGGGTATGGTTTTGGGTAACACCATTGCGGGTAAGCAGATTATACCAATCGGTGTTTGAACCATGATTAGCTGATATATCCACACCCAATTTGGCTGATTCCGCGGTCCATTGAGGACCGTTTAATTCCTTTAATTCTTTAGGGATCACATCCAGCGAAGTGTTTTCTATGTATTCAATAGTTGTTTTACCTGCTACACCTTTTTTGGTGGTAATGATGATTACGCCGGGCGCACCACGTGAACCATAAATTGCGGTAGCCGAAGCATCTTTTAAGATGTTTATGGATGCTATTTCACTTGGTGGTACCTGGTTCAAAAAAGTCATATCGCCCTGAATACCATCAACTACCACCAATGGATCGTTACCGCCGCTGAGCGAAGTAATACCGCGAATGCGGACCGAAGGGGCTACCCCAGGTTCACTTCCAACTTCGGTAACATTTACGCCCGCCGCTTTACCCGATAATTCTTGCAACGGATTGGTCATAGAGCCAGGGTTCAAATCCTTGCTTGAAATACTGGCTACCGCGCCTGTAAGGTCATTTTTCTTAGCGGTACCGTAACCGATAACTACAACTTCGGATAATGTTTTTTGATTAGGGACTAACTGGATCGTAGTAGTTTCGTTAGTACTAATTGCTTTCTCAATCGCATCGTAACCAATAAAAGTGATTACAATTGTCACTGCCGACTGGTTATTGCCTGGAAATGTAAACTTGCCATTCACATCGGTTACAGTAGATTGATCTGTTCCTTTGACATGAACGGTTGCGCCCGGTAGGGGCCGGTTGGTTTCATCAATTACGCGGCCTGTTATCGTACCTGGTTGGGCAATTACCCAATTACAAAGGCAGATAAAAACCAGCATAAGACTACACCTTAAAAAGTAAATCTTTTTCATTAATTTATTGGTTTAAAAATTGGTTTATTCTTGATTTGGGATAGCCCCTAAATTCAAACCAAAGAAAATGAGTGCAGATGCTAAAAACAATAGCGCAAGGAG
>JAQBOK010000157.1 GCA_028288085.1 Mucilaginibacter sp.
TTAAATCTTGCTTTTCTTCAGGCATAAAATTTTGGCAATGATAGTTTATACTTTACCGCGACTATCCTGATTGCGCAAACCATTACTACCGCAATTATCTTTACAAGATCAGAATCCATTTGATTTATTAATAACACATATAGCGTTCCGCCTATAATACAGGCCGTGGCATATATCTCCTTTTGGAAGATCAGGGGAATATTATTCAGCAGAACATCGCGCAAAACACCGCCAAAACAGCCTGTAATTGTACCGAGTGCCACACATACTCCCGGGTTTAAACCAGCACTTATCCCTTTTTGTATGCCGATAATAGTAAACATGCCCAAGCCAAGCGCATCAAACAAAAAGAGGGTGATCTTAAATCCCTTAATATATTTTTTAAAGAGTATAGTACTTATTACCGTACCTAATATAATCAGCGGTAGTTTATAATCACGCATCCAGCTTACCGGGGTATCGCCTATCAATACATCTCTGATCGTTCCGCCACCTATTGCGGTTACAAAGCCCATGATAAGGACACCGAAAACATCCAGTCGTTTTTGCATGGCAGAGAAAGCGCCCGAAATAGCAAAAGCAACTGTGCCAGACACTTCGATAACAGATGAGATATTGACGATCATATTTCCCCTTCACGTTTGCGGATAAACCATTCTGTACTTAACAAAGCTAAGATCAGTGCAAATATCCATTTCAGGTCTATCAGGTCACTGTAGTGTTTGTCCTCATAAACCACTGTTTTGATATTCTCATTTTTACGGATCATATCGGCAAGTTGATTAACCTGTGACGGCATTAGCATCTGTCCGCCTGATTGTTTGGCCAAATCATAAAGCAGGCGATGGTCAGCAGCACTTTGGCGCGTTTCGAGGTTAAGGGGTTTTACCGTTAGCTGCCCCGTCGCTTTAAATGACTGATCACCTAATTTTGTGGTAGCCGAATAGGTATATTCATCAACTGGTAAGGTCCCTGCATCCAACTGGTAGCTTTGTCCGTTACGGGTGAACAAGAAACTATAGTTTTTACCCGACTGGCTTTTCAACTCTATCCTGATATCCGGGGTGTTTACCAATTCCAGTGCATCATTGTATAACTCTGCATTGAGTATCACATTTTCGCCCTCATCAAAAACATTTTTAGCAGGATATACCCTAAAACGCTGGTGGTTACTGTTGGCAGTAAGGTATTGAACACCCTGGCCCAATAGTTCCTCCAGCGCATTGTGGTTGCCATAGGTTTGATATTCAGCTAATGCCCATCGCCACAAACCTTCGCCCGTCAGCACTGCTATTCTACGGCCATTTTCATCGCTGAATGATAATAATGGGTATGGCGTTGGTACCTCTCCAATTTTTTGTTTGAATAACAACTGCCCTGCATTATTACTGCTGTAGTTGCCAAAAGGGGCCAGCAACGGCGGAAATTGGCTGATCTTCCTTCGGGTAGAGTCTGATAAGGTAAACAGGGAGAATTCTGTTACCGGCTGCGCAAATACTTCCTGCATCTCCTCGCGCCCCGAATTGATCTGCACTAGTTTTTGCTCCGAATTTAACCGTTGCAGATCGGTTTGCGCACCGGCCATATACCAAACCGGCACTTTACTTTTAACAATAAAATTTTGCAGTTCCGTGGAACTGTTACTTGCAGACTGGTACAGAATAACAAGTCCATAATCACTCAATTTCAGCTTCGGCAGGTCGCTAAGCAGGCTTGTTTTTACTTCATAGTTCCTGTTGCTTTCAATAGATTGCTTTATTACGCTGATATCCGGGTGTGGACTATCATAAAGCAGTAATATCTTTTGTTTGGCGTCCAGCACCTCTACATAAATGGTTTCGGTATTATTTTGTATGGATACTTCGTTTTTAACAGGGCTGATATTGAAGGCAAACTTGCGGGTTCCTTTTTTTTCCGCACTCAATTTTAGCGGGATGATCTTTTTGTAATTATCAGATGTTACCGGGTTGTTTTGTGTAAATACTTGTTTACCATCTTCTGTAACACTCAGGCGAACGTTTTCGCCTTTAGCCTGGTAAGCCTCAGCCAAAACCTCTACCTCAAAATCATTCCCCAAATAGGCTGTTTTATTATAATTAATGTTACCTATCAGCAAGTCGCGCCTGGCAACAGTATCACCTAAAGCAATGGTATAAATACTGGTTTTTAAGTTTTTGGCCTCATACCGGGGATCATTGCCCTGGTTGTATAGCCCATCAGAGGCTAATATCAATGCACCAATATTCTGGTTTACAAAACGCTCGTTTAACTGTTGTATGGCCGATGAAATATTAGTTTGCTTACCATCAAATTTGGAGGAAAGACCATCATGCAAATCACGGTCAAAATTGAATTCCCGTACATCGTATTGGTCGCCTAATTGCTGTTTGATGTTGAAAAGAGCAGCATTTAAGTCCCTCTCCTTTGGAGAGGGGTTTGGGGTGAGGCCAAACAATTTTATAGATTCCGAATTATCCTGTGCTATTAATACCAGGGGTTTCTGCGGATTGTAGGAAACCGACCTCACCAAAGGCGCTATTAACAAAAAAGATACGATAAGCACTACTATTGTCCTTAGGGCAAACAACCAGTAGCGCACATTTTTACCCAGGCTTACAGGTTGCCGGTACATCAGCCAGGCATACAGCAAACCCAACAAGAGGCAAACAAGTGTCCACCATCCCGAAACTGATCCCCATGTTAATGAAAGTAGTAATTGCATGCTTTACGTTAGACGTTTTACGTAGTACGTTTAACGCTTACGCAAAATGCAAATTATAGCGGTAAGATTGAAACGATTACAAATGTTTAGTTTGTACAAATCAACATGTAATGTAACACGTCAAATGTCTAACGCCTATAGCATCCCGCCATCAACAGGAATCACTTGCCCGGTAATGTAAGAAGCCATATCAGATGCAAGAAAAACACAGCAATTGGCCACATCTTCGGTTTCGCCGCCACGTTTAAGCGGGATGGCCTGCGCCCAGCCTTCAACCACTTTAGGGTCGAGTACTTCTGTCATTTCTGTTTTAATAAAGCCCGGGGCCACCACGTTAGTACGTATGTTACGCGAACCTAATTCTTTTGCGATAGATTTAGAAAAACCGATGATACCCGCTTTTGAGGCAGCATAATTAGACTGCCCGGCATTGCCTTGTACACCAACTACCGAACTCATATTGATAAACACACCAAAACGGTTTTTCATCATGATCTTTGACGCAGCCTTGGTTACATTAAAAATAGATTTCAGGTTTACATCCATCACGTCGTCCCAGCTTTCTTCAGTCATGCGCATCAACAAGCCATCTTTGGTAATACCGGCATTGTTCACCACAATATGCAGGGTGCCAAAATCGGCAACAATATCACTGATCAGCTTTTCGGC
>JAQBOK010000163.1 GCA_028288085.1 Mucilaginibacter sp.
GCTGTTTAATGCATGGGTTTTATACATAGCCATTAAGCTATTGCCATTAAAAGAAAATCAATACATGGTAATCCTATTGATATGTGCCCATGAACTTATGACATCATCCTCGAACGTAGAGATAAACCCATTGGTCGGCGGCTTAATTATATTGAGCTTTGTATTTATCAGGGATAAAAAAGATTTTTGGGCCGCGTTCGTTATCATCTTAGGTACTTTTATAAAGCTATATGGCATTGTAGGGCTGGCATTCTTTTTCTTGTCAAAAGATAAGGTAAAACTTATTTGGGGTTTACTGTTTTGGTCGATAGTAATGTTCGTACTGCCCATGCTTATTTCATCTCCATCTTATATCATACAAACTTATCACGACTGGTACGGTGACCTGCTAACAAAGAACTTAAGTAATATTGGCCCAAGCCTGCAAGATATTTCTGCTATGGGGCTAATACGCAATCTGTTTAATTACAGGCAACTGTCTAATATAACGGTTCTTATCCCCGGAATTTTGCTGTTTGGTTTATGGTATCTTAAACCAAAATATTTTGGCAATGTCTATTACCAGCTATTGCTGCTTGCATCAACCTTAATTTTTGTAATTATTTTTAGCAGTTCGTCGGAATCACCCACATACATCATTGCTTTTGCAGGGGTAGCAATCTGGTTTATGATACTTGACAGGCCCGTTACTTCACTGGAGATATTTTTATTGGTGTTTGCACTTGTTATAACAAGCTTTTCGCCGTCTGATCTTTTTCCGCGTTATGTGAGAGTAAATTATATAGTGCCATACAAGCTAAAGGCCCTTCCCTGCGTTTTGGTATGGCTTAAGATCATTTATGAAATATCAACCCGGAAATTTAAAATTGAACCCCAGCTTAACCAGGAATTAGCCGTCTAAAAGTTACAACGATAATCAAATGGAAAACCCCTCTTTATAATTTAATAAAGAAGGGTTTTTTATTGCTTTCGTTTGGAATACAAATATTAAATAATCCTGTCCAGATCCCAGTTTTCCAAATAATCGGCTACTTTACGTAAGAATGTACCTCCTAAAGCGCCATCAACTACCCGGTGATCATAGGACAACGATAAAAACATCATGTGCCTTATCGCGATCATATCACCTTGCCTGGTCTCAATAACAGCCGGTTTCTTTTTAATAGCTCCTACAGCTAATATCGCCGCCTGCGGTTGGTTAATGATGGGCGTACCCATTACGTTGCCAAAAGAACCTACGTTGGTAATAGTAAATGTGCCGTCCTTTACATCATCAGGCTGCAATTTATTATTACGTGCCCTATTGGCAAGATCATTTACAGCTTTAGTAAGGCCTATCAGATTTAGTGCATCGGCGTTTTTAATTACCGGAACAATCAGGTTGCCACTCGGCAAGGCGGTAGCCATACCAATATTAATGGCCGCCTTTTTAATGATTTGATTTCCGTTCACTGAAACGTTGATCATAGGCATATCCCTTATAGCTTTAGCCACAGCCTCTATAAAAATTGGGGTAAAAGTTATTTTCTCTCCTTCTTTTTTCTCGAAAGGCCCTTTTATCTTTTCCCGCCATAGCACCATATTAGTTACATCAGCCTCTACAAACGAGGTTACATGTGGCGAAGTCTGCTTGCTCATAACCATGTGGTCAGCTATTAACCTACGCATCCTGTCCATTTCAATGATCTCATCGCCACCGGATATCGATGCAACAGGAGCGGCCTTAGGCTCCGCAGCTTGTGCCTGAACCGCTTTTGGTTCGGCTATTGGTTGTGCCGCAGCCTCAACAGGCTGTTTAGGCATATTCTTCTGTACCGGAACTTCAGCCTGCTGAGGTACAGTAGAAATAGAGGATGGATTTTGAATGTAATTTAAAAGATCGTCTTTAGTTAAACGTCCCTCAGCACCGGTGCCTTGAATTTTATCAAGCACCTCTACACTTATACCTTCCTGTGTTGCTATATTTTTTACTAAAGGCGAATAGAACCGGGTTGAATTTTTAAAACCATTCGTGTTTTCTTCGACGGCTTTTGGTTCAAGTTGCTCAATACCCGGAATTGGTTCTGTCATTATCGGCAGTTCTTCCGGAGCTTCAGGTATATTTATTTCTTTAGGTTGTTCTGCTACAGGGGTTTCCTCAATATTTTCTTCGGCTTCTTCAGTTTCAATAATCGCAATTACTGATCCCACCTGCACCACATCATTCTCATTGCAAAGTTGCTGTACCAGTATGCCAGATACTGGCGAAGGGACTTCAGAATCAACCTTATCCGTAGCAATTTCCATTACTGCATCATCCGCTTCAATACGATCACCTGGATTTTTATTCCATTTGATTATCGTGGCTTCGGCAACGCTTTCGCCCATTTTTGGCAGTAATAGTTGATATTTGGCCATATAGATCTATATATTATGGGTCAAAATTAGTTATTAGTTCTTAATTTCCTTTAACAAAATATTTAACATGTTTAAAGCTGCTATTGCAGTTCTTTCTATGTTTTGTTGCCTCTTGCTACCAAATAAAAATCTTTTGGTAACGGTTTTATCAGCGCTCGCAACCCCTACCCATACGGTGCCCACCGGTTTATCTGGCGTTCCCCCATCCGGGCCTGCTATGCCTGTTACGGCAACAGCATAATCCGATTTGAAGTTTAGCAAAGCACCCTCAACCATTTCTGTCACCGTTTCTTCGCTTACTGCGCCATATTGCCACAGCGTTTCATTTTTAACCCCAAGCATGCTCTCTTTCAGTTCATAGGAGTAAGAGACCGCCCCACCAAAAAACACTTTAGACGAACCAGGGTGCTGGGTGATCAGATGTGCTATGTACCCACCGGTGCAGCTTTCAGCAGTTGATAGGGTAAGCCCATTTTCGGTCATGAAATTTAGTATTGCCTTTTCAATGGATATGTCTTCCTGTGCAATTACTGCGTTTCCAACCCTTTCGGTAATTTTAGCGGCATACTCATTTATCTTGTCCTTCAAAACAGTTTCGTCATCGCCGTATGCACTTAAACGCAAACGCACCTGTCCAAGTTTAGGTAAATAGGCAAGTTTTATAAAAGATGGCAGCGAATCCTCAATATCAGCTATTTTATCAGCTAAATAAGATTCGCCTTCACCTGCTGTCAATATAGTATGGTGAATAATGAACGGGAGCTTTAATGTGGCCTTCAGCTTTGGTATTACAGTATCCTCCATCATATACATCATCTCATGCGGTACGCCAGGCATCGATACATATATTTTACGTCCATGATCAAACCACATACCCGGAGCCGTCCCATTTTTATTGATGATCACTTCACAATTTTCTGGTACAAGAGCCTGCTGCTTGTTTACCTCAAGCAGTTCCGTAAACGTTCCTCTTAAACGCCTGAATATTTTTTCTACATTATGCAGCGCTTCTTTGTTTTCAATTAAACCCACACCAAAATATTCAGCAAGGGTTTTTTTGGTGATATCATCCTTTGTAGGGCCTAATCCGCCGGTTATCAAAATAATATCAGCGCGTTGTTGTGCTTCGGTCAACGCATTTAAAATGTGCTGTCTATCATCCGAAACCGACGATATCTGTTTTACCCTGATGCCAATAGCATTCAATTTTTGAGCTATCCAGGCCGAATTGGTATCAACGATCTGGCCGATCAGTATTTCGTCACCTATGGTTATTATCTCTGCTAACATTCTATATAATTACTGGTTCGGGTTGTAATATTGGTTGCTGGTAAAATCACTTCTTTTAGTTAATTTCAGATCCTGCAGTATCGCTGCTTTTACCCTCAACGTAACATTATACGATTTGTAATACCCGAAAGGCAACCATTGCATTGATAGGTCCCAGCAATGCAGATCGCGATATATCCCGAAAGATGTGGCACTGCTTAGCCTTCCTGCCCTTACATCGTAGTTAGTAGTGTATTGTACCTTCCATTTAGGGGTAACATTTACATCTCCGCTTAACTGTATTGTGTTGGTAACATTAGTAGCTGTGTAACTATTGCTATAATTAAAACTGTAATTAAGCGATACATTCCACGGCACATTAAAATCAACATATGCGCTGGGATCACTATTGAGCAAAGCCAGTTTTTGAGATTGTTCAGGGCTCATAGTTTGCAGGGTGGGCCCTGTTGGCTGGGCTGCAACATGGGGTTTAAACAAGGCTGGGTTTAAACTGGCGCTGGCTGATACATTAAATTGGGTTAACGCAGGAAATTTTCCATTCTGGAAAGTAAAACGATTGACCGGTACTTTGTATCTATATATAGCCCCGTTTGAAATTGAATCTTTTACCTGGGTAACATATGGATCAAGCGTTCCGCCAAAAGTAACATTCATTTTTTCCTTAAAGAAGGATGTATGTCCTGAAAATGAGATGGCCGATAATTTGAATGAATCGGCGGCAAAGTTGTAAAAAGTACTTATCGTAAAGCCTTCTAATATCTTTATTTTTTTGTCAGTGGTGGATGTATCAGTACTCTTTGGCCTCACTTTAGCCTCTATATTATTATCAAGACTAAACCCTACCCCGGCTTGTTTACCTGCTGAAGGTCCGCCATAAACCGCATTCTGAAAAATTGAATATCTCTGAGTACTAACCTGGTAAGGAATGGTAGCGCTGCTTACGGCTGTTTGATAATAACCAAAGCTGGGATCAGAAAAATCCGGGTGATAGCCAATACTAAATGATGGTGTGGCTACGTACCTGATTGCTCTTATCTTACTGTTTTTGAACGTAAGAGTAGAGTATACTTTGGTTGAAAGGGCTGCACTTACACTGTATTCACCTGCTCTCTTAAACCCACCTACGGTATCATAAACCAGTGAATCCCTTCCCGGTACACTACCCCTGGCAAATCTTTCGTGAATGGTTTGAAAATACCAGCGCTCGGTATAATTAACACCTGTGCTGAATTGGAAATTTTTGAACAAGGTTTGGTTAAATCCTATAGGGATTTGGTGCTGAAAGCCGTTTTGTAACCGTTTAGACAAAGTTGCACTTTGAAATAATTGTGCTTCAGGAACATTGTTGACTTTGTTTGTTCCCTGTAAACTGTATCCAACGGTTATTTTTTGATACCATTTTTGTTCGCCCACCCTGTCCTTTGAATCAAATGGACTTATGGTTGACATGTTAAAACTAAAAGTAGGTAATTCAAGGGTTACCGTTTTATTAACCAGATCCTGGCTATGGGATAAGGCGACCGTAAGGTTAAAAGGTGTTCCGGCCCATACCTTGCCATAAGAAATGCTGGAACTTAGAGAACTTGACGTAAGTGTAGGAATGTTATAGGCTACAGTTGCAGGATTATGCATATTAAAACCCGATGTTCCGGCGTTTACTGATGCGCTAAAAGTACTACCCGGGTTGGCATTAGGGTTTTGTTGATGTGACCAATCTATATGGAAATCCTTATTTGCAGGGTCGCCGGGCAAACCGTAATTGGTAGAACTGTAGCTTAATGATACGTTTCCTGAGTATTCATAACGGCTTAAGTAACGTGCCGATGTATTTAACTCATAGGAGCCTTTTGAATAGAGGGTAGCGGTGTTAGTAAGGTCAATATAATCATTCAAAGCGATATAGTAACCAATGTTCCTTAAGTAGAAACCTAATTTCTGGTCTTCTCCAAATGTAGGGATGATTATACCAGATGAACGCGTATCAGGTTTTGGGAAAAACCCGAACGGAATAGCGAACGGAAGAGGTACTCCCTCTATCTCTAAAAAAGCCGGACCAGAAATGATCCTGTTTTTTTCGCCTATACCTTTAGTGATTACAATGCCAAAATGGGTCTCAGGATAAGGCAGGTCGCAAGTGCTAAAAATAATATTTCTATAAGCCGCCTCTGTTTCATTCAGTTTTTTAACCTGGCCACCGGTAATAAAATTACCATCTTGTTCTGAGGATGCATTGTATATTTTGCCTTTTTTTGTTTCGTAATGAAACCGTAAGGAGTCTGATGTTACAGGTTTTTCTTTGCCCTGCTTGGATATGGGGCGGCCAATATATCTTTTAGTTAGCGGATCAATTTGGCCGCTTGCAAATATGATCTTGTTTTTTTCATCAACCCTGATGTAATCGGCATCCAGTTCAAAATCTTCATAAGTTACACGGGCACGGCCATACAGGTATAAGATTTGACGTGCATCGTCATAACGGGTTGAATCTTCAGCATGAGCTGTTACCAGGGATTTTAAACCCCCTTGTTTTTTACCGGTAGTGTCATTTTTAGCGCCTGCCTTATTTTTTGTTGCCGAAGTTGGCACAGTTTTTTTAACTTTAAAGAGTTTCTTGTCTCTTATGGAGTCAAGTTTAATAATGGTATCAACAATTGGCTTATAGCAATTAACTCTGCTAACTTTTGCAGATGCTATTACGTTTACCATTAAAATAATTACAAGCAGAAAAAACAGGCGTACGAATTTCAAAATCGATTATGAATAGTATTTTTGCAGTAATAGTTAACAGCGTCCAAAAATAATGAAAAATAAGGCATTGAAAAGATTGATTTACGGTTTATTGGCATTTCTTATTTCCCTATCACTTTTTTCTTTCAAATTAAATGGTTCAGTAAGGAAAGATACCATCGATAGCGGTTTCAAAATTAAAACCATTATCGTTGATGCAGGGCATGGTGTCCGTCCCCCTGGTAGTGTAGGTCACTTCTCTCCCGGCGCATCAGGCAGCTATTCCTTTGAGAGAGATGTAACGCTGGCTATAGCATTAAAATTGCAGACTGCTATAGAAAAAGAGATGAGCGGTGTTAAGGTAGTATTGACACGTAAAACACAAGAAGATGTTTCATGGCCAATGCGGGCAGATATCGCTAATCAAAATAAAGGCAATCTTTTTATTTCATTGCATTGTAATTCATTGTCAAACAGAACCGTGCATGAGGTGGTGGGCCACAAGCATCATAAGCCGGTTTACAAAGCTATAACCGTTCCTGACCGTTCAGGAAAAGGGGTATTGTTGCTTGTGTATGGAACTTGGCGTACTAAAGAGGAAGAAAATGCGATCAAACACACCCAAATAGAAGAAGATGCAGATATGGATACAGCTGTTGACCCAAATGACCCGGAAACGATGATCCTGATTAATGAGTATAAAACCAAGTTCCGTAAACAAAGTATTCATTTGGCAAACCTTATTAATACGGAATTTGTTGACACCGACGGAAGGCGCAGTGAAGGTATAAGAGAGCAAGGAGTTTTAGTTTTATGCCATAGTGCTATGCCAGCCGTGTTAGTTGAAACGGGTTATATTAATAACCCTGATGACGAAGCATATTTGAATTCAGAGAAGGGACAAAATGAAATAGTTGACTCTATTGTAAGGGCTCTGAAAAATTACAAAGACGAAGTAGAACAAGTATCTAAATAAATTATATCAGGTGTGAGATTTTAGATGAGAGAATAAGGATAAATTAATTCATAGTATCTTTCAGCTCTTAAATTGCCTTTCCTAATCTACAATATGAAAATATCAAACGAAACCAAAATAGGAATATTAACTGCCTTATCAATAGCCATATTGATATTGGGATATAGTTATTTACGCGGAAATGATGTTTTTTCAGGATCAAATAAATTTTACGCTGTTTACAAAAGCGTTGAAGGCCTCTCTGTTTCAAAGCCGGTATTAGTAAACGGGTTTCAAATAGGCAGGGTTTCAAAAATGCAGTTACAGTCTGATGGACATACTATTGTTGAGTTTAAAATTGACCCTCAATACAATGTGCCTAACAATACCCTTGCAAAACTGGTGAGTACAGATCTGTTGGGAACTAAGGCCATTGTTTTTGAAATGGGCAATAGCAAAACCTTTGCTGATGATCAGGATACGCTGAAGGCGGATGTGCAGGGTAGCCTTGCCGAAAGTTTGCAGCCAATACAAAAGAAAGCCGAACAGCTTATTGCTAAAATGGATTCGTCGTTAACCTCCATTAATAAGATAATGAATCCCGACTTTCAAAAAAATATCGACCGCAGTTTTTTAAGCATTGCCAATTCCCTTCAAACGCTTGAGGGCACTACCAAAAAGATAGATGATCTTGTGGGCTTGCAAAGCACCCATATAAACGGAATATTAGTAAATGCTGAAACTGTTTCAGATAATTTAAAAACCAGCACTTCGCATTTGAATAGTATAGCGGGCAATTTTGAAACTTTTAGCAGCGATCTTTCTCATTCAAACATCAAAGAAACATTGGATAATGCCAACAAAGCCGTAGCCGATCTCCAGTCGGCCATAAACAAGGTAAACGATGGTCATGGCTCATTAAGCTTGCTGTTGAATGATGATAAATTGTATAAAAATCTTAATGAAGCATCGGGAAATCTCAACAACTTATTTATTGACCTGAAAGCACATCCAAAACGTTATGTGAGTTTTTCAGTTTTTGGAGGTAAAAAGGATTGATCTGATATGCAGATGTGCAAATAATCTTTCTTAAAAATAATTACATAACTGCAATTATTTTCCTATAACAAACGTTCTTCCTTCTATCGCCAACTCTGTGTCTGGGAAAACACTTCTTGCTTCATCCAAAAGCTCATTTAAAGTTTTATACCTTGCAGAAAAGTGACCTATCACCAGCTTTTTTGCGCCGGTGATTAATGCTACCTGCCCTGCTTGTAAAGCTGTTGTATGGTTGGTACTCTGCGCCCTTTCGAGCATGTTATTCAGGAAAGTGGATTCATGATATAATAGATCAGAGTTGCGGATCTGGTTAAAATATTTTTCGTTGTATAAAGTATCTGAACAATATGAATAAGTTTTGGGTTCTTCAGAACTGATCGTAATATCCAGATTTTTATGGAGCTTACCGGCTGGAGAAACATAATCAGCTCCCTTTTTTATGGCCGAATAATATTCAACAGGTATGTCCAGTTCAGCAATTTTTTCCTTTATAATCTTTCTAAGGCGTTTTTTTTCTCTGAATAAAAAGCCAGTGCAAGATATCCGGTGATCAAGTGGTATGCTTTCTACAGTAATATCCTGGTTTTCTAAAATCACTTCTGCATTATCAGTATGGGTTGCTGTAAAATCAATAGGATATTGAAGCGTGGTTTCTGAATATTTTAATTGCAGGTTGATGATCTCCATTAACTCGGGGGGGCCAAATAGTTTAAGGGGTTTGTGCCGCCCATTAAGGTGCATGGACGATAATAAGCCTACTAATCCAAGATAATGATCTCCGTGAAGGTGACTAATAAATATATGATCTATGCGACTGGCTTTTACATCAAAACGCAGCATTTGCTGTTGCGTGCCTTCGCCGCAATCAATTAAATACAAATGCTCATTAATATTAAGAGCCTGCGCAGATGGATTTCTGTTAAAAATAGGAGTTGCCGAGCTGCTTCCGAGTATTGTTACCTCAAATTTCATATCAGGTAAACAATATTGGTTTCTATTTTGCTTCTTTCTTCAATTGTTTTTCAACCTCTTCCATAAAAACAAGGTCAATTGCTTCTTCTGTAGTAGGAACAATTGAAAGTACATTGTCTAATTGAGAAATGGCGATCAAACGGGAAACAGCTTCATTTAACCCCACAAGTATAAACACACCGGTTGCATTTTTACACAAACGATGGCCTACCAATAAACTACTTAATCCTGATGAATCAGCAAATTTTATCTGCGAAAGATCCATGATGATATTTCTTTGACCTTCGGTATTAATCAATATCAACTCGGATTTTAATTGTGGTGTAACTAACGAATTTAGCTTTGATTCATTGAGTTTCAACAAAACGTATTTTTCGTGCTTATCAACAGTAAATTTCATTTTTTGTTAATTATGCTACTAAGATATAATTTTTTTATCTACAATAAAAAATTACAATGTGGTTAATACTTTGTTTATCGCTGCTTCTACCCTGTCCAATACTTTCTCATTACTGGGTTTAACAAAGGGTTCGCCGGTTATTTGTTCAAATAATTCTATATAACGTTCTGATATTGAGTTTACTATAGCTTTTGTCATAGCCGGAATTGTCTGCCCTTCCTTGCCCTGGAAGCCATTCTCTATCAGCCATTTTCTTACAAATTCTTTTGATAATTGCTTTTGAGGTTCATTGTTTTTTTGTCTTTCCCCGTAACCGTCCTTATAAAAATACCGTGATGAATCAGGAGTGTGTATTTCATCAATTAAATAAATCTTATTGTCTGATTTTCCGAATTCGTATTTGGTATCAACAAGTATCAGTCCCCTTCCAGAAGCTATTTCAGTTCCGCGCTGGTATAAAGCCCTGGTGTATTTTTCTAATTCCGCATAATCAACTGCCGATACTATCCCTTTAGCCAGTATCTGCTCTCTGGATATGTCTTCGTCATGCCCTACTGATGCTTTGGTTGTAGGCGTAATAATTGGCTCAGGAAGCTTGTCGTTCTCTTTGAGGCCGTCAGGCATGCTTACTCCGCATATTATCCGCTTTCCTGAACTATATTCCCGCCAGGCATGCCCGGCTAAATAGCCGCGTATCACCATTTCAACTTTAAATGGATCGCATATGCGGCCTACTGTTACGCTGGGGTCAGGTACGTTAATTACCCAGTTTGGTACTATATCAGCTGTGCCGGTTAAAAATTTAGCCGCTATCTGGTTTAAAACCTGGCCCTTGTAAGGTATCGCTTCCGGCAGCACTACATCAAATGCCGAAATGCGGTCGGTAACTACCATCGCCAGGTATTTATTGTCTATTGTATAAACATCCCGCACTTTTCCCTTATAAAAGCCGGTTTGTTTAGGGAATTGAAAATGTGTTTCTTTTATCGCGTCCATGTTATAAGTTGTAGGTTATAAGTTGTAGGTTGTAAGAAATGCACATTCAACTCACAACCTACAATCTTCAACATTATTGAATATCCCCGTAAGCTTCCAGTATTCTTCTTACAAGTTTGTGGCGTACCACGTCCTCACCGGTCAGGTAAATAATTTCTATACCTTTTATATCGGTTAATATACGCAAGGCAGTGTGCAAGCCGGATTGTTGTTTTTTTGGCAGATCTATCTGGGTAACATCGCCGGTAACAATAAATTTGGCCGTAGGCCCCATACGTGTTAAAAACATTTTTAATTGCATATCGGTGGCATTTTGTGCTTCATCCAATATTACAAAGCAGTTATCTAATGTCCGTCCCCGCATAAATGCGAGTGGCGCAATTTCAATAGTGCGGTTTTCCAGGTACAGCTTTAATTTTTCCGCTGGTATCATATCATCCAAAGCATCATACAATGGACGCAGATAAGGATCTATCTTTTCTTTCAGGTCGCCCGGTAAAAATCCAAGGTTCTCCCCTGCTTCTACAGCCGGCCGCGTAAGTATAATGCGTTTTATCTCCTTGTTTTTTAAGGCACGTACCGCCAATGCTACCGCAGTGTAGGTTTTACCTGTACCAGCCGGGCCTATTGCAAACAATATATCGTTTTTAACAATACCATCAACCATTCGTCGTTGGTTGGCCGTGCGGGCCTTCACTAATATGCCGTTTGGCCCAAATACAATAACTTCGCCCATCGGTGATTTGTCACCTGCAGGTTCAGCAGCAGTCGTAATTGTCGAAGCTTTTGAACCAAGTATCCTTTCCAGGTCGGTTATGTTCAGGTTTTCAAACTTTTCGACGTGATTCAGCAAATGGCTAAACTTTTCGTCAAAAATCGCCAGCTCATGGTCATCGCCCAAAACTTTAAGTTCGCTGCCTCGTGCAACCAGTTTAAGCTTAGGGTACTGTTTTTTGATGATCTCGAAATGGTCATTATTTGGACCCCACAAAACTGCAGGGTTAATATTTTCAATTGATATTTTTAGTTCGTTCAACAGTAATTGATTTTATAGTTGCGGATTTTTTATGAATTAAAAATTGAATATTTGTAGCATAGAATGCTTCCACAAGATTAGCAATAAATATTTAAAAAATTAATGGCAATAATAACTTTAACTACTGATTTGGGCGATAAGGATATTTACCAGGCAGCCCTAAAAGGAAGTATCTTAAAATTGTTGCCTGATGTGAACATTATTGATATAACCCACAGCGTTGCTGCGTTTAATGTGCAACAGGCTGCTTTTATTCTGAAAAATAGTTTTTATTATTTTCCGGAAGCCACTGTTCATTTGATCGGGATTGATACAGTTTACAATACCGGAACCAAATATCTCGCTTTGAGATATAAACATCATTATTTTGTTGGCGCTGATAATGGCATATTCTCACTTATGTTTGATAATGAGCCCGATGAAATGGTTGAGATCAATATTATGCAGGATCTGAAATTTTTGCATTTTCCCTTGGCTGATATTTTCGTAAAAGCTGCCTGTCATTTAGCCAGCGGCGGAAAATTAGTCGAGATAGGTTTGCCGGTAACTGGAATTGAAAAGAAAATGAACTTGCAGCCTGTTCTTGAAAAGAATGTAATAAAGGGCGCTGTAATTTATATTGACGCTTTCCAAAATGTGATAACAAATATCACCAAGGAGTTTTTTAACCAGGTACAGCAAGGGCGGCGTTTCACTTTGTATTTTAAGCGGAATGAAACAATAAACCATCTGAGTTGGCATTATAATGAAGTACCCGAAGGTGAAAAGCTTTGTTTATTTGGCATAAGCGATCACCTGGAGATCGCTATTAATAAAGGTAACGCCAGCGGTTTGCTGGGGTTGAACCTTGGCGACAGTGTTATTATTGATTTTGAATAGTCTACCTACCTTTTTATCTATGAAAAAAATTATTTTAGGCAGCTTGCTTTGCTTTTTTTGTGCCTCAATTTTTGCACAGAAAAAAATAAATGCAGATTCGCTTGCCTACCAGTTACAACGGAAAAAGATCAATGATTTGCTCGACAGGAGAAAAGAAAAATTTGGTCAGTACGACGAAAGTTTAAGCAAGCACACCGGGATTTTTGGATTGCAAACAAAAAAGGACATTCGCAAGTCGAATGATATTTTGATGGATATTGTAAAAACCGATGACAATATTTTTGTCGAACTTAAAGTATTGCTTGATTACCGCACAGTTCAGCAACAACAGGTCCAGACACATTCCGTTGAAGCAACCAACAATAATTTAGGTTTTATGAGTGCAATTAACCGGTTAAGGCAGCAAGCAGATCAGCTAAAGCAGGATGCTATAAAAGAAAAACAACACCAGGAAAAGACACTACGGACCTATATCATCATATTTGTCCTCATGCTTGGGTCAATTTTATATTTATTAATGCGTAAACGCGCTGTTAAGGCTTAATTTAGCCAAATTATTATAGTTTTAAATAAATGGCAAGAGGAAGGCTGAATAGTGGTAATACACAGGGAGAAGAATTACCCAAAGCTAAATTAAACAGGCAAACTTTAAGTCACATTTCAAGGCTGCTTTCTTATATCAGGCCCTACCGTGGTAAATTTATAGCGGCTTTACTTTTCTTATTTATATCCAGCCTGGTTGGCCTTGCATTTCCTTCGTTTTTAGGCGCTTTGATTGATGCCGCGCAAGGCAAACACACCAATAAGCTATTACCTGCATCTATACAGGGCATTGGCTTGCTGGCACTTATTGTGTTGTTTTCACAGGCATTTGTTTCTTTTTTCAGGATACTATGGTTTGTGCAGGTTGCAGAACGGTCTTTGGCTGATATAAGAAGAGACACTTATTTTAAGCTGATCACATTACCAATGAATTTCTTTTCTAACCGGAGGGTTGGAGAGTTGAATAGCCGCATTTCAGCCGATCTCTCGCAAATACAGGATACATTAACTACTACCATTGCCGAAATGATAAGGCAGTTGGTTTTATTAGTTGGCGGAATTGCCTTTTTGGCTATTGTATCCATAAAAATGACTTTGGCCTTGTTGGTTATATTACCTGTACTGATTGTGGTTGCCGTTTTCTTTGGACGTTTTATCCGTAAAATTTCCCGGAAGGCCCAGGATAAGCTGGCAGAATCAAATACAATTGTTGAAGAAACTTTGCAGGGAATAGCAAATGTAAAAGCTTTCGTCAACGAATCTTTTGAAGCAGGCAGGTATAGTAAAAATATTAGAGAAGTAGCCAACATAGCTATCAACGGCGCAAAATACAGGGGCATGTTTGCATCGTTTATTGTGTTTGGTATGTTTGGCGCCATTGTAGCTGTAATAGCCTATGGCTGTTTGTTAGTTAGTCACAACGAACTTACAGTTGGGCAGTTATTTAAATTTGCCTTATATGCGGTATTTGTTGGCAGCGCTATGGGGAGCTTTCCCGAATTGTATGCCAATGTGCAAAAGGCTGTTGGTGCAAGCGAGCGTGTGTTGGAAATATTGGGCGAAGAAAGTGAAGAGGTTTCCATAAACGAAACTGATAATACGATAAAGCAAAAGATAAAAGGCGATCTTGCCTTTGTTGACGTGAACTTTCATTATCCGTCACGCCCGGAAATTGAAGTATTAAAAGGAGTTTCATTTGAGGCTAAAACAGGGCAAAAGATAGCCATAGTTGGGCCAAGCGGTTCAGGAAAATCAACCATGGCGGCTTTGATATTACAGTTCTATCATCCGCAAAGCGGAATTATTTTGTTTGATAATATACCGTCTGATGTCTATTCGTTAACTGATATTCGTAACCAGGTTGCTATAGTACCCCAGGATGTAATGTTATTTGGTGGTACAATACAGGAAAACATTGCTTACGGAAAACTCAGCGCATCTAAAGATGAAATTATACAGGCAGCACAACGAGCCAATGCGGATCAGTTTATTATGTCATTCCCGGAAGGTTATGATACCGTAGTTGGCGAACGCGGTGTTAAACTATCCGGTGGACAACGGCAGCGGATAGCCATTGCGCGGGCATTGTTAAAAAATCCATCCATATTGATATTGGATGAAGCTACATCTTCCCTTGATTCCGAATCCGAACGTTTGGTACAGGAAGCGTTAGAAGAGTTGATGAAGAACCGTACATCTGTTATTATTGCACATCGCTTATCAACTATTCGCGAAGCGGATAAAATTATAGTTTTAGAAAAGGGCAAAGTAATAGAGAGCGGTAACCACGTGGAATTACTGAGCAACCAACAAGGGCTTTATCGCTATTTGAGCCAGTTGCAGTTTGAAGTGTAGAAAGTCTATGGTCAATAGTCCATATATTTATTAAAATATTAAAAAGCATTTATGGCTATGGTCTATTGACTATCAGTCATCGACTAAAAAAGAATGAAATTAACCATACACGGGGCGGCCCGGCAGGTTACCGGCAGCATGCATTTGCTGGAGGTTGACCGATATAAAATATTGATAGATTGCGGATTGGACTACGAAAAAGACCGTAGTGTACAATCTAATGAAAACTTTCCGTTTGATCCATCGGATATTGATCTGGTAATTTTAACACACGCGCATATTGATCATTCTGGTAATTTGCCTACCCTGGTTAGATTGGGTTTTGACGGACAAATACTGTGTACTCCAGCCACTGCAGATCTAACAGAGCTGTTGTTATTGGATTCGGTACGAATCTTTATGAATAAGATAGAGAAAAGCCGAAAACATAACCGTAAAAGGCACGACAATGTTCAGCAGCCATTATACCTGCAAAAGCATGTGATGGATACCGTGGAACGCTTTGTAACTATTGGTTTTAACAGGCCTTTCCGCATCAATGGCAATATTGAGTTAACTTTTATTCCGGTTGGCCACCTGTTGGGGGCAGCAGCGGTTGTATTAAAAATAAACGACCAGGGAACAGAGAAAAGCATTGCATTTACAGGCGATATAGGCCGCAAGAACTACCCGGTGTTAAATGATCCACAGGAATTACCACAAGTTGATTTCCTGGTATCTGAATCAACCTATGGCGGGCGTATGCACACCAAAGACAGGACAGTTGAGCAGGCATTGATTGAAACCATTGATAAGGCCTGTATAAAAGAGTCTGGACGCCTCATCATTCCTGCATTCAGTATCGGGCGCACACAATCACTGGTATACTCGCTCAATAAGATTTTTAGTGAAGGCCTACTACCCGCGGTTAAGGTTTTTGTTGATAGCCCGATGGCTACCCACGCAACTGAGATATTCAGAAAACATCATGGATTAGTAAATGAAGATGCGCAAGAATTTTATCGAAAAAAAGGCGATGAGTTTGAGTTTGACAACCTGGTTTATGTAGAAAATTTAAAAGAGAGCCGCCAGGTTTCCAATTACTTTGAACCATGTATTATCATTTCATCTGCCGGGATGCTTGAGGGTGGCCGTATACAAGATCATTTATATAACAATATCCAAAATTACTATTGTACCATTCTGTTTATAGGTTATTGTGCTAAAGGTACGTTGGGTCATCGTTTACTACGGGGTGACCCAATAGTACACATTAAAGACCGTGAGCTAAGTGTATATGCCACCATTAAACAAACCGACGTATTAAGCGCGCATGGTGACCATGAAGACCTTGTTAATTTGGCAAAGCAGCAGGACAAAAGGCAACTAAAAAATATTTTCCTTGTGCATGGCGAAGAGATCAGTATGCAGACTTTAGCTGATGCTTTGGAAGAAGAAGGATATCAGGTGACTATCCCCGAGAAGGGATTGAGTTACATTATATAGCAAGAACAAAAAAAATCGAATTACAAGGATTGAGTCAGTTTCAATTCTTGTAATTCGATCAAATTTATAACAATTGGTGCTTAATTTTTAAAGTGTGCGATAATCAAACTGGCCAGCTCCACGCCTATTCTTTCCTGCGCCTCATTAGTAGCAGCGCCGATGTGCGGCGTTAACGAAATTTTAGGATGCTTCAATATTTCTTCGCGTGGTGTCGGTTCGTTGTCAAACA
>JAQBOK010000069.1 GCA_028288085.1 Mucilaginibacter sp.
TAAGAAAATATTTGCCCCCTCGGGGCGACCCAAATTCGCAAAGGGTAACCCCCGAAAGGGGCAAAACAATATGGTACGTATTTGATCTACAAACAGATAGCTCCGATGGGGCATGCAAAGTATAGAATTCTTCTATCGAGCTTGCGTTAAGTTAAGGAAATATGCGTTTCAACTAGCGCCGTTAGGTGCTAAATGTCGGTAGAAAATCCATTTATTAAACCTTTTTAGCGTGGCATCGGTACGCAACATCGGGAAGTTACGTACCGATGGCGCGGCATTTCTACACACTTGTTTTCTACCAACATTTGACCCCTATGGGGTCGTCCTTAACTTAATGAATTTGCCCCGCGGGGTTAAATGTTTTCTTACAACGAATCGCGCAAATTTTTAATGATACGTCAAAGTGCGGGAATACCTGCAGGCTTTTTGTTGACCCTGCAACCGGCTTTACCTGTGTAACTATTAAGTGACCAACCTATATTTGTAATAAACATTAATTTACTGTAAAATTGGTTTCTCAATATATTAACGATCAGCAATGAATAAATTTTTACTTACAGCCCTGTCCTTTGGCTTAACATTGGGCGCACAAGCTCAGCAGGGCAATTCATTAACCACCAAAGATTACGAGCATGCGGAAAGTATGCTGAGTTATAACACCGAACAGCTCATAGACCATGGCAGCGTGCGCCCTAACTGGCTACCCGGTGATAAATTTTGGTACCACACGTTAACCGCGCATGGCAGCGAATTCATTTTGGTTGACCCCATTAAAAAAACTCGTGCCGCGGCTTTTGATCAGCAAAAACTGGCGTCTTCCCTCTCAACAGCAACAGGCAAAAAATATGAAGCCGCCATGCTGCCGTTTCAATCCTTTGATCTTTCGGCTGATGGTAAGTTTATTACCTTCAAAGCAGATGGCAAACAATGGAAATGCGACCTCGGCAGCTATAAGCTTACTGCTGATACATCGCCGGACGGCGGTGCTGGTTCAGCAACCAGTGCAGGCAGGCGTCAGCTCAGGGGCAACAGGGGAAATTCTATCTTATCACCTGATGGCACAAAAGCTGCATTTATCAAAGACTATAATTTATGGGTTCGTGATGTTAAAACCAATAAGCAAACCCAGCTGACTACTGACGGCATAAAGAATTTTGGCTATGCTACAGACAATGCCGGATGGAAATCAAGTGACAATCCAATACTGATCTGGTCGCCGGATTCAAAAAAGATCGCAACTTTTCAGCAGGACCAGCGCAATGTGAGCGATATGTACCTGGTAACTACCAATGTAGGTAAACCTACCCTGAAAAGCTGGAAATATCCATTGCCCGGCGATAAAGAAATTACTACTATTCAAAGAGTTATTATTGATGTGGACAACTTAAAAGTAATCAGGTTGCAAATACCACCCGATCCGCACAGGGCATCATTAAGTGATGACATTTCGAGCAGCGGCACCTTTGATGATGTAAACTGGAACGAGGATGCTACCAAACTGGCGTTTGTTTCTACCTCCCGCGATCATAAACAGGAAAAAGTACGCATTGCTGATGCCACAACCGGCGCCGTACGCGAGGTTTTTGAAGAAACCGTACCTACACAATACGAATCAGGCTGGAGGGGTATCAACTGGCGCTATCTTGCTAAATCAAACGAAATTATCTGGTTCTCTGAGCGCGACAACTGGGGTCATTTGTATTTATATGACGCCACAACCGGTAAGCTTAAAAGTCAGATCACAAAAGGCGATTGGGTATTAACCGATCTGTTAAAAGTGGATGAAAAGAAGCGTGAGCTTTATTTTATAGCTGATGGCCGCCAGCCGGAAAATCCTTACTTCAGTCAGCTTTGTAAGATAGGCTTTGATGGTAAACATTTCGAGGTGCTTACACCTGAGGCCGGGAACCACCAGGTTACTTTATCTCCCTCTAAAGATTATTTTATTGATAGCTATTCCAAACCGGATGTTCCACCGGTTACTGTTTTTCGTGCTATGAATGGAAAACTGATAGCCACTTTAGAAAAAACAGATGTTTCCAGGCTTGCCGCTACCGGATGGAAACCGGTGACCGCGTTTTCTGTTAAGGCTCATGATGGAAAGGCCGATATTTATGGCTTAATGTTTACGCCTACCCACCTTGACCCTAATAAAAAATACCCGGTTATTGATTATATCTACCCCGGCCCGCAAGGCGGCAGTGTTGGCAGCTGGTCATTCGCGGCTTCAAGAGGTGATAACCAGGCGCTTGCAGAATTAGGTTTTGTTGTGGTTGAGATAGAAGGAACCAGCAACCCTTTGCGTTCAAAAAGTTTTCACGATATGAACTATGGTAACATGGCCGAAAACACCCTGCCCGACCAGGTAGCAGGCATACAGCAGCTGGCGCAGAAATACCCTTATATGGATCTCAATAAAGTAGGTATCTGGGGACATTCGGGTGGTGGTTTTGCAACCGCGGCAGCCATGTTCCGTTTCCCTGATTTCTTTAAGGTAGGTATCTCAGAATCAGGCAACCATGATAACCGTAATTATGAGGACGATTGGGGCGAACGTTATGATGGTTTAGCAGCTAATTCTAACTATGACGAGCAGGCCAATGAAAACTATGCCAAAAACCTGAAAGGCAAACTAATGCTTGCCCACGGCCTGATGGATGACAACGTGCCACCGCAAAATACGCTATTGGTGGTTGAAGCTCTGGAAAAAGCCAATAAGGATTATGACCTGGTGATATTCCCCAACAGCGCGCACGGTTACGGAGGCAATTCCCCATACATGATGCGCCGTCGCTGGGATTATTTTGTAAAGAATTTATTAGGTGCTGAACCACCAAAAGAATATCAATTGAAAGCGAAACCTGATCCGAGGAACAGTGTGGGACAATAGATAGAAGTTTGAACGATTAAAAAAAGCGGCTGATTTTTGATTAGCCGCTTTTTTATTGGAGATTGAGGTCATATCTCATGACCTACTGATTTTAAAATCAATGGCTATAGTGAATTCACTTCTGCATTACCGGAGATAACCATCACCTGTTTATATTATAATTTTGTACTGATTTGCTTAATAACAGCAATAATATCCTCATCGCCTAAAGCAGGCTCAGCTTCCTGAAAAGTTTCATAGGCAACCTGGCCCAAAGGCGAAGAGAGGCCAATGTCTTTTGCCAGGCGCAGATCTTTTGCTACATGTTTTAAAGCAAATACGGCATTATAGTTATCATTAATAATGGCGTCGCCTTTGATTTTAATAAACGGGCTGCCTAATGCACTGTTATTAATAAGCGTAAGCAGGTCGGTGTTTTTGATGCCGTTTTGCTGCGCAAAAACAACAGCTTCTGCCAAACCCTGTGCATACACACCAAGCAATGTATTAATAACCAGCTTAGCTGTGTTACCTGCCCCGGTATCGCCAACCAGCATAGCCATACGGCCTATTTTTTCAAGAACCGGCTTAGCTTGCTCAAATATGCTTTGGGCACCACCAACCATTATCACCAGCTGAGCTTCATCGGCCTGCTTAACGCTGCCGGATACAGGAGCATCCAAATAGTGATTTCCCTGCTCTTCACAAACAGCGGCCATTTCTTTACTTATGGCGGGCGACACAGTACTCATATTGACGATAACTTTACCGCTTGTACCGGCACCTAACAAGCCATTTTCACCTCTAAAAATATCATTAATGGCCTTATCATCAGTAACCATAATAATAACCATATCAGATTGCTGTATCAAAGCGGCCGGAGTTGATGCTACACGGGCACCACTTGCCTTTAAGCGATCTTCTTTTTCTTTACTTCGATTATACACGGTTACCGGAAAACCTTCTTTTATTAATGATTGTGACATGGGAACACCCATTTTTCCGAGCCCTATCCAGCCTATTTTTGTTGTGTTCATTATATTAATTTATGTATAAATCTTCGACGACCCACTCCTGCCCCTCTCTACTTTGCAGAGAGGGGATGAAGAGTAATTGTTAATTACATCTTTGCAGGGCAAAGAAGGGTGAACAATTTACCTTAGGCGGGCCAAGCAGAGTAAACTGAATGGGCTATTGGTTTAATTGCCCATTATAAAGTTGCCATATCAATTACAAACCGGTAACGTACATCACCTTTTACCATGCGGTCATAAGCAGTTTGGATATCTTTGATATCAATCATTTCAATATCCGAAACAATGTTGTTCTCTGCACAGTAATCCAGCATTTCCTGTGTTTCTTTAATACCGCCAATACCCGAACCGGCCAGGCTTTTCCGGCCTCCAAGCAAACTAAACGCTGCTATTTCGGCTGGCTTTGGTGGTACGCCAACGCAAATATGTACACCGTTTGTTCTTAATAGTGATAGGTACATATTAAAATCATGCTCAGCAGAAACGGTATCCAGGATAAAATCAAAAGTACCTTTGGCGGCCTTTACCTGTGCCTCATCAGTTGTTACCACAAAATGGTGCGCACCCAGTTTTTTGGCATCTTCTTCCTTCTTAGGCGAAGTGCTTAATACGGTTACTTCGGCGCCAAAGGCAACACCAAATTTAACAGCCATGTGACCCAAACCGCCTAAACCTAATACCGCCAGTTTATGGCCTTTTCCAACCTTCCAGTACCGCAACGGCGAATATGTAGTAATACCGGCACAAAGCAACGGCGCAACGGCTGCCAGATCTGTTTTATCAGAAATATGCAATACAAAATCTTCGTTAACCACAATGGTGTTTGAATAACCGCCATAAGTTGGTGTTTTATGATCCTGCTCCAGGCCATTATAAGTTTGCGAGCTGCCGTTTAAGCAATATTGTTCAAGGTCTTGCTTACAGTTTTCGCAAACACGGCATGAGTCAACCATACAGCCGGTACCTGCCAGGTCACCCACTTTAAAATTTTTAACATGGTCGCCTACTTTAATTACACGGCCCACTATCTCGTGGCCCGGAACCATTGGAAATATACCCGGGAACCAGTCGTTTTTTATCTGATGCAGGTCTGAGTGGCAAACGCCGCAATATAAAATGTCAAATTGTACATCATGCGGACCAACGTCACGCCGTTCAAATGTCCAGGGAGCTAAAGGGGTTTTTTCATCCTGAGCAGCATAAGCTTTTGTTTCAATCATGGTAGTTTATTGTTTAAATAATAAGATAATTTAAAAGGGATTAGGGTTATCCAAATATACAATCCTATTTTAGTTTTGTTAATTGTTGTGGCCAATGTCTAATTAGTTTGACGGCCACATGACGGACAACCTTGTACCTATTTGTTTTGGCAGGCCGGATGGTTTTGATCAGTGAAAAATCTTTCTCATTTGATTTGCCTTATTTGACGTTTGCCCCGTTTCTGCTATTAGGTGGTGATATTGTTTTTTCGCTATCTTCAATAATCCATAAAAATAATATATGCAGCCTTTACCACTATCTAAACGCCCGTTAGACATTGCATTAATTGTATTCTTTTGTATCAACCTGTTTTTTATCACTTATATTATTGATGTAGAGCAACTGGTTATTAGCGATGCAGATCATTTCCAATATCCGGTTTGGCCGCCTGCAAAGATGGTTGACCTGGTACACTGGTATGGCCATAATTTTGACCCGGTTCTGATAGCCAGGCCTGCCTGGTGGCGTGCTACGATATGGATAGATGCCCTATTTTTTGGCCCTTTTTACGCATTTGCCATTTATGCCTACGCGAAGGGGAAAAACTGGATACGTTTTGCAAGCATTATGTGGGCCTCGGTAATGCTTACCAATGTTTCTATCATCTTATTTGAAGAAGTGTGCGGCGAACATGCTTCACCGCAATTGGCCCGTGTATTCCTTTCAAATGCTGCATGGTTTATTTTTCCCATTATAGTATTGTACCGGATGTGGCGTTCGGTTTACCCTTTTTCAGCGCCCCCGCAAAAAGAATAAATGCAGAAACTAGAGCAAGGATGCAATAGTAAAGATAAGATGACTAGCTAATTTTTATCCAGGTGCTTTCTTCCCTGCCCTCATTATAAATATTAAAAATGACGTTTAAGGAAAAGTATGGCAATACAGCGCTGGTTGCAGGCGCATCTGAAGGGATGGGTGCGGCCTATGCACAAGCCCTTGCCGCGCGTGGCCTCGACCTGGTTCTTATCGCGCGCCGTAAAGAACCGCTTGAAGCTATGGCCCACAAAATAACTGAACAATTTGGCGTAAAAGTGTTGCACATAAACTGCGATTTAGCTGCCCCTGATGCCATGCAACAACTTATACATGCCATTGGTGACAGATCTATTGATTTTATGGTGTATAATGCAGCTGCATCTTATATAGGGCCGTACCTGGCAACGGGTTTGCCAACCCACATGCATATTGCCCGGGTAAATATGCTTACCCCACTTGCCATGCTGCACTATTTCGGTGGTAAAATGGCGGAGCGGCGCAAAGGAGGAATTGTACTCATGGCATCTATAGCCGGGTTTCAGGGATCAGGATACCTTTCAACCTACGCGGCGACAAAAGCATTCAACCAAGTGTTGGCCGAAGGCCTGTGGTACGAATGGAAGTCTAAAGGTGTGGATGTTATAGCCTGCTGTGCCGGTGCCACATCAACCCCAAATTACATAAAAACCAATCCCGGTAAAGCCAGTTCACTTGAGCCCAAACCACAACAACCCGCACAGGTGGTGGAGGAATGTTTACGGAAGATTGGCACAACTCCTTCATTTATTAGCGGCACGGGCAATAAGCTGGTTTCATTTTTAATGCGGCATGTTTTTTCAAGAAAAAAAGCTGTTAGCATGATGGGTGATAGTATGAGAAAGATGTACGGGATGAGGGAATAAATTGCGCTGCAACGAGGGGGATTTAAATTATAAAACATAAATATCTGATTATCAGATGTTAATGTTTGTTCACGGTGTTCACGAAAAAAACGTGAACACGTTTATAAAATATTTCTCCTCCCCTGTCCTATTTCCCTTCCTCCACTTGATATTGGGTTATAATTAATATATTTATTAACCCTGCCCGCCGAAAGGCAGGCAACAAAAATTAAACAAAATGGACGAGTACGCATTAATTATGAGGCACGAGGATGGCAGCAAAATAGCTTCACCCGAACAGATGCAGATCTGGATGAAACAAACGATGGATTGGATAGGTGGTATTGCAGCACAAAACAAATTTGTAAGCGGCACTGGTTTGCTATTCGATGGCGCCAAAGTGGTAGGACACAAAGGCGTGGTTACCGATGGCCCTTTTGGTGAGATCAAAGAAACCATTGGGGGATTTATTACTGTTAAAGCAGACTCGGTTGAGGAAGCTGTGGAGTTTGCAAAGG
>JAQBOK010000177.1 GCA_028288085.1 Mucilaginibacter sp.
GCTGTTGTCCCGCAGTGTATATTATTTTTAAACATGATATTACCCATGAAACCAGAATACCATTGCCACATCGGGTAACCATCAAATACGCCCAGCAGTGTAGGGTGGTGAAAACCGATCCAACCCCCTTTGCCTTTTTTAATGTATTTTTCAAATGCGTCTTGCGCTTCATTACTCCAGGGGTAAGGTGGATAATCCAATTGTATAAAAAGTTGGTATTGCTTTAGATAGGATTTGGTTATCGGTTTGGTGTCGATGATATAATCTATGGTAAAATTACTGTCAGCCGCCAGTTTATTTAGCCAGATTTTTGCTGCCACATCAAATAAGGCATGTCCCCCGCCAATTTCGGCAATAGCTAAAGCCCTGAATCGGGGCTTCTTATGCGTTTGCGCCAGTGTTGTAAAACTGTTATAAGCAATCAATAAAAAAAATACTCCCGTCAGCACTAACCTTCTCATTTTAAATTCCATTATGTTGTAAAATATAAAAAAAATATGCCCTGGTATTAAGCATTGCTTGCGGGCCATTCAAGCTATTGTTGCTAAATGCAATTGTAGGTTAAACTTTCTATTTTAACACCTTAAATTAATTATCAGTAGTGGTAAAGTAGGGTACGTTTACAACTTAAATATTGAACAATTATAACAGTTCTGCACTCGTAATGGACGTAAAATCGATCTGCCTCTAAATACTATATAATAGTGCCTGAAGTATTTAAAAAATGGCATTAATGCAGTTATTTATCAATTACTTATACCTCAAAGTAGCCAATTGGCAATGTATTTAATATTGAGGATATTCTCACCTTTCGTTTATTGTTTTAGCCTGATTTAATCCCCTGAAATACATAATCGCAAATGTAACAAACGGGCTACATGATGAGATGGCGCACACCCTACATCTCCTCTACTGGCAGCCAAAAGCCCTTCAAAAATTAATATTTCATAGTAAGTTCGGAGAAAGAACACACTAATTCACTCAACTAAACAAAACTAATTTTTATGAAAAAACTCTACATGTTAGTTATTATTCTGCTTGGCTGTTGCTTGAATGCATCTGCCCAGGATGTAACGCTAAAAGGTACTGTGACAGATGCACAGAACCAGCCGCTGCCAGGAGTTAATGTAAAGGTAACTGGGAGCACTAAAGGTACCAGCACTGATGTTGAAGGTAAATTTTCAATAAGTGCACCGCCAAATGCTTCTCTTGTATTTACTTACGTTGGTTATGCAAGCCAAACGGTAAGTATAAATGGGATGACAGTTTTAAATGTTATTTTGAAGGGCGATCAGAAGCTTTTGTCGGAGGTAACCGTAACCGCTCTTGGCATTGAACAAAAGACAGCCACGCTTACCTATGCTACACAAAATGTAGGCGGAGCAGAACTTGAAAAGGCCAAGGACCCTAACTTTGTAAATTCACTTGCCGGTAAAGCTGCCGGTTTGGTAATTACCAAGGGTACAGGTGGCCCGGGTAGCGCATCAAGAATTGAACTGAGGGGCGCCAAGTCAATAGGCGGAAACAGCGCGCCAATTTATGTAATTGATGGGGTACCAATTGGCCAGGGTGCCGGTGGCACAAGTGCTGGCCTTGGTGATGGTGCAGATATTGATCCGCTATCAAATCTTAATCCTGATGACATTGAAAGCATTCAGGTACTTAAAGGCGCCAGCGCAGCAGCACTGTATGGTAGCGCGGCAGCAAATGGTGCTTTGCTTATAGTAACCAAAAAAGGCAAAGCCGGAGCCACCCGGATAGATTTCAATTCATCTACCAGTTTTGATTCGGCTACGGGCTTACCTTTACCGCAAACTACTTATGGCCGTACAAATCCTGATGCTGCAAATCCCGGTGATGATAGTATGTGGGGGCCAAAATCAACCGGTGCGAGCAATGCTTTTGTTAAAAACTTTTTTAATACAGGTAAAACCTATATCAATGGCATATCGCTTTCGGGCGGCAATGAAAAGACTTTGTTTTATGCATCCTACGCAAATACCAAAGCAACAGGTATTGTTCCTAACAACTCGCTGTTAAAGCACAATTTCACTTTAAGAGGATCAGGAAAGTTTTTAAATGATAAGCTAACGCTTGATGGTTCGGTTAACTACATCTACCAGAAACAGGAAAATCCCCCAAAAGCCGGCTTAACCTTTAGCCCGATGTTTGGCTTATACCAGTTCCCTACGGATAATGATTTTAGCAAGTACGACAAAAATCATTTTGAAACGTATAACGCTACACGCGGTTTAAGTGAACAAAACTGGCCCTACGAGAAAAATGAGTTCAGCTCAAATCAAAATCCGTACTGGATAGCCTACAGGGATCTGAATGAACGTTATTCAAGCCGGTACATATCATCATTTAAAGCAAAATATGATTTTGCCAGCTGGATTAATTTACAGGCGCGTACAACTTTGGATGGTTATAACTACCGCAATCAAAACGAAGATTACGCCACGACCGATGTAGTAGCACAAAGCGCGCAGCAAAGCATTAACGGATCTTATTACTCAGGGCAGGGTTACGGCACCCATTTATATTCAGATCTGCTACTTTCTGTTGATACTAAGGTTGGCAGGGATTTCTCGCTTGAAGCTACTATAGGCGCGACAGACGACAGGAGCTTTGATTACAGTACTAATCTGCAAAGTACCAATGGTTATGGATTAAGCCTCGCCAATTATTTCTCGGCCAATAATTATGATCAGACACACCCGTTGGCCACAGATGAGCATGAATATAAAGGCATTACACAATCTGTGCTGGCCACCGCCACTATTGGGTATAAAGAAACCCTGTTCCTGAATGCTACAGGGCGTAACGAATGGGCATATACTACACCCAACTCATTCTTTTACCCATCAGTAGGTTTATCATATGTGTTAACCAATACAATTGGTACATCAAATGTGTTGACTTATGTTAAATTAAGGGCAACTTACGCCAACGTTGGTACTGCACCCGGTCAGGGAGCTAATAATAGTTTCCCTCCTTACTCGCTTAATAATCTCCAGCCAATAGTAGGCACCAACCCAATAAACCAGCTGCCTTATTTTTCAGGAGATAACACAGCAGAGGTTAAACCTGAGCGTACAAAAACATTTGAAATTGGTGCACAGGTTACGTTATTTCATAATCTAAACATTGATCTGTCTTATTATGACGCACATACAAGCGATCAGATCATCACTATCCAGGCACCTTCAGGAGCAGGCGCACAAAGTTTCATATTGAATGGCGGTGAGATCCGGAACTATGGTTTTGAAGGAACCATTAGCTACAACGCGAGTTTTGGCGATTTAAAATGGACATCTGCTTTAAACTTTTCGCACAATGTAAGTCAGATACGGGCCCTTAGTCCGTTATATGTTGCAGACCATTATGTAATTTCATCAGCGGACAACACACGTTTGGTTGCCACCTGGTTATCCAGACCGAAAGATGGTAAATACAGTGCCTTTGGCGATTATTATGGTAGGATCATCGATAAAAACCCCGATGGATCAATAAAAGTTGATGCTAACGGGATACCTGTTTTGACCGCATCTGATGATTTCAGGTATGTGGGAAATCCAAATCCTAAATTTTTAGCCGGCTTTAATAACAGCTTCCATTATAAAAGCATTAACCTCTCGTTTTTGGTTGACAGCCGTTTTGGCGGACAGACATTTTCAATGACGGAAACCTGGCTTGACTATAAAGGGATTTCGCAAAGAACAGCTGATGCACGTAATGCAGGCGGAGTAGTGGTTAACGGTAAAAAAGTTGATGCACAGGCGTATTACACAGCAATATCAGGCGGGGCCGATGGTGCAGCGGTGCCAGAGTACACCTATAGCGCAACGAACATCCGTTTAAGGGAGCTGGCCTTAGGCTATACCTTCCCGCTTATTGGCAAAACGTTCAAAAATTTAAATATTTCTTTAACTGGCCATAACCTGTTTTTCTTTTATAAGAAGGCCCCTTATGATCCTGAACAGGCTATTTCCACAGCAACTAATACAATGGGTATTGATGGTTTTGGTGTGCCGGCTACACGTACATTCGGTTTCAGTGTCAGAACTTCGCTTTAATTATAATATTAATCATTACAACGATGAAAAAAATAAAAAATATAAAAGGTGTAATCACGCTTAGCATGATCGCCCTGCTATCCTTTAGTACCTCTTGCAGGAAGGATATGAACGGCATTAACCAGGACCTAAAACTATTGCCACAGGATCTTCTAAAAATTGACGGTAAAGAGGCGAGTATTTTACTGCCGGGTATGATGACGAATATTGAATCGCCTGTAAATTATATTTACCAGGGCCAGCAGGATCTTGGCCAGGATGAATACGCAGGATATACAACTACTCCTTCGATTTTTTTAGGTAACGTAAACAATTTTACCTATAGTTTCGTGAGTGATTGGGTTGATTATTGCTGGGATGTCCCACAACAAAATATACTGAACACCTGGCTACAATGGAAATTGAAGAAATTTGATACCAAATATCCTGATTTGTATGGTATAGCATTAATTTGTAAAGTATTTGGTGCCAGCAGGGCGGCAGATACTTTTGGCCCTATTCCATACAGCAAGATTGGTACAACAGCCGACGTTCCGTTTGATACCGTGGAGGAAGCATACAATGCATTTTTTGCTGATCTTGACCAGGCGATTGCTGCTTTGTCTGCTGTTGAAGATAAAGATCCGAACGCTTACAAGCTTCGTTTCCAGGTGTTTGATAATAGCCTCTTTAAAGGAGATTACGCCAAGTGGATCAGGACTGCCAACACGCTGAAATTGCGTTTAGCTATCCGGATCTCAAATATCGATCCCGTCAAGGCGAAAACAGAAGCAGAATCGGCAGTAAGTAATAAGTATGGTGTTTTGGAAACAGCCGACGGTGGTTTTTTTATGAATGTATCCGGCGAAAATCCTATTGATGAGATCGTAACATCATGGGGCGATATGCGCTTAGGTGCTCCTGTTAGTTCAATATTAGGAGGCTTAAAAGATCCAAGGCTTACCAAAATGGCCTTACCGGCGGATGATCCTGCCCTTAACGGTCAGATTGAAGGTATAAGAACAGGTATCCCGCTTACCACTGGTACCTACAGTGACTTTTCAAAGCTTGCGACGTCATTCGGCGCACCACTAAAAATTATGAGTGTGGCCGAAAGTTTCTTTCTGCGGTCTGAAGGTGTGCTTAGAGGTTGGAATATGGGCGGAAGTTCGGCGCAGGCTTTTTACGAGGACGGCGTTAAAGCATCGTTTAATGAATATGGCGCAGGCGGCGTTGACTCTTACCTTGCAGATGCTACTTCAACCCCGGCAGCTTATGTAGATCCTAAAAATCATGATAATGACGCACCGCCACTTTCAAATATTACCGTTAAATGGAATGATGGCGATCCCCTGGAGCGAAAGATAGAACGCATTATTACACAAAAATGGATAGCTGTATACCCTGAAGGTTATGAAGGCTGGGCCGAGTTCAGAAGAACCGGCTATCCAAAACAATATCCTATAAAAAAGAACGACAGTCAGGGCAAAGTGGCAAATGGCGATTTTGTAAAACGCATGCCGTATTCGGCAACATTTACCAACGCATCAAAAGCTCAGGTTGATGCTGCTGTAGCCAAAGAGTTTGGCGGCGATGACAGTCCCGGTAAACGTTTATGGTGGGATGTTAATCCATAAACCTTGCTAAAATAAATTACATGGCTGTCTCGAAATTAATATTCGGGACAGCCTTTTTATTTAAAACACGGTTTCGCCCGAAGGTCAATTGATTAAAGTGAAAGTTCTTATAATCGGGTAGTTCCTGGGGCTGGCCTGTGCCCACCTCAAAAAAAGTCGTCTCTTTATACGGAAACGATTTTTTTTGCTTACAGGCAGGTTGGAAAACTAACTTATTTGAGGATCAACAATAGTGCCTTTGGGAATACGCAAGTACTTATTAATAACTGCGTCTCCCTTTAACGATTCTCCTGGCGTAAATTAAAATATACAGGTTAATTCTCAGCAGTGGCCGCAACGGCCTGTAAAAACCACGCGGCATGTGGTAACCATTGTTCTGTCCAACGCCACTCGTTCCCATTGGCGCTGGTTTTAAAATCAATCCCGCTGCCATCACCGTTACCGTCCCTGCCGGTTATCCCATTTGAAATTCCACCCCTTTCAGATCCATGTCCAAAACTGGAATGCATGTAAGGTACATTGTGTTGGCCAAATTGATACATAAAACACATGTTATAAGGGTTACAACCTAATATCCATGATAATTGCTGTGATGCAAATACGGCAAGCGAATCCTTAATACGCGAATTGCTTCCAGCAGGGAAAACCAATCTGCCACCAACAGTTGCAGCAGTTGCAAGCGAGGCCAAACGGGCATTTTCTCCCTGCCACCACCACCCGGTTTCATTATCGTGCGGAATGAAAAAGCCCTCTTTAATTTCATTTTTGTAGGTAAAAGTTTGCCGCGCATAGCCAAATGGATTACTTACACTATTAGTAACTTTTAATGTATAAATAAGCGCTTTTTTTATAGTATTTAATGCAGTGTCCCGATAGGCGGCATCGTTTTCTTTTTTTAAATAGCGGCACAATGCTATAACTGGCAAACCAGCGTCAGATGCATGCCAGAATGGTCTGGATTTGTCATCCGCTATAAAATAACCTCCGGCGGCTATACGTTTCGAGAGGTTACGGGCGCGTTTTCTGGCTTCATCACGATAAATGGAGCTATCAGTAGTAATCCATAATTCTACAGAAGCCATTAGTGCACAGTAATCATCAATTATATTTTCCTTGCCATCATCATCATATTTGGTATTATTGATTAAAAGATGGGCAAATGCACGTTTTGCACCATCTAAGTATTGCTGAGATGTAAATGATCCATTTTTTTTCCATCTGGCAATACGGGCAAGTGCGGCTATGGCCATCCCTCCGCCTTCGCGAAATGCACACTGATATTCGTTGGTTGTTACGCTATTAGCGTGCAGGCCTACTACCCGGCGAGCATTAGGATCTTTATTAAAATAGCTAAAAACGGTCATGTAAAAATAGTCGTCCTTAGACAAGGATCTCATTATATAATCGGCGCCCCAAATGGCTTCATTGTCTAAGGAATCTTTAACGCCCAATTTGGCAAGCAAATTTTGCGCGGTTTCGGAAGTATTGATCATTGACCATGTAACCAAAGGGATTTGTTGTGGCGACATGTAATTTGCGTAAGCAAGATGCGAAAAGTATTTGCTTACATCGCCAGAAGCATCACACCATCCGCCACGAAGATCGACTGTATTTGTACTGCCAAATAATTGCACTTTACTATCAGCAGCCAATTCCTGTGGGGTATTTGCCCGTTGCTTATTATAATAATGGATTATAGAAGGAATTGTCAATTTGGCCAGCGCGTTATCGTCAATAATAAATAGATCAGAGGTATAAGATTTACCCTTAATTGTTACCCGCAACTTATAAGTCCCTTTTGTTTTTATTGACGAGAAATCGGCCTGGTAAAATAGCATACCTGGCGCCCATTCATTTAATTGCTGCGCATGACTTACCTTACCTGTAAATTCAACCTTTAAAGACTTGTTATTGATGATACTGAACCGGACAGTATTATCCAGCGCAACATCAGTGCTTATCACAGCAATTTTAGGTGCCTTACTATCAAATGCTACCTGATTAATATATATTACTGGTACAGCATAGCTTTTTAACGCCATAAGGCAAAAAACTATTATACTGTATATCGGTATTCTTAACATTTTCATAAAAGTTTGTTTAGCCTGGTCAATTGGCGTTTAATTGATAATTAGCGTTTGATAATCCATGCACCAACAAATATCATCACATGGTATTTAAAATGTCAATTTGTAAGCACTACATTAACACTACAATTTGTCAATAAAAAATCGTCCATGTTTTTAGCGTTTGCCTATAGTTATAATACCCTGCTTAATCCGGCAAAAGAGACCCTGAGGAATATATTTTCATTATTTATTCTTTTTTCGATATTCAGTAGGGGATGAGCCCATTAATTTAGTAAACATTCTTGAAAAGTAGTATTGATCTTCAATACCAAGGCTAATAGCCAGTTCTTTAACAGACATATCTGTAAATGAAAGATATTGACATGCTTTTTGAATTTTTAAATGATTAAAATATTCAATTGGCGAATAGCCCGTTTCCGTTTTAAAAATAGCAGAAAAATGAGATACAGACAAATTGGAAAAACTAGCAAATTCATGTAGTTTAATTACAGAATGAATTTTTTTCTGCATCATGGCAATACTTAATGAAATAATATTTTTGCCTTTTTTTTTGTCTGTATCATTAAATTTTTCCTCATAGATAAGGGAGGATAAAAAATGAGAGAAGATCATGTTTACGTATCGTAATGCATCGCTGCTGTACCCTTTCTCAAGGTTATTGTAAATATCTTCAAAGAGTTTTATACGCTGATCATTGTAGGATAAGTTTGGCTTGTAATTTTCTGAGTTATTTAAAATTAATTCAGTAATGTAAGCAGAAAGCTCTCCTTTAAAGTGAACCCAATAAATAGTCCAGGGCTTGCTGCTACCTGCGCCATAACGGTGGGGGATGTTGGCTGGAATAATGATGAACTCTGATGGATTTACGTCAACTCTTTTCTTGTTTATTTCCAGCCAGCCAGAACCCTCTACACAATAAATAATAATATGCTGACTAATGCCCGCGGGACGTTCGGCATAATGAAACTCCGCTTTTGGGTAGTAGCCGATATCTGTAATATAAATCTGTTTGGTCACCAGATCTCTTGTCAAAAAATCGGCAATCACCTTTTTTGGCAGCACGATCAGTCTTTGTCCTTCAAATCCTTCACGTTTTCTGAGACCTTTATTTTTCATAGGACTAATATATTAATATAATCAGAAAAAAATCCATCATTTCCATAATAAAAACTATTCTTTATCATGCATTAATCTTGGAGATTTACCAAAACCAATTAGAGCTACCCATTTATAAATTTATAAGTTGTTAATTATATGAATGAATAATAAGATTATTTGCTTTGATTTATAATAAAAGCCAGCGCAGATATTTTTTATTTAACATGGAAATGGAATGATTTGCTTATTTACTTTTGATGTCATCATAGTAATATAATCTATTTGTTGCATTCTGTTAAAATGAATTTATGATTTATATCAATTGCGATTTGTGTTTACTAAACAATTAAACCAATTATTAAACCTAAATATAAAATGAGAAAACTACTACTATTTTTAATGATGTCTGCCGCCTTTATGGCTCCGGCGCTTGCTCAGCAAAAGCAGGTAAGCGGGGTGATACAAGACGCAGCGTCTCATCAACCACTCCCACTTGCTACCATCACCATTAAAAACAATGGGATTGTTAAAGCCCGCAAAGCCGCAGATATTAACGGGAGCTTTAAAATTGACGTTGAGCCAGGTTCGATTTTAACTGCGAGTTATGGCGGTTACAAATCAAAAGATGTAACGGTTAGTAATGCAGACAGTACACTCGTTATCTTTCTTGAAAGCACTAACACTTCTTTAGCAGAAGTTGTTGTGATCGGTTACGGTAAGGAGAAGCGAACTGATTTGACCAGCTCGGTTTCGAGTATTTCTGCCAAAGAAATAACAGAGCTTCCTGTAACCAATTTGGCAAGCGCCTTAGCTTCACGTGTTCCGGGTTTGGAGGTGCATAGTACAGGATACGCCCCTGGCTCCGGCTCGGCTATAAACGTAAGGGGTATCAATTCTATCACACAAAGCGAAGGGCCTCTTTTTGTGGTAGACGGGGTAGCTTTAGTAGGTGATATTCGTTCAATCAATCCAATGGATATTGAATCGGTAGAAGTTTTGAAGGATGCTGCTGCCGCAGGTATTTATGGTTCAAGGGCTGCAGCGGGGGTAATTATAATAACCACTAAAAAAGCCAAAGCCGGGGTGTCTACTATAGATTTCGACGCCTATTACGGTTTGCAAAAACCTAACTCTGCCTACAAGATGCTTGATGGAGAGCAGTACGCACAGTTAAAGCGTAATGCATTTTTTGATGCAGACCCCACAACTTATCCCTTGGGTACTTCGGATGCCAAAGTATTTAATTCATACGAACTGCAAAGTATTGCCGATGGTTATAAAACGTATGACTGGCAGAAAGCTGTAACACGCCAAAGCGCGCCAATGCAAAACTATTCTATAGCCATATCTAATGGGACTACTAAAAACAAGGTTTATTTTAGTGGCAACTATTTGAACCAGGATGGTATTCTCATTAATACCGGGTATAAAAAGTACAATGCATTTTTCAATGAAGAGTCAACGCTTTCAAATATTGTTAAGGTTGGCGGGAGCGCCACCATTACATATGATATAACCCAAAGCCCAAGTAGCAGCGAGTACCAGCAAGCATTAACGCAAAGTCCATTAATGCCGATTTACGGAGCTGATGGGCAGCCCCTTGTTATAACAGACAACAGTACCGGAACACTAACGATCCGCAATCCGTTGACTTCAGCACTTTATTCAGTACATAATAACAATACAACCAGAACCGACGGTAATATCTACCTGGAGATTACCCCCGTAAAGAATTTGCTGTTACGTTCCAGCATTGGAGCTGATCTCTACGATGGAGAATCAGACACTTACTATCCAAGAAACACCGGCGAGGGATTTTCCAGCAACGGGCAGGCAGAAATATATCATTACAAATCAACAGATATTTTATGGGAAAATACCGCCACCTATAACTTGGTGACCAAAGACCACGAATTGAACCTGTTGGGTGGTTTTACTTATGAAAGGCATGAAAATATAGCGGCAGATATGCAGGGCACTCAGTTCCCTACTGATCTTTTGTCCTATAAGGACATTGGCAGTGCCGGAATTAAAACCCAGGACAATTCCAATTATGATGGTTGGGCCGTAAGGTCATTACTGGCGAGAGCTATTTATAAATATAAAAGTCGTTACATTCTTAACCTGACTGCCAGACAAGATGGTTCTTCAAGGTTTGGCTCCAATAATAAATTTGGTTTTTTCCCGTCTGCCAGTGCTGCCTGGAGGCTTATTGACGAACCTTTTATCGGTTACAAGTTCCGTGCGGTTGTTAATGACTTAAAGCTTCGGGTGAGCTATGGCCTCATCGGCAACCAGAACCTGCCTTATGATGCCATCTACACCCGTTTTAATCAATCCCAATATCCGTTCAATGGATCTTCTGTAACAAGTGGCTATCAAATAGGCGGAACTGCCGGTAACTCTTACTTACAATGGGAGCGCCAGCATCAGTTCAACATAGGTACTGATATCGCTCTATTTAATAACAGGGTTCAATTTAGTGCAGATGTATATAATAAAGATATCAGCAGCTTGTTACTGCCGTTTACGCTTGCCCCTTCTTCCGGTTTTTATAATGAGCAGATCAATGTTGCTGCAATGAATACTAAAGGGATAGATCTGGTATTAAAAGTTACTCCGGTAAAAACAAATCATTTTACCTGGCAAACATCACTTAACTGGTCAAAATATAAGAGTAAGATCACCAAGTTATTACCAGGACGGGATTCGATCAGTCTTTCTTTAAGGGTTGGCTTGCCGCCCAGCGGGACTTATGTTAATTACGTATACGATGGCTTGTATCAGGCAGGTGATAATTTTGCTCTTAATCCAAACGGCAAACCGGGCGACATCAAAATCAAGGATGTTAATGGCGATGGAAAAATAACTCCATTGGATGAAGTGGTTGTAGGCTCAAGCATCCCTAAAGGATGGGGCGGATTTTGGAACTATTTTAGATATGATGCTTTCTCCATGACTGTATTTACAACGTATGAATACGGACAACAATTAAATAACCTAACCTACACCAACCTAACCTACTATAATGCAAATTATGGAAACACCGGAAATGTGACGCAGGCAGGTAGTAATTACTGGACGCCGACTAATACAAACACTAACATACCAAGACCTAACGCATTTGGAACATCTCTTAAAACTTTACCTGGCGGACCGGGGCAGGGATCAAGCTTTTCGATACAAAATGCCAGTTATGTGCGTATCAAAAATATTTCCCTGGGGTATGATGTACCTTCAAAATTGCTTCAAAAGGCAAAGATCAGGAGCTTGAATATTTACGCCCAGGCTATTGAACCTTTTCTTTTCACCAAATACAAAGGATTGGATCCGGATGTGAGCGGAGATGACGGCAGTAATGAAACTTATCCGAGATACAGAACATTCCTGCTGGGCATAAAATTAGGGTTATAACATTTTTAAAATATTCATATGAAACTTTTTAGCCAACATAAATTTTCAAAAGTCATCGCGATGGCTGTATTGGTGTTAATCTTAGGAAGCTGTCGTAAGCAGCTCGATTATACACCAGAAGTATTTCTTTCAGCACAACAGGTTTACAAAGACCAGGCCGGCGCCACAGCCGGTGTAACAGGCATATACAAACAATTACAAGTATTAAAGGCTTCTGATTATGCATTAATTGGAGTTATTGGAACTGATGAAGCACGGTGTACCTATCAAAGCCAGGGTTATGGAGCTTATTGGGCAGGGGTTACCGGACTGGATGTTTATGATATCCAATTCAATAGCCAAAATGGTGATGTAAGCGGATATTGGGCCACGTGTTACCAGGGAATTGCCAATGCAAATTATGCTTTGCAATATATTCCGCAAATCAAGAATTTTACCGATGTCACTGTGCAAAGTCGCCTGATGGGTGAGGCCTCATTTATGCGCGCACTATTTTATTTTCAATTAGTTCAGTTATATGGTGATATCCCGCTTCGGTTGCAGAACATGTCATTCTCAGATGGCGTAAAGCGTTCTCCAACTGCGGATGTTTATAAACAAATTATAACAGACCTGAAGTTTGCAGCAGCAAATTGCTGGATTAAAGGTAAAAACCAAGATCCCGGGCGGGCAAGTGTAGAGGCCGCCAAAGCGTTATTAGGGAAAGTTTATTTAACCCTCCACGACTATCAGAACGCAAAAACTACTTTTGACGATCTTATACAAACAGGCGGGCTTACCTTATTAACAAACTATGCAGACCTTTTTGATGGTAAGCATGAAAATAATGCTGAATCACTTTTTGAAATTCAATATTCAACAGATGCAGGCAATACGCAGAGTTTGCAAAACCTGTTTGGCTCATACGCCGGGCCACCAATACCGGGTGAAGCTTTTAATAAAAATACCCCGGGTTATGGCGGTTCTGTTGTAATGGCAACTACTTTTTATTCTGACACAGTTTTTGATAAAGTGAATGATAAAAGATACACATCGTCCATCAATCATGATCGTTATGACGGCAGTGGCAATACCATGAGCTGGTGGGTAGATCCGGGATTGCCTACTATTAAAAAATATGATATTTCAAGCTCGGACATTGACGTCAATAACTCGGGCAAAAATCTATATTACCTTCGTTCAGCCGATGTTTTTCTGATGTATTCGGAAGTGCTTAATGAGCTTGGTCAAACTACGGATGCCCTGGTTCCGTTGAACAAGGTACGTAACCGGGCCAGGGACGTTGCGTCAAACCTGGAAACTGCATTAGGGCATGTGCCTTCTCAAACTGAACTACGCAACGAATTGCTGGATGAACGTACACGCGAACTGGGTGGCGAAGGATGGCGATGGTTTGATCTGAAAAGAACTGGAACATTGGTGCAGAGAGTTATGGCCCATAATAATCCAAAGGCTTACTATGAGGCCAAAAATGGTTCAACTGATGATCCTCATCCTGCACAAAATGTATCTGCAAAAAATAATTTATATCCTATACCATTAAGCGAACTGCAGAATAATCAGGCTTTAAACCTTAACAGTCAAAACCCAGGTTACTAACAATTTATTAAATGAATTTGAAGAACTGTTTTATTTCATACTGCCTGCCGGCACTGCTTTTATGGTCGCTTAAGACAAATGCGCAGCAGGTTAATAAATACAATGACAGTCTTGTTGTAAGCACTGCGGGGTCAACAGTTTCGGTTAACTGTAAAACAGGACGTTTATCTTATCATTTTAGCAATGGTGTTGTTTTATATAACACCATTGCTTATGTAAATGACCTGAAAGCTGGTTACCTCTCAACATCAGAATGTAAAGTACACCAAGTTGCTACAGATAATTTCGAGAATGAGGGAGGAAAAGGCACAAGGATAGTTATTAAACATTCGGGGAACGACAAGGGCATTACGTTAATACAACAGGTTACGCTATACCGGGACCACGCTTATTTATTGACCAACCTGACTGCCGTAAAGGCAGATGGAAGGAGCGAGCAGTTAGAATCGCGGGACATATGCGCTTTAGCCGTAACCCCATCTGAACAAGGCAGATTATTTCAACCCGGAGCAGAACCAAGGCTTTTAGATGTTCCCTTTGATAATGATGATTGGGTGAATGTGCTGGAGCGTAAATGGGAAGGTGCCGATAAGCCTGTATTCAGCGGTATAAGTTATGAGTATGCTGCGGTTTATGATAATACTAAACTGTCTGGTTTGGTAATGGGTAGCTTATCACACGATTTCTGGAAAACAGGTATAACCTATCGGTCTGGTAAGCAAACAGGCATTATTGATTCGCTTAGGATATACGACGGCGCGGCAACAGAAGACAATCATTCACTCCAAGCGGATTATGGTGGTTTGGATGGAACGCATGATCATGCCCCGCATGGTACCATGAAAGGTAATATGGTTAGCTCTTCTATTATTTATTTGTGTGGGTCGGATGATGTGAGGAAAGCTTTTGTTGGATATGGGAATGCCAATGTTATGTTCAATGGTAAACAAACCTGGAAAGGTAGCGCTCCTATTTACTGGAACAGCTTTGGGGTAGAAGGCGTTTTGGGTTACTCGGGCGTAATGATGCCAAAGGATGTCGCGAAAATATCCGATTTTATTCAAACCCTTGATAATCTTAATAAGTACTCAAAACCGGTAATGAGTATTGACTCCTATGACCAGTCAATTTATACTACTGATCTTTTGGCGTCTCTCGGGCGTTATGCCAAAAAAAAGAACCAGCAAATGGGTTTCTACTTTATCCCCTTTGCAATGTGGACCTGGAAAAACAGCCTGGAAACTACCAAAATAGCGGGATCGGATTACCCGCTAAGCGAGGTTGTGCTGCGGGATAAAAATAATCAGCCTATCTGGTACAAAGACGGTGAGTGGGGGGCGCTTGCTATGGATCCCACTCATCCGGCTGTAAGATTATATATAATTAACCAGTTGGAGAAGGCCAGGGCTATTGGCGCCAAATTTATTAAGATAGATTTTTTAACCGCAGGCGCATTAGAATCGACAAGCCGTTTTGACCCGAATGTGCATTCGGGTTTACAGGCCTATAATTATGGCATGAAGATGCTTAGGTCATTGGTTGATACTATAATGGGCCCGGATGTTTTTATTACAATGGCCATATCGCCAATGTTTCCGAGTCAGTATGCACATACCCGTTTTGTATCAACAGACGTGTATTCTCATCTCAGGGATGACCAGCCCGGATTTCCTCATTATGGCAGCACAGAATCTTCATTGGCTACTGGTTCACATATGTGGTGGGTGCAAGGCACACTATGGCCATATACCAATATGGATGTCAGTATCATGAAGAACTTCGAGAAAAACCCCGATCTGACCGAATCGGAAATTAAGGTCAGGATATATGCTATGATGAGTATGGGAAGCATATTGGGTGATGGTTCTGACTTTAGGAATAAAATTGCGGCTGACAGGGCCAGGATCTTTTTAAATAACAAAGATGTATGCGCTTTTTTTGGTGATCCAAAGGCTTTCACACCCCTGAAATTTTCTGATGGGGGAAGCTTTGATCAACAGCTTACATTTTATCTGCCTGGCGATACTACCTTATTGAGCATGTTTAATTTTGATAAGGAGAAGAAGTTCAGTCCAACCTTTACAGCTAAAGAGCTTGGTTTAGCTAATCAGAAATATATTATAAAAGATTTTTTAACCGATGCGGTATTAGGACAAATAGAAGCAGGGCAGCCATCATTTACATTGAGTATAGAAAATAAAGATGCGTTGATGGTAAAATTAGTTCCTGTAAAATAATGATATTTAATTAGTTATTGAATTAATGGTTACGGAATAAGGTGTAGTAAAGAGTAATAGTAATAAATGAGCTTACAATGCTACAGTAAGCAGTAAATAAAAATACATAGCATATGATGGAAGTAAAAGCCTGGATTGAAAAAATTACAATACCAACTTATAAAACAGGTGAACCAGAAAAAAACCCCATGTTCCTGGAAAAAAGGGTTTATCAGGGAAGCAGCGGAGTGGTGTACCCTCACCCGGTAATAGAAAAAATTGCCGATGAAAAAAATGACCAGGAATATACCGCTGTTTTTATCGAAAATGAATATTTGAAGATCATGATCCTGCCTGAGCTGGGGGGCAGAATTCAGCGGGCTTATGATAAGGTAAGTCAAAGGGATTTTGTTTATTATAACCAGGTTATTAAACCGGCATTAGTGGGACTGGCCGGTCCATGGATATCTGGTGGGATAGAATTCAACTGGCCGCAGCATCATCGTCCGAGTACTTTTTCGCCTGTTGATTTTGCCATTGAAGAAAATGAAGATGGCAGTAAAACAGTATGGGTAAATGAGATCGAACTAATGTTTCGCACAAAAGGCCGGGCTGGCTTTACTTTATTTCCAGATAAGGCATACCTGGAAGTTAAAGGGAAATTATTTAATCGTACCCCATTCCCCCAAACTTTTTTATGGTGGGCAAATCCTGCAGTAAAGGTAAATGAGCATTATCAATCGGTATTTCCGCCAGATGTATATGCTGTTTTTGATCATGGTAAAAGAGATGTGTCTGATTTCCCAATAGCAACTGGTACTTATTATAAAGTTAATTACGCTCCCGGTACCGATATATCCCGGTATGATACCATACCGGTGCCTACGTCATATATGGCCATCCGGTCAAATTATGATTTTATGGGATGTTATGAACATGATACCCAAACAGGAATGCTGCATGTTGCTGATCATCATTTATCACCCGGAAAAAAACAATGGACCTGGGGCAACGGTGATTTTGGCTATGCCTGGGATAAAAACCTGACGGATGAAGATGGCCCTTATATTGAATTGATGACAGGGGTGTTTACAGATAATCAGCCGGATTTTTCATGGCTACAACCCAATGAAGAAAAAACTTTTGAACAATACTTTATGCCTTATGCCCACATTGGCGTGGTGAAAAATGCCAGTAAGGAGGCGATGGTAAACCTGGAGTTTGAAAACAATAAGATTTTTATAAAGGTATATGCTACCGCTATTTATAAAAACGCAGTTATCAGCCTTGCAGTCGATGGCAAAACAGTGAAACGGTATGTTGCAGATATTTCACCTAATGAGATATTTGATGAAACGTATGAGCCCGATGAGTTTAGCCAGTTTAACAATTGGCAAATTATAGTGGCAGATAGTAATGGAATAGAATTAGTTGCCTATCGTCCCGAAAACAATGAGCATAAAGAAATTCCTGAGGCAGCAACAGCTGCAAGGCCACCGTCGGAAATTGAACAGGTGGAGGACCTGTATCTGAATGGATTGCACCTGGAGCAATACCGCCATGCTACTTTTAACCCGGTTGATTATTACGAAGAAGGGCTAAGAAGAAGCCCGGGGGATATCAGGTGTAATAATGCGATGGGGCTGCTGTTGTTAAGAAGAGGGCAGTTTGAAAAAGCCGAGCCTTATTTCAGAACTGCTATCCAAACGCTGACGAAACGTAATCCCAACCCTTATGATGGCGAGCCTTATTACAACCTGGGCTGGTCATTAAAACTACAGGGCAAAAATGATGAAGCCTACGAAAGTTTTTATAAATCAACGTGGAATGATGCCTGGCAATGCAGCGGATTTTTAGCTTTGGCAAGAATAGCGGCTTTAAAAAATAAAACGCATGAGGCTCTTAAATTGGTTGAAAAATCACTTGTCCGGAATGCACACAGCCATACGGCACGGCATTTAAAAGCTACATTATTACGCAAAGTTGGTCGACTTGACGAATGCTTACCTTTTATTGGGCAATCACTAAAGATCGATCTTTTTAATTATGGATGCCTGTTTGAAAAATATCTTGTCAACAAAACTGTAAATGGCGATCCATCCGGGCAAGGGATAGAAGAACTGAAAAAGTTGATGCGCGATGATCTGAATAATTTCCTGGAATTATCACTTGATTATGCACAGGCCGGAGCATATGATGAAGCCATTGAGGTGTTAACCATTTTCAAAACGGGTAAAAAGGCAGTATCACCATTAGTATATTATTATATGGGCTGGTTCGCTTCTCAAAATCAACAACCTGAAAAAGCCCTATCTTTCTGCAAGCTTGGTGCTGAAAAGTCTCCTGAAAGATGTTTTCCAAACAAGATCGATGAGGTTTTAATCCTGCAAAATGCTATAATGCTGAATCCAAAAGATGCCAAAGCTTATTATTATCTCGGCAATTTCTGGTATGACAAAAGGCAATATGAGAACGCTGTGAGTTGTTGGGAGCAGGCAGTGAAACTGGATAATACCTTTCCAACCACGCATCGTAATTTATCATTAGCTTATTATAATAAACTTGATCAGAAAGACAAAGCCATCTTGTTTATGGAAGAGGCTTTTGATCTGGACACAACGGATTCGCGGGTTTTAATGGAACTGGATCAGTTATATAAAATTACCGGTAAAACATCCTATGAAAGATTGCAACGCCTTAATAAATATCCGGATCTGATAGAGGAAAGGGATGATCTGTATTTAGAGAAAATAACTTTATACAATAATCTTCAGGATTTTGAGCAAGCCAGGAAATTATTGTCCGGCAGAAAGTTTCATCCCTGGGAAGGAGGTGAGGGCAAAGTAGTTGGACAGTTTTTATTATGTTATACTGCATTAGCTAAACAAGCCATTGCTGATAGTGATTTTTATAAGGCTTTGGAACTGCTTACCATTCAGCATTACCCGGAAAATTTGGGTGAAGGTAAAATTTATGGAACACCTGAAAACGATGTGAATTACTTATTGGGCTGTGTTTTTGAGGGTTTGGGAATGGCTGAAGAAGCCAGGGAAAAGTTTGAAGAAGCCACGCAGGGAATAAGCGAGCCGGTACAGGCTATTTATTATAATGACCCACAGCCTGATAAAATAGTTTTCCAGGCATTGGCCTGGCGAAAATTAGGCGATGTTGCTAAGGCGAATTCGATCTTTAAACGTTTTTTAAAATTCGGGGAAGATCAGATAAATAAACCTGTGCACATCGATTACTTTGCGGTATCCTTACCAGACATGCTTGTTTTTGATATTGATCTTAATAAAAGAAATGTGATTTTCTGTAAATATCTTACAGGTCTGGGATATCTTGGGTTAGGTAATTATAAATTAAGCGAACAATATTTATACGAAGTGATCACGATGGACAGAAATCACCAGGGGGCTGCAACCTATTTAAGAATGATCCCATATCTTGAGCAGATGAAAGGTAACTATGTCGGAAACTAAAAAAAAGGAATTAACGGTTTCTTGCAGCATATACGATCATCAAAAAGAGGGAATTATTTATTTAATAACTCTTAAGAACGATAAGGTATCTATATCAGTCACCAACCTTGGTTGTATCATTACCGCTATTCACACGCAGGACAGAAACGGAACAATTAAAAATATAGTAGCAGGATATGGGGAATTGACGGACTATCGTCAAAACACACATTATTTTGGCTGCTTGATAGGAAGATATGCGAACCGTATTTCGGGCGCAAAGTTTAAGTTAGATCAGCGCGTTATCCAGTTATCCAGTAATGAAGGTTTAAATCATTTGCACGGAGGGTTTGAGGGGTTTGATAAAAAAATATGGAACGTTGGCACACTTATACAGGATCAGAATCAGGTGGGGGTCGAATTTGACTACTTGAGTAAAAATGGAGAAGAAGGCTACCCCGGCAACCTGCACGTAAAGGTAACTTACCTGTTAAATGAGGACAACCGGTTAGTGATGAAATATGAAGCACAAACCGATCAGCCTACCCCGGTAAACTTAGCCAACCATACCTATTTTAACCTAACAGGTTTTGAATGCCCCAATATTTTAAGACATAACCTTTATATAAATGCGCCTTGCTTTACAGAGAACAAGGGGGATACGCCGAATGGGAATATTTTGCCTGTGGCCGGCACCCCATTTGATTTTGGTATCCCTAAAAAGATCGGCTCCTACAATGACCGTTTTTCTTTGGGCGATGGGTATAATCAGAATTATGTTTTAGAGCAGCATCCCCCGGCAGGAATAATTTTGGCTGCAATACTGACTGAGCCCGAATCTGGAAGGACGGTGACTGTTTATACAGATCAGCCAGGGTTACAGTTATATACCGCCAATGATTGGGATGGAGAGATTTGCGGATCGCAGGGTGAGTATTATAACAGGTATGGGGCAGTCGCCCTTGAAACTCAAAATTTCCCCGACAGTCCTAACCACAAGAATTTCCCTGATCCAATTTTAAATCCTGGTAAAAAATATGCCACTACAACCATTTATGAGTTTGGTGTTGAATAAACAACTTGTATTAACTATATGATAAAATCATCCTATAATAAATTTTATATACTGGGTATTTCACTGATCTCTGCACTTGGGGGTTATCTTTTTGGTTTTGACTTTGCAGTAATCTCGGGGGCGCTTCCTTTTCTTCAAAAACAGTTCGCCTTGAATGCCTATTGGGAGGGATTAGCTACCGGCAGTTTAGCTCTGGGGGCCATAGCCGGCTGCCTTGTAGCAGGTAAAGTAGCTGATAATTACGGGCGGAGGCCTGGACTGATGCTGGCTGCCAGTTTATTCGCATTGTCATCACTGGCTATGGCGCTTTCTCCAAACAGGGATATTTTTATTGCGGCCCGTTTTGCAGCCGGTATTGGTGTGGGTATGGCTTCCATGCTTTCGCCAATGTATATAGCAGAAATTTCTCCTGCACATTTAAGGGGGCGTATGGTTGCCGTTAACCAATTAACCATTGTATTGGGTATATTGATTACCAACCTGGTTAACTACACCCTGCGTAATACAGGCGACGATGCCTGGCGGTGGATGTTTAGTTTGGGGGTTATCCCTTCGGGTTTGTTTTTGTTGGGTGCTTATTTTTTACCCGAAAGTCCAAGATGGCTTATCAAAAATGGAAAAGAAGAAAAAGCGAAAGTCATCTTATTAAAAATCGGTGGCGCGGACTTTGTAAATGAATCACTAAAAAATATTAAAAAATCACTGGAAGGAATAACCAAATCCAGTTATGCAGATGCTTTTAAAAAGGCAGTGTTTCCCGCGGTGCTGATAGGAATAGGATTAGCCGTTTTTCAGCAATTATGTGGCATTAATACCGTGTTCAACTATGCACCCAAGATATTCGAACGTATTGGAGCCACCAAGGACGACCAGTTATTGCAAACAGTTTTTATTGGCGGCGTAAACTTAGTTTTTACTATTTTGGCGATGTTATTGGTTGATAAACTGGGCCGCAAACCTCTGATGCTGATAGGCGCAGGAGGTTTAGCCATATTATACATCATTGTTGTGCAAATGCTTTCATCTGGTTCGGCTTCGGTATCATGGGTTTTATTGGCGGCTATCGGAACTTATGCGATGTCTATAGCGCCTGTAACCTGGGTGTTGATCTCCGAAATTTTCCCGACCAAAGTACGCGGTGCGGCAATCTCTATAGCGGTTATCAGTTTATGGGGAGCCTATTTTATCCTTGTATTTACTTTTCCGGTGTTATTTGAGAAATTTAAGGAGAACACTTTTTACATTTATGCCGTGATATGCAGCATCGGGTTTTTATTTGTTTGGTACAAAGTGAAGGAAACTAAAGGTCAAACACTGGAGGAAGTTGAATTAACCATGTTAGGACATTAGAGGCAATGGAAATTTACAGCTGTTTAAAGAAGCATTAGCATAGAGATAAGAATTAAAGGGAAACAAAAGAAATATACACGAAACCGATTAAATGAAAAGCATAAATAGAATTAAAATAATACCAACCTGTTTAACAGCGCTGGCCTTGTTAATTGTAACAAGTAAAACTTTTGCGCAAACACTCTCAATTCCGGTGGAGACAGAACATAATGCTTTGGTATTACAGGTGGATAAGGATAAAAACCTGAAAATGGTTTACTATGGTACAAAATTGTCAAGCCCGAGTGAATATCAATACATTCAGAATATGTATAAGCAACCTGATGATTCGGGCGTGCTTGATGATGCCTATACACCATCCGGATCAACCAATCTGGCTGAGCCTGCAATAACTGTTACTCATGCAGATGGAAATAAGTCATTAAACTTAGCTTATGTGAGCCACCAGGTTACTAAAATAGATGATGATGTTTCTTTATTGACAGTTACTTTGAAAGATCCAGCCTATGATTTTGAAGTGAAGTTATTTTATAAAACTTATTATAAAGAAGATGTTACTGAACAATGGTCGGTTATAAAACACCAGGAAAAGGGCATTGTAACACTTAATAAATTTGCCTCGGCCAATCTTAATTTAAAGGGGACTGGTTTTTGGCTAAAGCAATATCATGGTAACTGGGCAAAGGAAATGCAGCCAGAGGAAGCAAAGCTAACCCATGGCATTAAGACCATTGATACCAAATTGGGAACCCGAGCCAATTTATATGAACCATCAATGTTTATGGTATCTATTGATAAACCTGCTACAGAAGATGAAGGTAAGGTATTGTTTGGCGCTATGGAATGGTCTGGCAACTTTAGGGTCGACCTGGAGCTTGACCCCGCCAATAATCTCAGGTTAATAGCAGGTATGAACGATGCTGCTTCTGAATATCATTTAAAGCCATCCGAAGAGTTTACCACACCGGCTTTTCTTTATACGTTTTCTGATCATGGTAAAGGCGATGCAAGTCGTAAAATACAGCGTTGGGCCCGCAAATACAAAATTGTGGATGGCGAAGGATCAAGGCTTACATTATTAAATAATTGGGAGTCGACCTATTTTGATTTTAATGAAGCCAAACTGGCCCAGCTATTAAAAGACACTAAAAAGTTAGGTGTCGATCTGTTTTTATTAGATGATGGTTGGTTTGGCAACAAATACCCGCGTAACGGTGATAACGCCGGATTAGGTGACTGGCAGGAGAACAAACAAAAGCTGCCGAATGGCATCAGCTGGCTGGTTAAAGAAGCGCAGGCAAATGGCGTAAAATTTGGCATTTGGATAGAGCCTGAAATGGTAAACCCCGCCAGTGAACTGTACACCAAACATCCGGATTGGGTTATTAAACAACCCGAACGGCCCGAAAAGTATTTCAGAAATCAGCTGGTTTTGGATCTGTCTAATCCAAAGGTACAGGATTTTGTTTATGGAATAGTCGATGGCCTCTTTACCAAAAATCCTGACCTTGCTTATATTAAATGGGATTGTAACGCTGTGATTTTTAATGCGTATTCTGCTTATTTGAAAAAGGATCAATCGCACTTATATATTGATTATGTGCGTGGTTTATATAACGTGCTGGAGCGTGTACGGGCAAAATATCCTAAAGTGCCTTTGATGTTGTGTTCTGGCGGTGGCGGAAGAGTTGATTATGGGGCGCTTAAATATTTTACTGAGTATTGGCCAAGCGATAATACCGAACCATTGGAAAGGATTTTTATCCAATGGGAATACTCCTATTTTTTTCCGGCAATGACCAGCTCAAATCATGTTACCGATTGGGGAAAACAGCCCATAAAGTTTCGTATAGATGTTGCGATGATGGGAAAGCTGGGATTTGATATTGTAGTTAGTAAACTGAACGAACAGGAGTTGGCTTATTGTCACGAAGCTTTGAAAAATTATGACGCACTTAAAGACGTGATCTGGCATGGCGATCAGTACCGTTTACAAAGCCCATGGGACAACGATGCAGCATCTATCATGTATGTTAATGAAGACCGTTCAAAAGCAGTAGTTTTTAATTACCTGGTGAATAACCGATATGGCACTGGTACCAAAACTCCTATTAGGTTAAAAGGACTTGATCCGAAGAAAAAATACCAGGTAAAAGAAATAAATCTTTATCCCGGCACAAACTCTTCATTGGACAATGCCCTTACATTTACAGGAGATTTTTTAATGAACATTGGTGTAAATCCGGATGTAAACGCAAATCGGTCAAGTGTCGTTTTACAAATTAATGAGATCAATAGCAAGCTGTTTAATTAATCTGATGAAAGTATAAGGTTCATTTGACGCCTTAAATATTGTAAAAGATAAAACTGCATACGGTTTGCTGTATGCAGTTTTATTCAATTCTCAGGAAATGCCATTCAACGCATTTAGCGCTTTTTCTGGCGACTGCTGATTTAGTCCATAAAACATCTCACTAAATCCAATTCTGATTTCATGCTTATCGAGGATAACGCCATCCAAAATAGCAGCCGCTACATCTTTTGGATCCATTTTGTCAACAGGTATATTCTTAGAAAACGCAGTATCAACCAATGGAGGTAATACCTCAAATACCTGGATATTTGAAGTGCGAAGTGATAACCTCAATAACCTGGTATAAGATTGTAAGGCAGCCTTACTCGCGCTATAAGTTGGCATAACGGCCCATGGAACTATCGCTACCACAGATGTAATATTAATAATGGCCGACTCAGCCTGATTCTTTAATATAGGCAATAGTTTTTCTGTAAGCCTCACCGGGGCCAGGTAATTTATTTCCATTTCTTTCAAAGCGCTGGCATGTGCATTTGCACCTTCAGCTAAACTATACCCAAAAGCGGCACCCGAATTATTGATCAGAATATTAAGGTCAGGGTACTCGGTAGTTATCCTCACAACCAGGTTATTTACATCGCTTTCAGAAGTTATATCGCATTGAATTATTGATACATTGCCCAACTGTTCAGCAGCGGCTTCCAATTTTTCTAAATTTCTACCGGCAATAATCACTTTATTGCCTTTTTCAACAAATAGTTTGGCTGTTTCAAAGCCAATTCCCGAGCCACCGCCGGTGATAAGTACTGTGTTGCTTTCTGATTTCATTTTGTTTAGAATTAATGTTGTTTTGATTATTTATTTAAGATTTTGTTTTAATGCGTTAACCCTTTGTTTTATTAAATATACTTTTTAGTATATTTTGCCTGCGTTTTTTAAATTCTCTTGACTGCTTAGTATTACAAAATATACTAAAAAGTATATTTTGATTCAAAAAAATTATATTTCATAAGATAGTAACTCGCTTTTGAGGCTTTCAATTAATCCGTGCATAAGTTGATCATTATTCATACTCCGGCACATAATTGTAGCACCTTCAACGGCGGCAAACATTTTAAAGGCGTATGCTTCCGGGTTGAGCGAAGAATTGAATTCTCCATCTTCGATACCTGTTCTCAAAATAGAGGCAAAGTTTTTTTGCGAGGTAGATATAATGTCGCTGACTTTCGATTTAACCGTGCAATTGTTATCATCAGACTCCACAGCCATATTAAAAATCGGGCAGCCACCTCTTATGTACGTGTTTAATGGTGTTTTGTTGAAATCAAGGTAAGCGAATATTTTTCCCTTCGCACTGTTTTCCCTTTTCATAGCCAGGTTGATACCGGAACATATCTTGTCAAGCAAATAATCAGAAACCTGGATCGATAAGTCCTCTTTGTTTTCAAAATGACTGTAGATCGACCCTTTGGTTAGTTTAGTGGCCTCCAAAACGTCATCCACGTTGGTACCGGCAATCCCTTTTTCATTATAGATAGGAGCTGCTTGTTCAAGTATGAATTGTTTTGTTCTTTCTGCCTTTGTCATCGTCTTAATTATTAATGGGACAAAAATATACTAAAAAGTATATTTCCGGAAATTTTTTTTTTAGTGTTTGTACCTTATTTGATTTCTAAATGACAAAGGCACCACCATATGTAGGGGGTTTAATAAAAATTTTGATAAAGCTACTTATAGTGTGAAATCCCTTTTATGCCTGAATGCACTTTAAACAAAAAAGCCATCAGAACTTAGTCTGAAGGCTTTTTTGGTGGCGGCTACATAAGTTAAATCGACGGCTCACGAAAAACGCCTTTCCCGGTAGTAAAATAGGAAAATAAACTTATTGTGATCCAATGGGTCCAACCTGGTGCACAGTCCTTGTAACACTCAACTTCTGGTGTAAGGCCTTCATGCGTAAAATTTAGGGTCGTTATGCCATTGTTTTCAGTGAGATCAAAAATCAATCTGGTGTTAGCCCATTCCTTTTTATCAGAGTACCAGGGCATGTTACAATCCGTAATTAACCAAACAACTCTTTTACCGGGAATTAATTCCGATACTGTAAAGTTAAAGAAGGAATCACCTCCCATCTTTACTATAAATTGATCATTTTGTTTTTCGGAACTTCCGCTAAAGGTTATTCCCCACCACTCCGTTACATTGCTAATCTTTTTTATCGCCTCGCTCGCGCTAATTTCTGCAGAGATACTGCTTGTAAAATTGTTCTTTGCCATTTCATTAATTTTTAAACAAAGATGGACCAATGGCAGCTTTAGGTATTGTACAAATCGGAAGTCAACTCATGTAATGTTTGGTGGCGAGTTCGTTCATGCTGTTTTGAAGTTCGGTTGGGGTGGTTCCGGTGAACCTCTTAAATGCCCGGATGAAATGAGATTGGTCGTGGTAATGATGATAAATATGTTCCTTTAGGTTTTGATAATCGGCGCCGGTGGAGAATGCCTGGTAAAACTGTTTGAATCGAATTATTTCCGAAAGGTTTTTTGGTCCGGTACCCAGGTGTTCCGAAAATTTTGTATGAAGCCAGCGCGAACTATAACCGGTTTCCTTTTCAAGCTGTGCCACGCTGATCAGACCTTTGGAGTCAGATATACGATTGATGCAATAATCGTATATCGGGTCAGGGGCGGTTTTATCCAACTGTTTAATGAGAAAATTCTGCAGAAGCTGCAATTTCAACTTTAAAGTACTTGCCGCAGCAAGTTGCGATTTAAGTTCCTCTATACGGTTTCCGAACAGGTCTGACACCTCCACTATTTGATTTTTGATCTCCGCGTATGATAAATGAAATAAACGATAGACTCCGAACGGGTTGAATTCGATGATTATCGTGCCAGTCTGCGCATCTTCCTGCGGGTCAAGAGTGACGGGCAAATCGATTAGGCCCGTTAAACTTAGTTTATTTTCAGCTTGAATAAAGATTTTGTCGCCAATGCGGGCCACCATCCCGTTACAATAGGTAAGCGTTAATTTAAAATTTGCATTGGGGACGATCAGTTTTCTGTCAAGTGCGGGAAGACGGCCGCTGCTTTCAAATACACACATTTTCGCAACGTATGGGCTTAATATAGGATGTGGCGTGATCGGAATGAATCGGAAATCTATCATTAACTTCTCCCGGCAAAGTATCAATGCAACTCAAAGATAAGGCTAACAAATGGCTTTTCTCAATATTTATTGCTAAGCGTATTATGAGAAATCTTTTTTTCGAGTGTGTTATAACATTAAAAGACCATACATTACGCATGGTAACTCAGTTATTTGCAAATGTCTTACCATATTGTCCGGAGGTCGGTCATTGCCGCAGGAAATGGCCTGAGATTAACCTGAAACGAAAAGTCAACCAATTAGAGGTTGAAAGCAAAACAAACCGGCGGCTGGTGACGTTAATTTTGACAGGCAAAGTACAAAAAGGATACCCTGAAGATTCATATGCGCCGGAAGCAGGTGCGGCAGGTTTCTGGATCTTTTGAGAACGATGACTTGCCGGACCGATCAACGGACAGTCTAAATAATGATTATGAAAGCTATCACCAAAACCATCGCCGGACTCGAACTGGCCCAGATCGCCTGGGTGGTCCGGGATATTAACGCAGCAGTGGAATTCTTTGCGAACGCCATGGGCATCGTTGACTTTCCCCGGCCGGAAGCAGTTCGCGCGCAGGATCTCGGCCTTACCTACTATGGCCAGGTGGTGTCTGCTGAGTGGCTGGCCACCCAGACCTATAATGGGAGTACTTTTATTGAACTGATCCAGCCGGTTTCCGGACAAAGCATGTTTCAGGACTACCTTGACCTGCATCCCTCAGGCGGCGTACAGCACATCGCTTACCGTCTGCCAGTTGCCGGTTTCGAACGGATCGTTGCCGATCTGCGGGGGCAAGGTTACGCCGTCATCACCGAAGTGAACCACCCGATTGCCCGGATGGCTTTCTTTGATACCTATCAGGCGCTGGGTGTCGTCACAGAGATCATGGGGATCACCCCGGAGGGTTGGGCAGCTATCGAACAGATGGAAAAGCCGCGTGCATAACGGGCCCTTTGCATTTCAAGTCTTCATCGTAGCCATATCGGCCAGGTTAGTTTTCTATGCCTCAATTGATAAATAGATCAATATTACTTCTGTCTGGAGTTATAGTTTATGATAAGTAATGCTAAAAGTGATTTTCTCAAATATATTCACCTCGCCATACAATTTGTGCGCGCTTTTCTCTAAATGCATGAGATGTGTCCCCCGCCTGACAATAACATATTTTTTTTCGATACATTGGTAAGGCTGTCTAATAAATTCAAAGCATCTTCATCATTTGGATAAACATCCCATTCGCCCCTAACAGCATAACCGGATCTTTATACAGGAAGTATGATAGAACTATGATCATGCAAAACGTTTAAAAAGCTCATCATCGTACGATTACTTCTTTTTCCCTTGTCTTTTGCTATTGGTCGGCTCCATTTTGTCGAAGTAAGCGCTCAATTTCATGTGATCCGTTTTTCACCGCTGCCTGTAAAGCCGTAAAGCCTCCCTGCTGCCGGGCATTTATATTTGCCCCCTGCTCGATCAATAACCTCGTCAGGTTAATGTTTGAGATCGCGACCGCAGAATGTATCGGTGCGACCTTAAAAGCATTTGATGACGCAAGATCAACATTTGCCCCGCTGTCGATCAAGTATGCAGCCAATGCTTCCTGTCCAAAAAAACAGGTGTAACCAAGGAGTGTAAAACCGTCCGGCGAAAAGGCATCAAGCAGTGCCGGATCCTGAGTCAATTGTGCATCCAAAGTTTCCATATCGCCAAGGCACGCAGCCTCAAAGATGCTGACCTTTGTTTTATATGATCTGATCAACGTAGCCGCCTCATCATTATGATGGTAAATAGCGTACAACAAGATCGATGTCCCTTCCTGGTTATATAAATCTGCAAGTTCCGGATCATTATTAAGTAGTTCCGCTAATTTATCCAGCTGTTTTGACTGGATGCTTTCAAAAGCAACATTCCCTGTATCCATTTCCTATCTGAGTTTGATCCAGTCATCTTTAAGGCCTTTTTTCTGTAAATAGGCATAAAGCTCCTTTCCATCCTCACCACCAACTTTGGCGTGGTGTAATAAAGTGAACCCGTGTGGTCCTTTTGCCTTGATTAGGGCCGGATATTGTTCTAGTACCGGCTTCACCAGTTCCGTTTTTCCGAGCATTGTTAATACATAAAGTGTAACCCGCGAACCCGCTTCTAATAAATAGTTAGCTATTTCCTTATTCCCAACATGACCGGCACCTTCTATCGCCGCTTCATAATCACCATTTCCCCAGTCGAATTTAGTATAGATCAAGTTTGGGGTCTCTTGAAGCATTTCTTTTACTTTCGCAAAATTGCCATGACCAGCAATTACAAAATCTTTGACCAATGGGATAAGTAGCGGAGGTGGTTCATGTTGTGCGCCGATTTGTGCGATGAGCTTGCCCCCGACTAGTGTTAATGCGGTACCTATACCTACGTTCTTTAAAAATATCTTTCTGTTCATGTCTTTTTTTATTGAAATTATTTCAAAATAAATATTTAAAAGATTTTATTACGCGAACGGTAAGATGTTCTTGATGAACGGTATATAGCTTGATCTCACACTACGAAATATGTACTTTACATAAAAAGACTGGACTACCTATGGTAAGCTTTTGGATCGATCACATCCTTTTGAACCGAGCTGTTAAAAGTTCTGCTTAGCGG
>JAQBOK010000195.1 GCA_028288085.1 Mucilaginibacter sp.
CAAGTGATACTTGCACAAATCGGGAATAATACAATTGTGCAAGCGGCACTTGCACAACTAACGTAGTAGTACCATCATATTACGTTAATAACTAAAGTTAAGCCTACCTGCTATTGAAAAAATAGAAAATGAATTAGAGAATAATGATTAATAAAAATCCTTTAAAATTTACTGCTTACAAGCTATTGCCGACAATAATATTTTTATAAATAATATAATTTCCCTCATCAAAACAAACAAATACCACTCTGTTTATTTGCTGATGTTGAGATAAGAACTCCTTTACAGTATGAGTGGCTATTTCAGCGGCTTTGTCCTTCGGAAAATGATAAATACCTGTACTGATATTTGGGAAAGCAATGGTCTTTACTTCGTTCTCAATAGCTAATTTCAAACTATTGCGATAGGCATTTGCAAGCAATTCATCCGCATCAGGTTTACTATTGCTCCAAACAGGTCCAACCGTATGTATCACATATTTTGACGGCAGATTTCCTGCTGTGGTGATCACCGCTTCGCCAACTTTGCACCCGCCTTGTTTGTTTCTTATTTTGATACATTCATCCAGTATGGCTTTACCCCCTGCGCGATGTATGGCACCATCAACGCCACCGCGCCTAATAGTGAGGTATTGGCTGCATTAACAATAGCATCAACCTGTAATTTGGTGATATCGCCCTGAACCAGTTCAATTCTTTCATCCATTTAAAATCAACCTGATCGGGCCTTATTTTGTTTTTACAGGTTTTAAATGATTAAATCGCCACCTCGCCCTCAAATACCTTTACCGCCGGTCCTTCCAAAAAGATATGGTTGAAATGCGTTCCGTCCGTTTCAAAACGGATGTTCAAATCACCGCCTAATACCTTGATGGGGGTATTCACTTTACCGGTCAGATTATTATGCTTTGCCATAGCAAGCGCCACTGCCGTAACACCTGTTCCACAGGCGTAAGTCTCAGCCTCAACGCCGCGCTCAAAGGTGCGCACGAAATAGCCTTTATCAGCAGGCTCTACAAAATTCACATTAATGCCCTTGGCTTTATAGGTAGGATTGTTACGGATAGCATAGCCATCGTTATACACATCTTTGTCCTTAAGATCATCTGCTAGTTCGATATAATGCGGCGAACCAGTATTTAAAACATAAGCTTCACCGTCCCTGTTTATCTCGTTTACATCTATCATTTGAAGGCTCACCCAATCCCCGTTTTCTGAAATTTTGGCATGATGCGGCCCGTCTACTGCCAAAAAATCGGTTTCGCTGTCAATAATTCCCAGGTATTTAGCAAAAGCTACAATGCACCGCCCACCATTGCCGCACATGCTGCTGGGCCGGCCATCCGCATTATAGTAAATCATTTCAAAGTTATATCCCGCCTTGTCCTGTAAAAACATCATTCCGTCGCCTCCAACACCAAAACGGCGGTCGCACAAATGGGCAATTAAAGCAGGATTCTGATGATTTACAATATTTTTCCGGTTATCAACCAAAATAAAATCGTTGCCTGCGCCCTGGTATTTATAGAATTTAATTTTCAAAATTATGGTCAATTTTTAAGTAATTTTACCTCAGGTCAACCCTCTCTAACAACCTTTAAGTCGTACCCGGATTTGATTTAACAAATTTTAACAAAAAAGCTGATAACTTATCATTGTATATAACGTCTATATGGTATTAAATTTGACACTGCTAAGTGTAATAAATTAACTTTAGTAAAAGAAAAGGAATAATAATAACATGAAAAAGTTTGGTTTAACAGTACTTACCGCCTTTATAGGCGGCGCTCTGGCGTTAGGCACATACAAAGTGATTGAGCACAAGTATGCCGACGGCATGAGCATTGAAGATAAACAGAAAGTTTATTTTACAAACAACCCATTACCATCATCCAATTTATCATCGGCCGGAGAGCTCGATTTTACCCAGGCTGCAGCCGAAGTTACCCCGGCAGTGGTTTACATCCGTACCACATACGCTTCCCAGGCAAGTAGCGGCCAGGACCAGATGCAGCAATTGTTTGGCGATATGTTCGGACAGCGCATGGCGCCACAAGGGCCTCAAATGGCTTCGGGTTCCGGTGTAATTATTTCGCCCGATGGCTATATAGTAACCAATAACCATGTGGTTGAAAAGGCCGAAAAAATTGATATTGTTACCAATGATCACCGCCATTTTGTAGCGAAAGTGATAGGTACCGACCCTAATACAGACCTTGCCCTGATTAAAATTAGCGCAACCAATTTGCCTATTGTGAAATTAGGTAACTCTGATGCGGTAAAGGTTGGCGAATGGGTACTTGCAGTGGGCAACCCCTTCAAGTTAACTTCAACCGTTACAGCTGGTATAGTGAGCGCCAAAGGCCGCGGCATTGGCATTATTGGTAGTGAAGAGAACCAGGATCAGGAAACCCCTTTCGGTCACATGCGCGGTCAGCGCCAGGGGGGCAAACAATTAAATACCGGTATTGAATCATTTATACAAACCGATGCTGCCATTAACCCCGGCAATAGTGGGGGCGCTTTGGTAAA
>JAQBOK010000197.1 GCA_028288085.1 Mucilaginibacter sp.
CAAGTGATAATAATCCGTGTTGTGGTTCATAAGGTTTTTAATTAAGGATGCGTCTTTTTACGCTTAGAAAGGAAGCCGTTATTGTAAACATTATTGTTAAAAACCTGTAGTTGTTTGTCTACAGACAAATATTATTGCAGCCTGCTAGGTAGTCAATGCGTATAGTCTCGGGAATGGATGTTTTGAGGCGGATAATACCATCAACTCCGCTTACGTATAGCTCTTTAGCAGAATTTTGAGGGATTGCGGCTTCAGGCTTTTATCGTTGCTTAGGCTTTTTTACAATGATGAATGATCATCAAGCTGTTTTTATTGCTTTAACCATTCTGCAAAAAAAAGCTTAATGAAAAGATAAATAAAAACCCTGATAGGCCTTCTGAGTTGATAGAGTAAAAATCCGGTGTATATTAATATCAGCTTATATAAATAGAATAACTGATATCATAAATAAAAAAGATATTTCAAACTCCGTGGATGTTTTGACTATTCATACCCTGCTTTGGTGCAGGTAAAATGTACCTAATTGATGGGATTTTAATAAAAATAATTACCCGGTGTTTTTTGATGTTATTCTATATTGTTCAGGTGAAATGCCAATATATTTTTTAAATATCCTTGAAAAATAATATGGATCCTCATAGCCAAGGTCAAAGGCTACAGTTTTGATTTTAGAACCATTACTATACAACAGCTGGCAGGCTTTTTGCATTTTTAAGTGTATAAAGTAATCTAATGGTGGCATGCCGGTATCTTTGCGAAAGAGATTTGAAAAATGCGATACGGATAAAGCGTGCATCATTGCCATATCTTCAACCGTCAGCTTCTTGTTCAAATTATTACGCATATTAAGTATGGTTTTGGTTATAATATCAACATGGTCGTTTTGTTCTCTATTAATATGGCGTTCAGGAAATAAAAATGTGGCTATCAGATGGTAAAGGCAAAAGCAAGCGCTGCACAGATTTTCACTACTATATCCCATCTCAAGTGTTTGATATATATTTTGCCATATTTCAATTGCTTTTTCATTGAAAGGCATATGTACAGGTCCTTTGGTTATACTTAAATTAAGCGACCTGTTAAAAATATCAATTACGTTTCCTGTAAAATGTACCCAGTAAATTGTCCATGGATCTTGTTCGTCAGACCAATAACGGATATAACGATCCGTTGCAGGTATCAAAATAAATTGATTTGGGTTAACCACATAACGTTTATTATCCAAAATATAATAGCCTATTCCCTGGAGGCAATAAATAAGGATGTTATCCTCGCAGCCTTTTCTTCGTTCCCGGTAATGACCAGACGCTTTCGGAAAATAGCCTATTTGCGTTACATATATAGGAAAAAGTATAGGGTCTTTTTCTATAGCCTCTTTCCATACTTTTTGCGGAATATTAATAAGCTTTTCTCCCTCAAAGCCATCACGTCTTTTAAAGCCTTTACTCATTAAATAAATATTAGGGTTTATAATGTCAGGGATAATTATAAATAGAATTATTCATAAAATTATCATTTATAAACTGTAATAAATTACCATTTGCATTTTTTGCTTAAAAAAATCAAATCGTTTATTGTAATCGAATCATCCATGCAAATAAATGTTTTATCTATTATAGCGCATTATATTCGAAGTTACTTTTGAACCAACCAGTAACCAATACAACCCCTGATAGGTAGTAATCTGAAATTTTAGTAAACCTGGCCTGATTTTTTAAATTAGAATACTTACACAATGCCTGTCATCATTTAATGATAATTGATGGACGATTCTCAGTTAAACAATATATGCTATTAACTAATAAGGTGATTTTTTTGACAGGTGGTACCGAAGGCATAGGCTTTGAATGCGCCAGGCTATATCATGCCGCCGGCGCAAAACTCAGTATAATATCAGATTCAGAAAAGAGTATTAAGCAGGCTGCTGCCAAGTTGGTAAGTGATGATATTATTTTTATACAGGCTGATGTATCTGTAGCAAATGATATCAGGAATGCTATTTCGCAAACAATAAATAAATTCGGGAAAATCGATGTTATCCATAATAATGCTGGAATTTCAAGTCCCTCAAAGGCAGCTCATAATACAGAAGAGGCAGAGTGGGATCGGCTTTTTGCAGTAAACGTGAAAGGAATTTATAACACAATAAGGTTTGGCATTAATGAACTGAAAAGAACGAAAGGAAACATCCTGAACACCAGTAGCCTGGTGGGCGATATCGGGCAGGAGATTCACGCTGCTTATAGCGCTACTAAAGGTGCTATAAATGCATTAACAAAATCAATGGCGCTTGATTATGCGGCACATGGCATAAGGGTAAATGCGGTTGCGCCTGCCGGTGTTTGGACCCCTATGCTCCGTACCTGGAGCAAACAGCAGCCTGATACTACAATGGTTGAGAATTACCTGGATGAAATTCACCCGCTTGGTTATTGCCCCGAGGGGGATGTGGTAGCTGATGCCTGCTTATTTCTAATATCAGATCAGGCAAGGTTTATTACCGGTTGTATACTTCCTGTAACTGGCGGAGCGGAATTAGGTTACCGCAGGCTTATTAACCAACCCATACAGGAAAATCTTATTTAAACATGATAAAGAATATTAAGGTTGATGATGTACGGTATGCCTTAGATGGCAACGCCGGTAGCGATGCCATTCACCGCGATCCAATATATTCATATGCTGTAACCAGTTTAGTTGACGACAGCGGCTTAAAGGGGGTAGGTTTTGCTTTTACTTTAGGAGAAGGTAACGACCTGGTTTGCAAGGCTGCACATTATTATGCCAGCAAATTAACTGGCAGGGACATAGAAGAAACCATGGCCGGTTTCGGTACGTTGTTTAAACAGCTTTCTAATGATCAGCAATTCAGGTGGCTGGGGCCGCATAAAGGTGTGGTGCACCTGGCCCTTGCCTCCGTAACGAATGCATGTTACGATCTTTGGGCAAAAAAAAGAGGTGTTCCGTTATGGAAATTACTTGTTGATCTGTCGCCCGGGGAGATCGTAGCTACACTTGATCTTTCCTACCTGGAAGATGAACTAACACACGAACAAGCAATTCAAATGCTCGTTTCACAACGATCAACACATAAGCAAAGAGAAAAAAGTATATTGCAATCGGGCTATCAGGGATATGATACTTCTATCGGATGGTTCAATTATCCGGATGAGAAAGTACGCGAAAACTGTAAAAAAGCAATAGCAGAAGGTTTTACAGCCATGAAGCTAAAAGTGGGTTCTGAGGACCCTGAAAGGGATATCCGCAGGGCGCAAATTGTAAGGGAGGTGGCAGGAGATAATGTGAAAGTAATGCTGGATGCTAATCAGCAATGGAGCCTGCCACAGGCAATTTCTATTTGTAACCGTTTAAAAAGTATCGATCCTTATTGGATCGAAGAGCCTACTCATCCGGATGACGTACTTGCTCACAAAACCCTGGCAGATGCTATTGCTCCGTTAAAACTGGCTTTGGGCGAGCATGTTCCAAACCGTATAGTTTTTAAGAATTATTTGCAAACCGGTGCGGCCTCTTTTATTCAGGTTGATGCCGTTAGGGTGGGGGGCGTAAGCGAGTTTATTACAATAAGCTTACTATGTAAAAAATATGGAGTACCTGTAGTGCCGCATGTTGGTGATATGGGGCAATTGCATCAACACCTGGTTTTATTTAATCATATTTCAATGGGTCATGAGGCCCTGTTTTTAGAGCACATACCGCATTTACAAAAGCATTTTACTTATCCCGTGCAAATTATAAACGGGGTATATAAAACGCCGCAACATCCGGGAAGTAGCTGTGATTTGTTAGTTTTGAATAAATAGGTGGATGATTTTTTTTTGATGGGCAAAAAATGATACACACTCCAGATCTTATTATCAGCGCACTTTACATAATTCTGATCTTCGTTATCGGTTTATGGTCAGGTTTACGTCACAAGTACAAAACACGTAATAACAATAATGCTGCCGGGGAGTATTTTCTGGCAGGAAAAAACCTTCGCTGGCCGGTGATCGGGCTGGCATTGTTCGCAACTAATATTTCTTGTGTGCACCTGGTTAGCCTTGCTCAAAGCGGGTTTGATACTGGTTTGCTTAACGGGGATTTTGAATGGATGGCGGCATTTACGTTAATATTGCTGGCGCTATTTTTTGCTCCTTTTTATATCCGTTCAGGTGTTTCAACATTGCCGGATTTTTTAGAAAAACGTTACGACCGTGCCAGTCGTGATTGGCTGGCTATCATATCTGTTGTATCTGCAGTAATTGTGCACATCGCTTTTTCATTATTGGCGGGTGGCATTGTGCTGCATACACTTTTTGGTGTCAATTTATACCTCAGCGTTATTGTAATAGCCGTTATTACTACCATTTACACCATAGCCGGAGGATTAACTGCCGTTGTAATAACGGAATCCATCCAAACCATAGTGCTTTTATGCGGGGCAATAATAATGAGCGTAACTGCCTATAATAAAATGGGTGGGTGGCAGCCTATGGTAAATACCTTGCAACACGCAGGCCAGTTGAATAAACTATCCATGCTGCGACCACATGGCGATGGAAGCAACATGCCCTGGTATTCAGTTTTTTTGGGCTATCCAATTCTGGGTATTTGGTATTGGTGTGCCGATCAAACAATTGTTCAGCGCGTATTAGGAGCAAAGGATGAGAACAATGCCCGGATAGGCCCATTGTTTTGTGGTTTTATAAAAATTCTCCCCGTTTTTATTTTTGTGATGCCCGGCTTGTTTGCCTATACGCTATCGCAAACGGGGCATTTAGATATATCAGCGTTAAAAACAGTTCAGGCAGGTAAGGAGGTGGTTAACAGCAAGGGTATTTACACCCTAATGATAACCCAATTAATTCCTACAGGCTTGGTAGGAGTATTGGTTGCGGCACTACTATCCGGTTTAATGAGCCAGATATCGGGTGCATTAAATTCTATTGCCACATTGGTGAGCTATGATATTTATAAACGCTACAAGCCAAAAGCAAATGATACCAGCCTTATAAATGTTGGAAAAATAGCTGCCGGAGTATCATTAATAGTATCATTGGCGTTGCTGCCTCTGCTAAATAATTACGAAAGCATTTTTACCGGCCTTAATGATATTATTGCGCACATAGCACCGCCCATTACCTGTGTGTTCTTATTAGGCGTGTTTTGGGATAAAGCTTCAGCGGTTTCGGCAAAATATACTTTATGGATCGGATCAGCGCTGGGTGTTATAGCATTTGCTGTAGGTAAATTATGCCCGGATACCGCCTTTGCCGGGATACCATTCATGATGATGGCCTTTTACCTGTTTTGCATTTGTTTTTTAATGCAGGTGTCGCTTTCTTATATTTTCCCAATGCATCATACAGAAGAAAGCTCCCGGTTATTTTGGAAATCGCCATGGGAACCATTACGCAGTCAGGCCTGGAGTGGCTTAGGTAATTACAAAACTTTGTCGGTATTGCTCATCATCATTATGTCTGTACTTTTTTGGATATTCAAATAAATTTCTGGTGATTATAAATTCCTGTGATAGTTATAATTAATAGCTTCGTTTGGTTGTATAATCCATTACATTGGCTAAAAAAAAGCGCCATTCTTTTATTATTCGCTATTTTAAGGCGAATTAAACCTATTTTTAAAATTTTCGAACAGAATAGATTTGTCTCAAATAATGGAATAATCCATTTAATTTGAAGATTTATCCATTTCAATCACTTTTTCTTCACAATACTTTTACAAGACCAATTACTAAACTTAATTTTATGCGAAACTTTACACATCATTCTTTTCGGAATCTGCTGCCTTTGCAAATTCTTTTAAAGAGATCCTTCCTGGAAAGGAAAAGGAGGTTCGGAGCTGTAATAATATGGCTTTTACTTCTCCAACTGCTTGCACTTAAAGCCTCTGCACAGCAGCAAACTGTGACCGGTATCGTATCCGATAACCAGGGAATAGTGCCCGGCGTTACTGTTACCGTAAAAGGTACAAGTTCTGGCGCCGTTACGGATATTAAGGGTAATTATACTATCAATGTGCCTGCAAGTGCCATACTGGTATTTACCGCGCTGGGCTACAAAACACAAATCATTCCTGTTGATAACCGTTCGGTCATCAATATTAAGCTTGATGAGGATACCAAGTCATTAAACGAAGTGGTAGTTGTTGGCTATGGTACCCAGAAAAAGATTAACCTGACGGGATCCGTTTCAACCATTTCGGGAGACGATATGATCAAGCGACCGGTTGTAAACACAACTACTATGTTGGAAGGCCTGGCTCCCGGTGTGTCGGTTGTTCAGGGTAGTGGCGAACCGGGAAATGAAAATGCCTCTATTAAAATTCGGGGCGTAGGCACATTCAGCGGCGCCGGTTCAGACCCTTTGATATTAGTTGATGACGTTCCCGGCAACCTGAACGATGTTAACCCTAATGACATTGAAAACGTTTCTGTATTGAAAGATGCTTCTTCCGCGGCCATTTATGGCTCGCGTGCGGCCAATGGTGTAATTCTGGTAACCACAAAGAAAGGTAAAGCTGGCAAACTTAAAGTTGAATATGACGGCAATGTGGGTTTTGACACCTACACTAAAATGTTTCAAGTAGTTACCAATTCTGTTCAGTACATGAATATGTACAATACGGCCCGCATCAACTCGGGGCTTACGGACACGACGCAACTATATACCCCGGCAGAAATTAAGGCTTACGCAACGCATCCGAATAACCCTTTGTATCCAAACACAAATTGGTTACCCTACCTTTTCAGGACGGGGACAACACAAACTCATAACCTGACTTTCAGTGGAGGTAACGACAAAACAACCTACAATATCAATTTTGGATATGTAGACCAAAATGGTATCATGCGTGGGTTTGATTACAAAAAATTCAATGTTCGTACAAATCTACAATCCAAGGTCAATGATCATATTACATTCGGCACCAATATCCTATTAAAATCAGGGATAACAGATGCTACTTCGAATGGGTCCGAAGATATGTTCTTGTCGACATTATCACAGGCACCTACTTACGGACCTTACACAGCAGATGGCAGCGGTAATTTTACATTCAAAACATATCCGTTTGAATATAATAATAAGAACCCTGTTGCGGTGCTGGATGATGGTTTATATCATGATACCAAGGACTACGAAGCGGATATTCAGGGTTGGGCGAATATAACCTTCAATAAAGATTTTTCCTGGTATTCCAAGGCTGCTTTTAACGGAGAATTTGATAATTATAAAATCTATGTTCAGAATGTCCCGGAATATTATTACCAAACCGGACAGTTGGGTACAACTCTTGACCTGGGGCAAGGGCTAACCGAACAGGACGAGCATACGATTTATTCCAACTTATTCAGTTACTTGAAATATAACCACTCGTTTGGTAATCATACAGTTTCGGCACAAGCAGGTTGGAGTATTGAGCAAAACGAATATCAATATCTGCAAGCTTATAGACAAAATTTCGTCGATCCGTCTTTGCAAGAGATAAATGCAGGCAGTACCGATCACATCACCAATGCCGGTACCAGCAACCAGTGGGGTTTGGAGTCGTGGTTTGGACGATTGAACTATAATTACAAAGAACGTTATTTGCTGGAGAGCAATATTCGTTTTGATGGTAGTTCAAAATTTGCTCCCGGCAATAAATGGGGAACCTTTCCTTCTGCATCAGCAGGCTGGAGGGTGACCGAAGAGCCTTTTGTTAAAGCCATGAACCTTAGCTGGCTCGACAATTTAAAATTCAGGGGTTCGTGGGGACAGGTGGGTAATCAAAATATTGTAGAAAATGGCTATGGTATCCTTTATCCATACCAGGCATTATTGAATTTTACAGGTGCTTATTCGTTTAATAACCAAAATCTTACAACTGGGGTTGCTCAAAGTCAGCTAAATAACCTGCAGCTGCAATGGGAAACGACCACCATGACAGACGTGGGCGCGGATATCACTTTATTAAGGAATTTCAATATTACCTTTGATTGGTACAATAGGGTAACCTCAAATATTTTGCGTCAATCACAAATAACTGCTGCTGTCGGCTTGCAGGCACCCTATATCAATGATGGTACGGTTGATAATAAAGGTGTTGAGCTTGGTATTACCTATGGCAATTCCGTAAATGGAGGCGCGCTTCAAGGGATGACCTATCACTTTGGCCTCAACCTGGATCATAACACTAATAAACTGGTGAAGTATGGCGCGCCGGATATTTACAATAATAGCATCAACAAGGAAGGCTATCCAATCAATTCTTTTTACATGCTGCAAGTGGTGGGAATTTTCCAGAATGCACAGGAAGTTGCTAACTCGCCCAAACAATATGGCGATGCTACACAGCCCGGCGACCTGAAATACAAGGATGTAAATGGAGATGGCAAAATTGATGATAATGATAAGACAATTATTCCGGGTGTTGTTCCCAAGTTGAATTATTCCTTTAATGCGAATGCAAGCTGGAAGGGTTTTGACCTGTCAGTGTTGATGCAGGGTGTTTATGGTGTTAAATATTTTGTTAATAATTGGGGAACAATCCCATTTGTACAAGGTGCGCCGCCAACCACCAACTGGCTGAACGCCTGGTCACCTACAAATCCGTCCACAACGATGCCCCGTCTTTACTGGGGATTTAATGCACCACAAAGTCTGACACGTCCGTCTACCTTCTTTTTACAGGACGGTTCGTATCTTAGGGTAAAAAACCTGGTATTCGGTTATACTATTCCAGCCAATGTTACCAAACATTTAGGTATAGACCGTCTTAGGGTGTACTTCTCAGGCGACAACCTGTTTACCTTTACGAAGTATCCTGGTCTTGATCCGGAACGCGCTGCAAGTGGCGACTTTCTGACCTACCCGCAAAATAAAATATATTCCTTTGGTGTAAATGTGACCTTTTAAGAATTGATAAAATGAAAAAACGAATATATATCATCATATGCATCGCAGTAGTTTCGACACTTGCCGCATGCAAAAAATCGCTCGATTTGAATCCAAAGGATCAATTGGCCGCCACTACGTTTTACAAACAGAAAAGTGACTTTGATGAGGCGCTGGCCGCTGTTTACGGTTCCATGCAGGCCGAGGAATTTTCTGTAGGACTGCCTTTCAGGGACGGTCTTTCTGATAATGGTTACAATCAGTTTAATTCAGGTTCGGTTACCAGTATTGACCAGGGTAATCTGAGCGCAACCATTGGGGGGTATCAACAGTCAATTTACGATGACGCGTATACCTCCATTGCGCGTGTAAATAGCTTTTTGACACAGCTGACTGCGTATAAGGGAGCCGATATAACCGCCGATATCAGAAAGCAATATACAGGTGAGGTGATGTTTGTCAGAGCGTTTATGTACTACCAGCTGTACACCATTTATGGTGATGTACCGCTGGTTACACAACCATTAACGCTTGCTACACAGAAGCAACCGAAAGTTCCCGCTGCGCAAATATTGGCGCAAATTCAAAGTGACTTAAATTACGGGATCACTAACTTAAGCACCCAACCCTACATCAGTAACTATGGCCATGCCTGTGCATCATCGGCTCAGGCCTTAATGGCCAGGGTATTAATTTATGCTGCTTATCAAGGTACTGGTACCGTTGATCCAACCATAATGGGTGAGGTTCGTGATTTGTGCAAGTCTGTACTAACACAGTATTCGTTAGATCCGAACTTTATCAGCCCGTTTAGGGATGCAACCCAGATGACCAGTAAAGAAGTTATTTTTACGATTAATTTTCTGGCGCCAAACAACACCGCACCATGGGATCTGTATTACGGCGACTGGGACGCCTGTGCACCTTACGAAAATTTGGTAGATGATTATGAATGTACTGATGGTTTGCCTTGGGGAACTTCGCCGCTAACCGATAAAGTAAATAACTTCAATAACAGGGACCCTCGTTTGGGAATGACAATTTATAAAGGTTATGTCGATTTCGGGAACGGTGAGGTTCATCATCCTTCAAACCCGGTTCCGACCGGTTATGGCACCAAGAAATTTCTTGAACCTAAAAATATACCCTATGGTTTTTCTACATTGAGCCAGCAGGATGCTCCTGTCATTCGCGCAGCAGAAGTAATGCTGATGTATGCTGAAGCCGAAAACGAGCTATCGGGTCCGGATGCAACCGTTTACCAGTTGACCACGGCCATTCGGGCGAGGGTAGGCATGCCTGCTTATCCGGCCAGTCTGTCGCAGGACCAAATGCGCCAGCGGATACGCCATGAACGCAGGGTGGAACTCGCGTTCGAGGGATTGCGCCACTTTGACCTCGAGAGATGGCATATCGCAGGCCAGGTTTTAAACGGACTGAATACAGGGATAATTACTTTTAACTGGCAGGACAAATTTTACAAATGGCCATTACCACAAACAGAGATTGATAAAAGCGGTGGTGTGCTGGTGCAGAATCCTGATTATAAATAATTGATTAATACATAAAGCAGCAAAGCCAAACAATGGGCTTTGCTGCTTATTTTTAACAGATGAAAAAGCTCCCTTACCTGTTTTTTGTACTTGCGTTCATTAGCAATGTGATTGTTTTTCAGTCGGCAAAAGCCCAAAAAGCGGATGTATGGAAAGGTTTCCGGCGCGTTTACACCTCTGTTAACGGGCACATGGCATATATTGTACAGCCGGCGAAGGCGCTACCAGGAAATCCATGGGTTTGGAGAGCCTCATTTCCAGACTGGCACACTGATATGGATAGCATCCTGCTTTCAAAAGGGTTTTATGTTGCTTATATAAGTGTGGATGATCAGTATGGAAGTCCACAATCTTTACAGGTATGGGATAACTTTTACAATTATCTAACCACCAAAATATCACTCGCCCCTAAGGTAGCCCTTGAGGCCGTAAGCCGTGGTGCTTTATACGCTTATGGATGGGCGAAACGAAATCCTGATAAGGTCACGTGTGTATATTCGGAGACCCCGGTGTGCGACATTAAAAGCTGGCCGGGCGGCAAAGAAAAGGGTATAGGCGATACTGCTTTATGGAACCAGCTTAAGGTAGCCTATCATTTTACCGAAGCACAGGCAATGGCATATAATGATAACCCTATTGATAATTTGGAAGGGCTTGCATCATTCAGAGTGCCTATATTACATGTAATAGGTTTAAACGATAAACTGGCACCGCCAACTGAAAATACTTACCTGTTTGCTCAACGGTACATAGCTGCCGGAGGCCCAATGAGTATCTACCCGGTTACTGTAGGACCGCAGGAATTGCAGGGCCATCATTTCCCAATTGACAGGGCAGATTACTTTGCATCATTCATTTTCAATAATTCCTTCCCGGTAAAAAAACAATTGCCTTACAGTAATTACTATGAAACAGCAGATAGATTAAAGAATTTTTACAATGTAGTAACAGCTAATAAAAAAGCAACAGTAACATTTCTTGGGGGATCGATCACTTATAATCCGGGCTGGCGGCAAAAAGTATGCAGTTATCTGAAGGAGCGGTTCCCGGATGTGGAATTTCATTTTATAGCGGCCGGGATACCCTCTTTAGGGAGTCTTCCTCATGCATTCAGACTACAGCGCGATGTGCTGGATTCGGGGAAAACAGATCTTCTTTTTGTTGAATCTGCTGTAAACGACAGGGCAAATGGGACAGATAGTATTACCCAGGTACGTGCATTAGAAGGGATCATAAGGCATGCCAGGAGAAGTAACCCAAATATGGACATCGTGATGATGGCTTTTGCGGACCCTGAAAAAACGAATGATTATAACAAAAATATTATACCCGCGGAGATTAAAAATCATCAGTTATTGTCGCATTATTATGACCTGCCCTTTATTAACCTTGGCAAGGAAGTAAGGGACAAGATGAATAATAAGGAATTCACCTGGGCCGATGATTTTAGAGATCTTCACCCTGCTGTTTTTGGGCAGGAGTTGTATTTCGCTACCATCAAAAGTTTGTTGCAGGGCTGCTTTGATCACCAGGATAATAGAATAACCAGTCAGAAAACTTCTTTACCTAAACCACTGGATAAAGCCTGTTTCCAAAATGGTAAATATTATAACATTAAAAATGCAGGTTATAAAAATGGCTGGATAATTACAGGCAAATGGCAACCGGGCGATGGATTACCTGCTCGGGAAGGTTTTGTAAATATCCCGGTGTTAAGTTCAGGCACGCCCGGGGCAGAATTATCATTGCCCTTTAAGGGGTCAGCCGTGGGAATAGCCATAGTGTCAGGCTCCGATGCTGGAATAATCTCCTATGCTATTGACAATGGCGTATTTAAAAATATCGACCTGTATACGCAATGGAGCGGTATGCTTCATTTGCCCTGGTATATTTTACTTGGCAGCGATTTAAAAAACGGTAGCCATATTTTAAAGATCAGGATAAGTGAACAAAAAAATAAATCAAGTAAGGGCAACGCCTGCAGAATAGTGAATTTTTTGGTTAATAATTGATTTAATGAAATTTAACATAATATAAATACAAATGAGGAGCAGGAGATTTTTTCCATTAATAGTAATATTATTATTCTTAGCCAATTTATGTAAAGGGCAACAGCCACCATTGCGATTATGGTATGATAAACCCGCACAGGTTTGGGAAGAAACCCTGCCCCTGGGAAACGGCCGCCTTGGGATGATGCCTGACGGAGGGGTAATGAAAGAAAATATTGTTCTCAATGATATCACGCTGTGGTCTGGTTCGCCGCAGGATGCTAATAATTATGATGCTTACAAAGTTCTACCCCAAATACGGAAATTACTTTTTGAAGGAAAAAACGACGAGGCACAAGAGCTAATTAATAAAGACTTTGTTTGTAAAGGAAAAGGATCTGGTGGCGTACCATTTGGATGTTACCAGGTGTTGGGCAACCTCAGTTTAGAATTTAAATATAACAAGACTGACAGCGCAGATGTAAAATTCAAAAATTATGAGCGTGAATTATCTTTAAACAATGCCTTGGCAAAATGTACCTACCAGGTAAATGGTGTTACTTATACCAGGGAATATTTAACAAGTTTTGACAATGATATAAGCATTGTAAAACTCACTGCCGATAAGCCAGGCCAACTCAACTTCAATATTTCAATCAGCAGGCCCGAAAAGGGAACTGCAGTTGTCAATGGTAACGAACTTCAATTGAGTGGTCAGTTGGATAACGGTACCGATGGAAAAGGGATGGAATACCTTGCGCGGGTAAAAGCAAAATTAAAAGGTGGAACGATCCATAACACGAATAATTCCATCGTAATAAAAGGGGCAACCGAAGCAACTATATACATATCATCAGGAACAGACTTTAAAGAAAAATCATTTAAACAAAAAACCGAAACAATACTTGAGGCAGCATTAAAAACGCCATACACGGTAGAAAGACAGCGCCACATCACTAATTATCAAAAATTATTTAATCGCGTAAATATTAGTCTTGGTGATGCAAATAACACAAAGGAAACAACAGATAAAAGACTTATTTCTTTCCATAAAGATCCATCATCAGACAATGGCTTACCGGTTTTATTTTTTCAATTTGGAAGATACCTGAGCATATGCAGTACCAGGGTGGGATTACTGCCGCCTAATTTGCAGGGCTTGTGGGCCAATCAAATACAAACTCCCTGGAATGGTGATTATCATTTGGATATAAATGTGCAAATGAACCATTGGCCGCTTGAGGTAGCAAACCTTTCGGAACTGAACCTGCCGCTTGTTGAACTGGTAAGAGGTTTGATAAAGAACGGAGAAAAAACAGCCAAAGCTTATTATAATGCCGATGGCTGGGTAGCGCATGTTATCACAAATCCATGGCATTTTACAGAACCGGGTGAAGGCGCTTCATGGGGGATCACAAAGTCGGGATCAGGTTGGTTATGTAATAATATTTGGGAGCATTACACTTTTACCAATGATAAAAAATATCTCCAAAGTATTTATCCAATACTTAAAGGTTCCGCAGAATTCTATAACAGTATTTTGGTAAAAGATCCGAAAACAGGCTGGCAGGTAACTTCGCCATCATCTTCACCAGAAAACTCATTTTACCTGCCAAACGGTAAAACGTCAAGCATATGTATGGGAGCAACAATTGATAACCAAATTATTAGGGAGTTGTTCAATAATGTAATTATGGCATCCAAAGTATTAGGTAAAGACGAGGCTTTCAGGAACAAATTAAGTTTAAAATTAAAAGAATTACCTCCCGCAGGTGTTATAGCCAAAGACGGCCGTATACAAGAATGGCTGGAAGATTACAAAGAGACAGACCCGCAACATCGTCATGTTTCACATTTATATGGCTTGTACCCGGCACCATTGATTACACCAGATAAAACCCCTGAGCTGGCAGAAGCCGCAAAGAAAACACTTAATGTGCGCGGTGATGACGGGCCCAGTTGGTCAATAGCCTATAAAATATTATTCTGGGCAAGGCTGCATGATGGCAACCGGGCATTTAAGCTTTACACCGAGTTGATGAAACCAACAATTCGTACAGATATTAATTATGGATCAGGTGGTGGTATTTATCCCAATTTACTATCTGCCGGCCCACCGTTCCAGATCGACGGAAACTTTGGTGCAACAGCAGGAATAGGTGAAATGCTGATACAAAGTCACGCAGGTTACATTGCGCTAATTCCTGCCATACCAAACGCCTGGAAGCCGTATGGACAGGTGAAAGGGTTAAGGGCGCGGGGGAACTTTACCGTGGATATGCAATGGAAAGATGGTAAAATAATAAACTACCGGGTTACTTCCCCATCGCCACGTAAAGTTAAAATAATGGTCAATGGCCATCTGAAAGTAATAATGGCTACAAAGGCATAGTACATCAACAAACAAAACTTTTGAAACCATTATATCCTATGTATAAATACTGTCGTTTATTTTTTGTAGTACTGCAATTTATAATTGTTTTACCTGTATTTGCTCACAGCAATGCCGGTTCAACTTCGGGTTTGTTGCATATTCGTTTTGGCGAAAATGGCCTTATTGTGTATGATCTTAAAACTGGCCTGATAAACGTTTATAAAAACAATGTGGCTGTTTTTTCAAATGCATACACAGAGGTTAAGGTGGGTAATAAACTCATTTCATCAAAAGATTATAATAACAGAATTTATATAAAAACAGCGTTGAGCAATGGTTTTGGGAAAGGTGAAAAGTATACCTTGAAATTAACCGGTCCTGAACTTCCTGAAATTGACCTGGCTTTTTATGTTTATGCTAACAGGGAATACTTTTTAACTGAAACAGAAGTAAGGGGACACAATTTAAGAAGCAATTACATCGCTC
>JAQBOK010000202.1 GCA_028288085.1 Mucilaginibacter sp.
GCGAAAATCAATGCCTTTATATTGATGTTAAAAAAGGGGCGCAAATATTACGGGTTTATAGCCTGCATTTGCAGTCCATCCGTTTTGATCCCGACGACTACCGTTATCTAAACAGTGTTTCGAAGGAAGGCAAACCTGATATGACGTCAACTAAACGATTGGGGAGTAAGTTAAAAATCGCGTTTTTAAAAAGGAGCGAGCAGGTATTCAAAATAAAAGAGCATGCTGCTGCATGTCCATATCCTTATATTATTTCAGGGGATTTTAATGATACCCCTACCTCATTTGCCGTAAACCAGATGAGCAAGGGTTTAAAGAATGCTTTTATCGAAAAGGGATCGGGTTTAGGCCGTACCTATAACGGCAGTTTTCCCAATTACCAAATAGATTATATTATGGCAAGCGCCCAATTTGATGTCGGAAGTTATAACATTATCGAAAAAAAACTATCAGACCATTATCCTGTACGCAGCGATTTGGTATTGAAATAAAACAAATCCCTATTGAGCTCAGTGATGTCATATAGGTTAAAAATTAATTTTAAAATAGAAATTTTATCAGCCCGATAAAATCTTTGCAAAAGGATGATAAAAAAAGCCTTTACAGCCAGATGGAGTTTTAGAGGTGGGTGTAAAAAAATCGTAAGTTTGCCCTTATGGAACAAAATTTATTTGTTTACAATACTTTAACAAGAACAAAAGAGAAATTTATCGCGATTGATCCTCCCCATGTAGGCATGTACGTTTGCGGCCCCACTGTTTATAGTGACGTACATTTGGGCAATTGCCGTACCTATATTTCATTCGACCTGATATTCAGATACCTTATCCATTTAGGCTATAAAGTGCGTTATGTACGTAACATAACTGATGCTGGCCACCTGGAGGGAGGGGCAGGCGATGAGGGCGAGGATAAGATATCCAAAAAGGCAAAATTGGCCCAATTAGAGCCTATGGAAATAGCACAAAAATATACCATAGGTTTCCATGATGTTTTGCAAACTCTTAACGTGTTACCACCAAGTATTGAGCCTACAGCCACAGGTCATATTATTGAACAGATTGAACTGGTAAAAGTAATATTAGAAAAAGGATATGCTTATGAGGTAAACGGTTCCGTTTATTTTGATGTAGAGAAATACAATAAGACCCAGGACTATGGCATTTTAAACAGACGTAAGCTGGATGACCTCATTAATAATACACGTGACCTGGGCGGTCAGGATGAAAAACGGGGCAAGCTCGATTTTGCCTTATGGATAAAGGCTAAACCCGAACACCTGATGAAATGGCCCGCTCCCTGGAGTATAGGTTTTCCGGCGTGGCACCTGGAGTGCTCTGCCATGAGCAATAAATACCTGGGCCAGCACTTTGATATTCATGGCGGCGGTATTGATTTGATGCCTACGCACCATACTAATGAAATAGCGCAAAACGTTGCCGCATGTGATAAAAATCCTGCTAATTATTGGGTGCACACCAATATGCTTACCGTTAACGGCCAAAAGATGTCTAAATCATTAGGCAATAGTTTTTTGCCGCAAGAATTATTTACCGGCCAAAATTCCATATTAAATAAGGCATATAGCCCTATGACGGTGCGCTTCTTTATGATGCAGGCCCACTATCGCAGCACACTTGATTTTGGAAATGAAGCAATGGAAGCCTCAGAAAAAGGCTTTAAACGGTTAATGAATTCCTTTACTTTAATGGATAGCCTGATAGCATCCGGCAGTAACGAAGTTGAAATTGAGCCTTTGTTACAACGTTGTTATGATGCGATGAACGATGACTTTAACAGCCCGGTGCTAATAGCCGAGTTATTTGAAGCATCGCGTATCATTAATTCTGTTAATGACGGTAAATTAAAGATTGACAGTAACAACCTGGCACTTTTAAAACAACTGATGCGCAGTTTTATATTGGATGTATTGGGATTGAAAAACGAGCAGGCTGATGATGAAGATCTGCCTAAAGTAATGGATATGATAGTTGATCTGCGCAGCGAGGCAAAAAACAATCGGGATTATGCCACTTCTGATAAAATAAGAGATGGACTGCAAAAGATCGGTTTTCAATTAAAAGATAGTAAAGAAGGCACTGCCTGGAGTAAAATTTAGATTTTTTATAGAACATTAAAACTGATCTTAGTACTTTAGGCGCTGTAAAACCGTTAATTACTTCGGTATACAAACATTGGTTAAGTACCTGTGTTATTAAAACGGCAACAACCTTTACCGCATAAATTTTATTATTAAATTGCCAAAAAACCGGTTATCAGAATGAAACGAATAATTTTAGCTACTACTATACTCATTAGCTGCCAGGGATTAGCTTTGGCGCAAAACAAAGTAGAAGTAAGTAAGGTAGTGGATGCCGAAAAGAGTTTCAATAAATCAGTTGAACGCAAAGGAATAAAAGATGCCTTTTTATCGGTTGCTGACCCGGAAGGCATAGTTTTTAGGCCCGAGGTAGTCAAAATAACAGATTTTTACGGTTCTATTGATAAGCAACCGGGCAGCTTAAGCAGCGACCCTAAATTTGCGCGCATTTCTGCCAATGGCGATCTGGCTTTTACAGCCGGGCCGTATGTTTATCAAAATGGTAAAAGTGATGACGATAAAGTTTTTGGGGATTATGTTTCCGTTTGGCGTGCCGATGCGGATAACAAATTGAAATTATTAATTAATCTTGGCATACAACATCCTGAAAATGACCAGGAAGAAACAACCGATTTTAAAGACCCCGACCCTTCAAAGCAAACTGCGCCAAGTAAGGACCCATTTAACGGCAAAAGCATTATTATGGGTACCGATAAAATATTCAATCATGAATTAACTGTATCGGCTCTAGCCACTTATAAGGAGTTTCTTAGCCCCGAAGGGCGTTATTATTTCCCTGGTTTTGACCCGATAACAGGTCCGGATAAGATCATGAAATTTATTGATAATGAAGCAATAAGCATATCAGCCGAAACCATTAACGTTGGCCGCGCAACAAGTAATGACCTTGCATACAGCTACGGGCGCGCCCGTATAACAAAGGGAAGCATAGTAAGTAACTATAACTATGTGCGTATATGGGAAATTGACGCGAATCATAAATGGAACGTATTGCTGGAAGTATTTTCGGCAGTAGAGCAGTAAGATGCCGATCAGGGATTAGTTCAAAAGAAACAGAATGAATCTTTTTGCCTTTGCAGGCATTCTGCTAATCGTTCACTTATAAAAGCTTCTGAATAATATCATCAGCAGATAGTCCTTCTGCTTCAGCGTGGTAACTGCGGATAATGCGGTGCCTTAATACAGGTTTTGCAATGGCCTGCACATCCTCAATATCGGGAGAATATTTACCACTAATAACAGCATGGCACTTAGCCCCAAGGATCAAAAATTGCGATGCGCGCGGGCCTGCACCCCAATTTAGTAAGCGTTTAACCTCTGGTGTAGCCCAATCACTGCTGGGGCGCGTTTTTGATACCAGTTTAACAGCATATTCCAATACATTATCAGTTACAGGAATATTGCGCACCAATTGCTGAAAATAAATTATCTGTTCGGCATTCAGCACTTTGTTAACCACCGGTTTTGCAGTACTTGTGGTGCTTCTTACTATCTCCAGCTCTTCCTTTAACGTAGGATAATCCAACGCCACGTTGAACATAAAACGGTCAAGCTGTGCCTCGGGCAAAGGGTAGGTTCCTTCCTGCTCTATTGGATTTTGAGTAGCTAAAACAAAAAAAGGCTGCGCCAGCTTATGAGTTGCCCCGGCAACGGTAACTGCTTTCTCCTGCATTGCTTCAAGTAATGCAGCCTGCGTTTTAGGTGGTGTACGATTAATCTCGTCGGCCAGGATAATGTTCGAAAAAACCGGTCCGGGAATAAATTTAAAATTTCTGTCTTCGCCTAATATTTCAGAGCCAATAATATCTGAAGGCATCAGGTCTGGCGTAAATTGAATACGGCTAAAATCCAGATCGAGCACTTGTGCTACAGTTTGCACCAATAAAGTTTTTGCTAATCCCGGCACACCTACTAATAAACAATGGCCGTTGCTGAAAATAGAAACCAACACTGATTTAACTACTTCATCCTGGCCAATGATCACCTTATGAATTTCTGATAAAATATGCTTGTAGGCTTCCCTCAAAGCATCAGCAGCTTCCACATCTGTGCGGTGTTGCATAAACTATTGTTTAAGGTTTGGTTTGTGCTGAAAGCGGGGTAAATCCCCATCCTTTAAGTTGCGTGCAACCCTGGTACTGAGGATCGATTTTTATAAAAGTTTCTTTTCTTCTTTTTTCAAACCACTCACTTATAGTCCTATTGATCTTATCTGTTAAAGCAACTTCCTTCAGTTTAGGAAAATCCTGTTTCAAATTGGCTTTGTGCGCGTCTGTAGTAGATTTTAAATAAAGTATTTTATAGCTTTTCTTACCATCCTGTCCGGTAAATAACTGCGGTTTTGATATATGGCCAATCTTCATGGTATCAACAGTTAAGGCAACAAGAGGATCAAGCTTATCTGTAGGAATATAAGTTGACCTGGTCTCCACATTTTCGGCGTTAAGCATCATTCCCCCGTTGTACTTGGTATCTTTATCATCAGAGTAAAAAGATGCTGCGGTAGAAAAATCAACACTTTTATTTTTAAGTATTAAATCATAAACACTATCCGCTTTGGCCTTTGCCCTATCAAGGCTAGCCTGCGTTATAGCCGGTGTAATTAATATATGGCGTACGTGTACCTGTTCGCCGCGGCGCTCAATAACCTGTAAAAAGTGGAAACCAAAATCAGTTTCAAAAACAGGTGATACCTCGCCGGCCTTAAGCTTAAACGCCCATGCGGCAAATTCTTTTACAAAAGTATTACGGTCGGCAAAACCAAGGTCGCCACCGTCTGGTGCAGAACCTGTATCCTGCGAATAAAGACGAGCCAACGTACCAAAATCCTCTCCTTTTTTTACTCGATCCAATAGCTCCTGTGCTTTTTGCCGGTAAGCCTCTTTTTCTTCTTTATTTAGCTTGGGTGAAAATGCTATTTCGCCTACTTCAACCTCCTTGTTGTATGTTGGCAAACTGTCTGTAGGTATTGATTTAAAATATTTTTCAACATCAAGCGGGGTCACATTTATCTTTTCTGTTATCTTGCTCCGCATCCTGCTTGCAGTCAGGTTCTCTTTAATATCAGGACGTATCTCGTCTTTGTACTGAATGGTAGAACGTCCTAAAAACTGCTCCAGTTTTTCCTGGCCGCCCGCCCGTTGTATCATTCCGCGCATCCTTCGGTCTACTTCATTATCAACTTCATCGTCTTTCACAGAAACGCTATCTATTACCGCTTGCTGCGCCAGCAATTTCTGGGTTAAAAGGCTTTGTAATATTGAACATTTAATGCCTGGGTTTGGTTGGTATCCTGATGCCAGGTAGTTGGCATATTGCAATTCGATATCAGATTGCAGGATTATACTGCTACCTACTACCCCAGCTATTTTATCCAGCATACGAATTGGCCCCTGAACAACCGGCGTGGTATCCCGGATTGGGGTTTTCGCATGGGCAACTAATGCAGTATCAGTGGTCCGGGTTTGCGCACCGGCAACTGATACGGTTAAAATTATACTTAAAATGGCTATCCCAAACTTTCTCATGTACATTGTGTATGATGCAAAATATGCAAATGTGCAAATTTATAAGCAATCTATATATTAATATTTTGTGCGAATATGCTGATAAAGCCTCAAACAATTAGCTATTTTTGGTTAAAATATGTTAAAATTGAAAGTTGAAGACCTTAATGCGCTGCGTTTTATACTTCAGGATGATCTTTACCTGCTTGAAGAGGATAAGAGCTATTATAATACCATTTCAAAACCCCAGCCTGCAATAGAAACGCCACAGATAAAATTTAATTATCTCGGCACAAATAAAAAAAACTTCCTTATCCTGGTCAATTATCCCGACCATGAATTTATGGCTGATGAGCACCTCACGGCATTAGAAAGTGTACTTAACCGCAAAGGTCATAGCAGGGAAGATGTAGCGATCCTTAACCTGGCTCATATAGTTGCTGAATATGAGCAACTGGCGGTTTACTTTAATCCGAAAATATTGATTTTACTTGGAAAAGCATCTATACCTCCCGGCATGGAGCATCCAAAGTTCAACCTATTTGAAAACAGTACCGGTCTGAATATATTATATACCTTCAGCTTTGATGAAATGATGGCCAATAATGAAAATAAAAAGACATTTTGGGATCAGATGAAAACCATTTAAATATGCCTTTCCAATTAGTATTTGCCACCAATAACCGCCATAAACTGGAAGAAGTAGCCGCTAAAATAAATGGCGAAATTCAACTTTTAACATTTGAGGATATTGGGTGTAAGGAAGATATTGAAGAAACCGGTTTAACCTTCAAAGAAAATGCCGCCATCAAAAGCCATTACATTTATGACAAATATCAACTGAATTGCTTTGGGGATGACAGCGGATTGGAAGTTGTTGCCTTAAGTGGAGAGCCGGGCGTTTATTCTGCACGTTATGCCGGCGAACATGGCAACCACGATGCCAATATTAACAAGGTGCTCCAAAAGCTAAAGTTAGTTGAAAATAGGAAAGCCCGGTTTATTACAGTGATATCGTTGATATGGAACGGGGAAGAATATTTTTTTGAAGGCACAGTGGAGGGTACAATCTGCCATGAGCGTTCAGGAGCCAGCGGTTTTGGTTACGATCCAATATTTCAACCCGATGGTTACTCCATCACCTTTGCTGAAATGAGCCTGGAAGAAAAAAACAAGATTAGTCACCGGGCAAAAGCGATGGAAAAGCTGATCGGATTTCTGAACAGTGTTGAATAAGGGTTAACCTTGCTTAATTACCGGTTTTGTTATGACAACACTGTCTTTCCCGGTCTGTATAGCAGGCGTTTTTACAGGAACCGACTTCGATGTACTATCCTTAGGCGCTTTAATAACAGGTATTGTTAAACTTCCCGGTTTAACAGCGCCGCTATCTTTACCGGCCTTAATATCAGGCGTTTTCTTGGGAGGTGAATTCAATGTACTATCCTTCAACCCTTTAATAACAGGCATCGTTAAAGTTCCCGGCTTAACAGTACTTGTATCCTTTCCTCTTTTTGCACCGGGTGATTTTTTTGATGATGGCTTAGCCGTTCCCGGTGGTTTCCCCTGGGTGATTTTAACCCCATTTTTATTTAATGATGGGATGATGGCCTCCTTGGAAACAGGCCTTTCTTTCGGCTTCCATAAAAAGCCCTTCAATATCTTATCCTCTTCTGCAAATTTCTCCAACGGGCCATACCTGTGCTCGGGCTTAGTTAAAAAAGTAAGATTGGATACTTTATTATCTTTAAAGTTGAGCCGTATCCGGCTGCTAAGGGAACGGTGCATACCGCTTACCTTGCCGCTATCACGTGTAAAATAAATCGTTTCGGCGTTACCATCAACAAACATGCGCTCCAGCTTATCATTCTTGAAAAATCCACGCATTTTTTTCCCGGCAACCTGGTTAAAATGTATCGAGTCGCCCTTTTCAACATTAACAATAAATGCCGATGGGAACTGCTCCATATTATCCAGTTTCTTATTCTTCATCTGCAGGTTTATAGTATCGCCCGTTAACTGCGAACCTTGCGTCCAGATAATAGGCTGCACATATAAACGGATAGTTGAATCACTGTTGCTGTAAAATGCCGAGTCGGACTTACCCTGTAAATCAGATTTAAATATTTTTGTATGATGAAAGGCGCTTAATATCCTGATCCGGGCAGTATCACTTAACAATACCTTTGTAGTAACATATACCGAGTCTGTTTTACTTTTTTTAATGCTATCCTGCTTTGCCAGTTTAATACTGTCCTGCTTACTTAATTTTTTAACGGTGCCTGCTTTTTCCGGTTTTTTTACGGAAGCGGGGGGCGGCTTGGGCTTACCAAAAAAATCACTATGGAAATGAGTCGAATCAGGTATCCATTTAGGCGGCGAAAGCTCGATAACTTTAGGAGCCTTTTTGTACACGATAGACGGCGCCTTTTTAGAAGTGTCTTTTATGTTAGCTATCCGGCGTTTTTCTTGCAGGATTTTTAAATCTTTAAATGTCAATATTTGTGTTTCCAGGGTATCGGCGGTCATATAAATAGAGTCGTGCTTAATTTTGGCCGTATCTTTCTTAAGCGCGATTATATTTGGTAATTTATCTTTGCTAACTTTATTCCCTTTCTTACTAATAACAGAATCACGCTTTATCCCGGCAATATCTTTTGTCGTAATTGCCTTATCCTGTGGTTTAGTCTTGCCTGGTGGCTTACTATCCTCCTTCAGCTTATCATCTGGAGTAATTTTTTTGTCTGCAGCTATTTTTGCCGTATCTGGCAAGCCCTTTTTAGCATTTTTTCCCTTAAGTAAAGGCTTTGCAGCAACAGAATCATTTTTAGTTGTGTCCTTCTCCTCGGTAACAATTATAGCATAGGCGTTCTGGGTAACTACTGTTCGCTCATCTGCTTTAAAATAAGTTGCCAGATCGCCTTTCAGAGTCATTTTTTGTTCATTATCATTAAAGGTCACGTTTTTTACAACCCTTCCGTATCCCTTCTTCCTGTCATAAAACATGCTGTCGCCATGTAAGGTCTTCGTGCCTTGTTTATATAAATTCTTCTTCCCAAAAAAGGCCTGCTCAGTAATGGTGTTATATGTTCCGTTCTCTGTATAAAGTGTGTCATTATCCTTACCGCCCTTCTTACCATAAATATTAGTTGGGCCATAAAAATAAGCTATTCTTGATCCCGAATTGTAACGAAGCGTGTCTGTTACGATCAGTGCATCAGACGTAACCAGGCGAACATTATACCGAAAATAGGAATCGCGCGAGTATGCAAAGTAATAACCATTTTTGCTGGTAAGGGTGTTATCCTTATTTACCAGTTTGCCGCCGCCGGTGTAAGTACCTATGCGGGTTGCCGTATTATAGGTGAGGTAATCTGTAGTTAAAGTAGCATCCTTGTCAACCATGCGTACATGATCCGTCAGTATAGCGATCTTGGTATTACCATTATAATTTAACTTGTCCGAATAGATATTCAGCGTATCCCCCTGGGTGATCACTACATGGCCAAATGCGTCAAAAGTATTTTCCTTTTGATGAAAGTAAGCGCTGTCTGACCGCAAAGTGGAATAGTCCTGTTGAAAAGTACCACCATATACCTTTAATACATCCACTCCGTTAATCTTAACTCCCTGGATACTTTCGGACTTTATAAGGTTAATAACCGATTTTTTTTGGGCCACAACAGCAGTTACAGCGATCAGTAATAAAAAGGTTAACACGTATTTACTCACAGGGGCAAAATTAGTTTTTTGGTTGGGGTTATTAAATTAATAATTTTGGTGATGCTTCCGGTACAAAGATTTACTGATTTTATTGAACAAAATACTTTATTTAACATTAACAGCAAAATATTAGCTGCTGTTAGCGGCGGCATGGATTCAATTTTAATGACCCATCTACTAAAAGAATCCGGATTTACCTTTGATATTGCGCACTGCAATTTCCAGTTAAGGGGCGATGAGGCTGTTGCCGACCAGCTATTCACAAACCGCTTAGCGTCGCAACTTGGCGTTCCCTTCCACACAATTAATTTCGATACGAAAAAATATTCCGCCGATAAAAAGATATCCATTCAAATGGCAGCACGCGAATTAAGATATCAATGGTTCTTGCAGATCAGTCAAGAATCAGGTTATGATGCTATTGCGTTAGCGCATCACCAAAACGATGCGATCGAAACAATATTGTTAAACCTAACCCGTGGTACGGGTATTGCCGGCTTGCATGGAATATTGCCCAAAAATGGTTTGTTCGTACGCCCTCTGCTTTTTTTAAAACGAGAGGAGATACAGAATATTGTTAATACAAACGGCCTGACTTATGTGGAAGATAGCTCCAACACTTCCACAAAATATGCCCGTAATAAGATCAGGCTTGAGGTAATACCAAAGCTAAAAGAGTTAAACCCCAGTTTGGAAAATACTTTCGAGCATAATTTGAAACACTTTCGCGGCCTGGAGATATTGTTGGAGCAACGCCTGGTTGAATTAAAAAACAACCTGTTCACTTCTCACGGCAATGAGGTGCATCTTTCTGTTGCAGGAATTAAAAAACTGCATCCCCAAAGCTTATTGCTTTTTGGCCTGCTGCATGAATATGGCTTTAATGAAACTACAATTAATGATATCATTCTGGCGTTAGATAAACATTCAGGGAGAGTATTTGAAACCTATGATTTTATACTGGTGCTTGATCGCGAAAAACTGATACTTACAAAGAAACAAACCGAATTAGTTGAACCTGTGATCATTCATAACACCGACCACGAAATCCATTACAAGAATTACAGGCTTGGCATTTTGCATGATGATTCGCCCCTTATCATTAAAGATAACCCAATGGCGGTTTCTATTGATGCCGAACTGCTTGTTTATCCATTAACACTGCGTGAGTGGCAACAGGGTGATCATTTCCACCCGTTAGGGATGATGACCGGGCAAAAGTTAAGTGATTTTTTTATTCATCAAAAGATACCTTTGCATCAAAAAAAGGAAATTCCAATATTGGTTAATGGTAATGGCGATGTGATATGGATAGCCGGTTACCGGCCGGATGAAAGGTATAAGGTGGGCAAGAAGACTAAAAAAGTTACTATATTCGAACTGTATAAATTATGACGAGCGAAAAATCGGTTTTTATTGAAAAGCAATACCTGGGAAGAGAATGGATACCTGTTACCATTCGCCTGGTTTTGGCAATATTCTGCTTCGCCGCTTATACTTTTAACTTTTTTACTGACGAACAGAACAAAGCTGATATTCTTGCGGTAGTGGGCTTCGGCATCATCACCATATCCATTATTATGGGTTTTTTACTGCATTTCCGCATCCGGGTGTTAAACAAGAGCGTGCTTATTGATGGCCTATGGACAACCAGGCTTGTTAAAATAGACCTTAATAGCATAGTTAAGGCCGAAAAAGGCGTTTACAGCACTTATCTATTTAACAATCCGGTATATAACCTGCATAAAAAAGGAACCATACGTTTTTACACTTCAGGAAACGATGCCATTCATTTAACTGATCGCGATGGCCTGGTATACATTATCGGCTCGCAGCAAGCCAATGAATTTTTAAGAGCCATAAAGGAAGAAATGAAGAATTAACTTTCTTCTGAAAACTTTTATATTTCTTGTCATCCAGTTATTTACACCTTCAAAGTTTGCTTATTGTCCGGTAAAGTGGTTAACTTAAACAATTAATTGTAAGCTTATCACCGTACATGAAGAAAATTCTGTTGCTGCTGCTACTATTAACCGGTATAAAATATACGTACGCCCAGTCTGCCCATTTAAAATTCGATCACTTTACCGTAAAGGATGGCCTGCCCGAACGCCAAATCCAGTTTATACAACAGGATGATCAGGGTTATATGTGGATAGGCACACAAAACGGCCTGGTACGTTATGATGGCTACAAACCTAAGGTTTACCGCTTTGGGGTAGCTAAAAATGATATTTACCAAAATTGTTCGGCAGAAAGCATGCTGATCGATAAAGATAAAAACATTTGGATATGTACAGTAGGAAACGGCCTGTTCAGGTACAACCGTAAAACCGATAGCTTTATACAGTATCCATACCCTCAAAAACCCGGTAAAAGGGAGTCTTTCAAGGCTTTATTGGCAGAATCCGACCAAGATGGTAATTTGTGGGCCTTTAATGAATACCTGCGGTTATCCTATCATGGCTTTAGGGCGAAAGAGAAAAGCTTTAACGCGGCAACTGTTACCAACCTCGACAGTGCCTTACCAAAAGTAAATGTAATACCACAAGACATTGGGCGTGTATTGCTTAATCTATTCAACAATGCATTTTATGCAGTGCATCTAAAACAACAAACAGCAGGGTCAGATTATAAGCCTGAAGTTTCAGTAACCACATCATCAGCCAATGGGCAGGTAATTATCAGGGTAAAAGATAATGGCAATGGCATCCCTGATGAAATCAAAGACAAAATTATGCAGCCGTTTTTTACTACTAAGCCTACGGGCGAAGGAACCGGCCTCGGCGTGTCATTAACTTATGATATGGTGGTGAAAGGGCATGGGGGTAACATCAATGTAGAAACAAAAGAAGGTGAATACACGGAATTTACCATTGCCTTACCATTAACCTAATTTTATACCGGTGTGAAATTAATATTGGCGACCTAAATTATGTTGATAGCCTAATTAGGTTTTATTAATTACTTTTAGATTTCAAATTGAACTTATATTAAAAACATGTTTTTTTTTTATTTCCTGGCTGCGTTTTTATTGATAAGGCGATTGACAAAGGCCCTTAAATTTTCGATTCTTTACCCCAAATGGCGAAACTTATTAACCATTGCAACCTGGGGCATAATAATTTTATTTATCGTGGCTTTCGGCCTTGAAGATGCCGTAAGGGATTTTTTGGGTATCGCCTTATTATTTGGCTTAATAGCTTATATTAACAAGCAACAGGATTTTAAATCCCAAGGATCTTATCTTATTGCTAATATCCCCTTGATAATAATGGGATTAGCAAATACTACTGCACAGCTTGTAGCTTCTGATTTTTATGAAAAATATGATAATTATTTTCAATGGCCCACCGTGGCAGCCTTTTTCTGGATATTCGGGAGATGGGCGACTTCTAAAAAGCAGGAGGAAGAACTACGCATCAGCACCGAACGCCGGGCAGAACTGGAAGCACTGGTAGCTGAACGTACCGCAGAGCTATCAAGGCAAAAAGATGAACTCCAGGAAACAGTTAAAGAACTTAAATCTACTCAGAATCAACTGATCCAGTCGGAGAAAATGGCCTCATTAGGTGAGCTTACAGCAGGTATTGCTCATGAGATACAGAACCCGCTAAACTTTGTCAATAACTTCTCTGAAGTAAGTATGGAACTGCTGGATGAAATGACCGAGGAACTGGAGAAGGGTGATACAGAAGAAGCTAAAGCCATAGCGGCAGATGTAAAACAAAATTTAGAAAAGATACGTCACCATGGTCAGCGGGCTGATGGTATTGTAAAAGGGATGCTACAGCATTCAAGAGCCAGCAGCGGCCAAAAGGAGTCAACCGATATCAACGTATTAGCTGATGAATATTTGAGGCTGGCTTATCATGGATTAAGAGCAAAAGACAAGTCTTTTAATGCCGACTTGGTTACCCATTTTGATGATAAGCTGCCAAAAGCCAGCATGGTACCGCAGGACATTGGACGGGTGCTGCTCAATTTATTTACCAATGCCTTTTATGCAGTGCAGCAAAAACAGAAAGCAGCCGGACCAGAATATAAACCTACTGTTGAAGTAAGCACCTCTGTTAAAGGCAAATCTATCGAGGTAAAAGTAAAAGATAACGGGACCGGGATACCTGAACAAATTAAGGATAAGATCATGCAGCCATTTTTTACCACTAAGCCTACAGGCGAGGGCACAGGATTGGGTTTGTCTATGAGCTATGATATTGTGGTGAAAGGGCATGGGGGGAGCATACAGGTAAATAGTGTTGAAGGTGAGGGCTCGGAGTTTATAATAGCCCTTCCAAATATTTAAAATAACATGAAGAAACTATTCCTTTTAGGATTTTTATTGTTTGCTATAACCGCAAAAACCCTTGCACAAAGCGGGCAGGTTTTTCATTTAAATAAACTATCAAAACAGGACACCTTATTAAGCGGATGGAAATTTCAGTCGGGTGACGATCAGCAGTGGCGAAATCCTGCTTTTGATGATGCCAAATGGAAGGCTGTTGAGCCCGACCAGGACGTACAGCATTTCGATGAGCTTAAAAAAGCAGGCATAGTATGGGTTAGAGTTCACGTTGTGGTCGATAGCTCTTTGGCAAACAAGACACTGGCAGTGCTGGTTGCCCAATATACCGCGTCTGAAATATACTTGAATGGTAAGCTTATCGCCAGCTACGGCCATGTAAGTCGCGAACCGTTCAAAGTAAAAGCCTATCTAACATCAAAAGAGCCATTTGTTATCAAACTTGAGCCCGGAAAAGATAACGTTATCGCAGTGCGGTTGGCCTACGAGCCGGGATTGACTTATATATCTTCCCTTTTTGAGCCGGTTCCGGCTTTTGCCCTTTATGTAAATGATTACCCATCGGCATTAGCCAATTATCATGTTTACCTGCACGGTATAAAAAACTTTATATTGTTATTCAGCTTATTTGGCGGCGCTATTTTGATCCTCTTTTGTATCTATCTGGTTTACTTCCTATTCGATCGCCGGAAAAAGGTCAATTTATATTATGCCTTATTTTGCGCGTCCGTTTGTTTTATAACCCTGCCCAACGAAATATGGGGCGTAGAACGTTTTGGAAACCTCTCTGTTCAAATGTGGATGGCCTATGGCGAAGGGCTATTCTTTGTTATCGGAATGGTATTCCTGCTACTAACGGTTTATGCGTTGTTTAATTACTCTCACCGCAAAATCTTTTCATTCCTGATATTTATAGGGGCGTGCACCGCTGTATATATGTATTTTAACGGAAGAACCGGTTTTCTTATTAATACCGATGCGATACCCTTACTATTTATGTTGGAGGGTATCCATGTTTGTATTTGGGCCATAAAACGTAAAATAAAGGACGCTGTTTTTGTGTTGGGCGGTATCATCTTGTTTGTCATATGTATTACCATAAGCAGCGTGTTAGACCAGGGTACAATCCTCGCGCAGCTGCTGTGGGGTGCCGGGCTTATTTGCTTCCCCATAGGCATGTCTTTTTACCTGGGTGTCCAAAGCTCGCTGACTAATCGGAAACTTTTAAGCATGCTGAATGAGGTGCAAATACTTTCGGCACAAAACATAGCCCAGGAACAGGAAAAACAGCAATTACTGGAAAGTCAGAATGAAACTTTAGAGCAGCAGGTATCGGAGCGCACCGCCGAGCTAAACCAATCGCTGAATAATTTAAAATCCACACAAACGCAGCTCATCCAATCCGAAAAGATGGCCTCGCTGGGTGAGCTTACCGCGGGCATCGCTCACGAGATACAGAATCCGCTCAACTTCGTTAATAATTTTTCGGAAGTAAATATGGAACTGCTGGACGAAATGGAGTTGGAGTTGAATAAAGGAGATAAGGATGAAGCGATAGCTATAGCCGCAGATATAAGGCAAAACCTGGAGAAAATAAGCCACCATGGCAAGCGGGCCGATGGTATTGTAAAAGGTATGCTGCAACATAGCCGCGCCAGCAGTGATACAACCGAGCCAACTGATGTTAATTTACTGGCAGATGAGTACCTGCGACTGGCTTATCATGGTCTTAGGGCAAAGGATAAAAGTTTTAATGCAGATATGGTTACTCATTTTAATGATCAACTGCCAAAGGTAAATGTGGTGCCACAGGATGTTGGAAGGGTACTGTTAAACCTATTTACAAATGCTTTTTATGCAGTACAGCAAAAGCAGAAAACTGAGGGCCCAAATTATAAACCTTTAATAGAAGTAAGAACATCAGCAGAAAAAGAATTTGTAAAAATTAGGGTGAAAGACAACGGGGCGGGCATTTCAGAAAATATAAAAGATAAAATAATGCAGCCGTTTTTTACTACAAAACCTACAGGCGAAGGAACCGGGTTGGGCTTATCAATGAGTTATGATATTATAGTAAAAAGACATAACGGAAGCATCGACGTTGATACCAAAGAAGGTGAATACACTGAATTTATCATTTCAATTCCGATATAAATAACTTATTATTATATTTAGCTACTTATCATGAAAATACTAGTAGTAGACGACGAAGCTGACGTTCAGCCATTATTTATACAACGTTTCAGAAAGGAGATAAGAAGTGGTGAATGTGAATTTGCATTCGCCCTGTCGGGCGAGGAGGCGCTTAGCTATTTGGAACATGCACATTCAGAAGTTGTGCTGATATTATCGGATATTAATATGCCGGGCATGACAGGTATTGAATTGCTTTCGCGCATAAGGCATTCCTATGAAAAACCTCCGCCTGTAGTAATGATGATCACTGCTTATGGCGACGATGAAAATCGTAACCAGGCCATGCAGAATGGCGCAAATGATTTTTTGACCAAACCGCTTGATTTTACTCTGCTAAAAGAGAAACTTAAAACCTTTATTGTATAATGGCCAAAATACTTGTAGTTGATGATGAGGCTGATCTGGAACTCCTGGTTAAGCAAAAATTCAGGCGCAAGATCAGGGAAAACGTTTACGAGTTTATTTTTGCTCAAAACGGCGAAGAGGCCCTGGCTAAACTACTGGAAAACCCAGATGTTGATGTGATGCTTAGTGACATCAATATGCCAGTTATGGATGGCTTAACTTTATTAACAAGGCTGGCAGAATCAAATCCCATATTAAAATCAGTAATGGTCTCGGCTTATGGCGATATGCAAAATATACGTACAGCCATGAACCGGGGAGCCTTTGACTTTGTATGCAAACCGGTTGATTTTGAGGACCTTGATGTAACCATTGAGAAAACTATACAACATGTACTACAAATACGGGCTACATTGGCGGCCATAAAGGAAAACAACATTCTGAAAATGTACGTGGACGAAAATGTCCTTAATTTCATGACGAGCAAGGAATACGAGAAAAGCCTGCTTGAAAATGAAGCCGTAGAGGCAACCGTGATGTTTATAGACATCTGCGGATTTACAGCCATTACAGAAAATGTACCTGCCAATAAGGTTGTTACCATCATTAATCAGCTGTTTGACCTTATTGTAAAAGAAATAATTGCTCAAAATGGCCACGTAGATAAATTTATGGGCGACGCGGTGATGGCCGTTTTCAGGGGGAAATTTCATTTAGATCGTGCCATTGATGCCGCTTTAGCCGTTAGGGAACAAATAAAAAAGATAGCAGGAATAGAGGCCGCCGATGGTAAGATTTTTGAGCCTCTTGTATCTATTGGTATCAATTCAGGCGAGATGATATCTGGCAATATCGGGTCGGCCTCGCTTAAACGCCTGGATTATACGGTTATTGGGGATGCGGTAAACTTGGCCCAACGATTACAGTCGACAGCAAAGGCAGGGCAGATCATTATAACGGAAGAGGTTTACGATATGGCTAAAGAATCTTTCAAATGCCAGAAAATAGGTGAGGTAAGCTTAAAAAACAAAGCTAAACCTGTAATAATTTATGAAGTGGTGGAGTAATTTAATGCCTTGCCCGTTTTTTCAACACACCACCTGAGGCTTCCTTTATTATTCCGGTAAACATAAAGGCTTTGGGATCTATCTTATACACCGTGTTTTTTAAGCGCCTGACTTCCAAACGTGTTACTACTGTAAAAATAATATCAACGGGATGGCTTACTTCAAAACTCTCTTTTAAGAAGCCACGTTCGCCTTTGTAAATTGTAATACCCCTGCCCAATTCTAACACTAGTTTTTCTTTAATTAACTCGCTTTGCCCAGATATAATGGTAAACCCTGTATACTCTTCCAGGCCTTCTATCACAAAGTTGATGGTATGCGACGCAGCATAATAGGTCATAACTGAATATAAAGCTGTTGGTAGCCCCAGTTTAAAGGCTGCAATTGAAAAGATAAGCACATTTATTCCCAATATAATTTCGCTTATGGTAAAGCTGCTTCTTTTAAGGGTGTATAACGCCAGCACTTCAATTCCGTCAAGGGCGCAGCCACCCCGTATCGCCAAGCCTATCCCTGTTCCCATAAAAACACCGCCAAAAATACATACCAGCAATTTATCAGATGTGATTACCGGGTAGGGTATAAATTGCAGGCAAATGCCCAACCCAATTATAGCTGCAAATGTTTTCCAGGCAAATTTTCCGCCTACCTGGTACGCCCCCATTATGATTAGGGGGATATTGGCAGTTATAATAATGTAAGCTATGTTAATGTGGTACAATTCATGTATGAGCAATGAAACCCCCGTAACCCCGCCATCAAAAAACTTGTTCGGCACCAGGAAACTCTTTAAGGCAAACCCGCAAATTAAAATTCCAGCAATTATATAAGCCGTATCTTTTATGGTGGCTAAAACTGAATATTCATTGGGGCTATTGGCTTCCATTAAGGGTGCGTTATTTGAATTTTTGATTTTATTAATTTAATGTGTTGTTCCTTTTTACCCTGCCTCAATTTTAATGAACTGTTAGTATGATAGTGATGTCCTTCCATAAAATCCTCCTGCACTCTGTTCCACTCATACTCATCCTTAGAGAGTCCTTCGGCATGCAATTCTGAAAACAATTTGTTGCTCAATGCAAAAAAGTCGTCCCGGCCCAAATAATCCAGATCAGCATCACATAATATTTCTTCCAGGCGATTTTGTGGTGACTGAGGTATTCGTGTTGCCATAATCATACCACATATGAGTTCAATTTCAGATGGTTGATAATTATAAGATGGTAAATAATGACGAGCCATTTTACATGATTCTGCTTCGTGCCCCTCCCGCATTTTTATAAAACCCGCATCGTGAAACAAGGCCGCGGTAACCAGTAACTTTTGCTCATGTTTTGAAACATTCTCTTCGCTGGCAATTCTTTGCGCCGCCTGGTGTACATCTATGCTATGGGCAATACCGTGATAAGTTAAATGTACAGGTAACTCCATACCAAGCTTTCTTAAAATAAATTTACCCGCCTGTTTAAGTTGCATTAATCAAATAGCATTATATCGCTAATATATTTAATGTTTTTGGTAATTGAAATAACAAAGGCTTCAGCGACACCTTATCGACAACTACTAAAATTATTAGGCAGACGGCAAATTGCAAACTATTTTTTTAATCCTATCTCCCGTAAGCGCTCATCCAAATATTCTCCTGCCGTTATGTCGCTGTACTTTTTGGGATGCTGTGCATCAATACATGATTCAAGGCAGGTAAGATCCATTCCAGATTTTGGATGCAGGAAGAATGGCACCGAATAGCGTGAATTTTTCATTTGCTCGCGTGGTGGATTAACCACTCTATGGGTAGTAGATTTAAGTTTATTATTGGTTAGGCGCTGCAGCATATCGCCAACATTTACTACCACATCTTCGCCATGGGCCTTTACCGGGAACCATGTTCCTTCGCGGGTAAGCACTTCAAGTCCATCTGCACTGGCGCCAATTAAAAGTGTTATCAAATTGATGTCTTCATGGGCCCCGGCACGTACAGCATCTGCCGGGATAGAATCAGGATCCTCAATCGGGAAATAATGTAAAGTGCGCAAAATGGAATTCCCGTTATGCACCTTATCATCAAAATAATTCTCGGGCAAGTTCAAATACACCGCTATAGCCCTTAATAGCTGCTTCCCGGCATTTTCCAATTTTTGGTAAACTTCCCGTGTGGTTGAATTAAATTCAGGCAGTTCCTCCACTACCAAATTTTCAGGATATTCATTTTTAACAGGATCATTATCGGTAACCGTTTGGCCTATCTGCCAAAACTCCTTCAGGTCGGGTGTTTTAAATCCCTTGGCTGTTTCTTTTCCTTTGCTTGTGTAACCACGCTGACCTGCTAATTCCGCTTTTTCGTATTTTAATTTGATATCCTCCGGCTGTTTAAACAAAGCCGTTACCTGCGCATAAAGCTTATCAATTAATTCTTTGCTCAACCCATGATTGGTAATGGTAACAAAGCCTGTTTCATTAAATGCTTTGCCAATATTATCCGAAAAACGCTTACGTTCATCCGGATTGCCGTGTACATAATCATTTAAATCAAGTAGTGGGATATTTACTGTGTTCATAGTGTTGCTGTCTAATAATTATGGGGGTAAAATTATTAATTAATGTGAGTTTGGGATAAGAAATAGTTTAATAAAAGAGAGCAAATGGCAATATTTTTGTATGTAATTATTTGACAATCAATAAATTACATTGATGTAAATCCCAATGCTCAGAGATAAAATTATAGAAATTTTAGTTAAGGTTGATGACTTTTGCGAAGAATTTGACCTTGAAATAAAAAAACATCAGCTTAATTCTGGTAACTACAAAGTCAGGGACAGAAAGGCTGCTCTTTCGGATAGGGAGATTATCACCATTCTTATTGCTTTTTCGCAGTGGCTAATTTACCAACCCGAAGTACTTCTGCCTGGCGCATATCTGCGTATACTATAAAGATTGTTTCCCCGGTTTGGTATCTTATCATCGCTTTGTAGATTTCGTTATATGTTATTTCAGGGCTTACCTTGTGTTTACAGGTATTAATTTATACTAATGGGATTACTTTTTACCTACACAGATCATTTGATATCAGGGTGATAGAATCTGCATACGGTTTCTTTTGGCAAAACCACCCTGATTGCTTTTAGCCACCTGCCATTTTAGCAAATATGTTGAGGATTCCCTAACTTGGCACTTTGATTGATAGATCATTACTGAATGAAACAAAAATTTTATGATACTGCTGTGAAGCAGGAAAAAGCGGTGCTGGTTGGTATCATTACTCCTAATGAAACCGAGGCACAGGAAAAGGAATACCTGGAAGAGCTGGAGTTTTTGGTAGAAACTGCCGGTGGTTTAACTGTTAAGAGTTTCACCCAAAAAATGCAACGGCCTGAAAGGGCTACTTTTGTAGGCACGGGCAAGCTGGAAGAGATAAAGGAATTTGTGACCGCAGAAGAAATAGATATGGTGGTATTTGATGATGAATTAACGCCATCGCAAATACGTAACATCGAAAAAGAACTGCAGGTAAAAATTCTTGATCGCAGCAACCTGATACTTGATATTTTTGCCGGTCGCGCCCAAACGGCGCAGGCCAGGGCGCAAGTTGAACTGGCGCAGTTGCAATATTTACTGCCACGCCTTACCCGTTTGTGGACTCACTTAGAGCGCCAAAAGGGTGGTATTGGTATGCGTGGTCCGGGAGAATCACAGATTGAAACAGACAGGCGTATCATCTTAAATAAGATAGATCTGTTAAAGGATAAGTTAAAACTAATAGACCGGCAAAACGAAACACAGCGAAAGAATCGCAGTCAACTGGTGCGTGCTGCACTGGTAGGTTATACCAACGTAGGTAAATCCACTATTATGAACATGATATCCAAATCGGAAGTGTTTGCCGAAAATAAGTTATTTGCCACCCTGGATACTACTGTACGCAAGGTGGTGATTGAGAATGTGCCTTTCTTATTATCAGATACGGTTGGGTTTATCCGTAAGCTGCCTCACCATTTGGTGGAGTGTTTTAAATCAACCCTTGATGAAGTGCGTGAAGCAGATATCCTGATCCATGTGGTGGACGTTTCACACCCTAATTTTGAAGATCAGATACGCACGGTTAATGAAACATTAAAAGAACTTGGTGCGGTTGACAAACAGATGATAACCGTATTTAATAAGATAGATGCTTATCAGCCCATACAAAGCAGTCCCGATGAACATGCTGCTCACTTAACCCTGGAAGATTTTAAACAAAGCTGGATGGCCAAAAATAACAGTCCGGCTATATTTATATCGGCGCTAAAAAAGGAAAACGTGGATGAATTCAGGGCTTTATTGTATGAGCATGTGAAGGCTATACATACGGTGAGGTATCCGTATGATAAATTGCTTTATTAAGAGCCCGGCCCCACCCAAACCCTCCCCGGAAAGGAGGGCTTAAAAAATCAATATTTAAAGTTTCCCCTACCGAGGGAGATTTAGAATGGACTGCTTTTAAGAAACAATTCCTCTTTTATCTCCGGTATAATATTCTTCTCCCTTGCCGTATCAAAAAGCAGCTTAATGGCTTTTCTGCCCTCTTCACCCAAATCAAGTGAGTATTTATTCACATACAAATCAATATGCTTGTACATCACTTCTTCGCTCATTTCCTGTGCGTGAGAACGGATGAACTCCAATCCTGATTTCGGATTGGCAAAGGCAAACTCAACGGATTTTCGTAAAACCCTATTCAATTTCTGCTGAACATCAGAAGATAATTTCCTACTGGCTACAATGCCGCCAAGGGGTATAGCGCAACCGGTTAATTTCTCCCAGTAATCGCCCAGGTCTATGATCTTTTTAAGTCCTTTATCCTGGTAAGTAAACCGGTTTTCGTGGATGATAAGGCCGACATCTATTTTTTCGTTCAACAAAGCGTCTTCGATCTCAGAAAATACTAACTCTACTTTATTGGTAGCTTCCGGGAATGCCAGACCTAACAAAAAATTAGCGGTAGTGTATTTACCAGGAATGCCTATGGTGAGTGGTGAATGGGGAGCAGTGAGTTGTGAACGGAGTTTTTCCGGATCATCTTTACAGATCAGCATCGGCCCAACGCCAAAACCCAGGGCACTACCTGAATCTAATAATACATATTGATCTGCCACATAAGCAAAGGCATGATAACTTAACTTGGTAACATCCAGTTCGCCGTGGAATGCTTTTTGGTTTAGCGTTTCCACATCATCATAAAATACTTCAAATTCCAATCCTTCCGTATCAATTTTATGATGAATAAGGGCGTCGAAAATAAAAGTATCGTTAGGGCAGGGCGAAAAGCCGAGTGTAAGTTTCATTATGTTGTGAGTTATAAGTTGTGAGTTGAAAGTAAGTCGTACAACTTTTAACTTACAACCTGCAATTGCCTGATTAATTCAGCGGCAAAGGTATTCAGATTTTTTATGGCGAGCCCTATCTGCCAATTGCCGCGGTTACGTTTTTCTACATAATTTGACACTGCTCTGATCTGTAAACACGGAATACCTGCCTGTTTGCAGGCATAAAAAAAGGCCGCGCCTTCCATGTTTTCTAATTGGGGTTGTATCCGGTCGGTTAAGTATTGAATACTCTTATCATTGCCATGCACCGTGTTTACTGTTATGGCCACGGTTTGTTTGAGGTTGAAGTTGCCAAAGTTAGCAAGCCTTGAGCTGGCTTTAAATGTGCTTTCGCCAAAACCAAGCTGATCAATGGGTAAAAAGGCATCACCATCTTCGGCTCCCAATTCTGAAAAGCTATCTTCAATAATTTCTACTACTTCGCCCAACGCAATACTCCGGTCAAAGCTGCCGGCAATACCTAAATTTATAGCAAGGTCATACTGATTAACTGCAAGGTGTTTACCTAATGAAAACCCGGTAGCAACCATCCCAACTCCTGTTATAACCGTTGTGAGTTGTAAGTTGTGAGTTGTGAGCGAATAAATGTTTGCTACGTCTAATTCCGAAATTGAAAACGGCGAAGCCCTCAACACCGTTAATCTGAAATCCGAAATCAATAAACCTACTTCCTGTTGTGTTGCCGCAACCAACAATACGCGCATAATGGCTTTATTTTGACAGCTAAGATAAAACAAACCCCTGTTTTTGTTTTGTATATTTGTACCAATAATTATTATGATGATATATATTACACGGAAAGAGCATTTTAATGCTGCACACAGGATGTACCGTGAAGAATGGAGCGAAGAAAAAAATCGGGAAGTGTTTGGCAAATGTGCCAACCCGAACTGGCATGGGCACAATTATAACCTGTTTGTAACGGTTAAGGGCGAAATTACGCATGCCACAGGTTATTTAATTGACCTTAAAGAACTGAAAATAATTATCAACGACTATGTGATTGAAAAGCTGGACCATATGAACATTAATAAGGATGTTGACTTTATGGCCGGTAAAATGGCATCTACCGAGTTGCTTTGCATCGAAATATTTAACCAGTTAAAAGCGCCTATCGAAATGCACAAAGGTGTGTTTTTGCATTCGGTGAAATTATACGAAACCGAAAATAATTCTGCCGAATATTTTGGTGATTAAACCTAAAAAATGAGTAACGAAAATTCTATCCACAACCGTAATGAGGGTATTGACGGTTACGAAAAAATTGACCGGTATAACCCGGAGCTGATCGATAACCTAAGTACTCATTACCAGGATATTTTAAAACAAATTGGTGAAAATCCAGATCGCGAAGGTCTGCTAAAAACCCCCGAAAGGGTAGCAAAGGCTTTACTATATCTTACCCATGGATATGACCTTAATGCAAAGGAAATACTTACCTCGGCCATGTTTAAAGAAGAATACAGCCAGATGGTGATAGTAAAGGATATTGAAGTGTACTCAATGTGCGAGCACCATATGCTGCCATTTTTTGGCAAAGCACACATAGCTTATATACCCAACGGATATGTTGTAGGATTAAGCAAAATACCACGCATAGTGGATGTTTTTGCCCGTCGTTTGCAGGTGCAGGAGCGTTTGACCAACGAAATAAGAGATTGCATACAAGATACCCTGCATCCATTGGGTGTAGGAATAGTAATTGAATGCCGGCATTTATGCATGAGTATGCGCGGTGTGCAAAAACAAAATTCAGTTACCACGACTTCTGCATTTACGGGAGAGTTTTTAAAAGAAAAAACCCGTACAGAGTTTTTAAATTTGATATCGTCAAAATTAAGTTGATTAGTGAGTGGTCGATAAATTGAGTAGTTTTAACTTGATCAATCAATAAGCTTAATCAACAGAATCAACTAAATATGAAAGCATACATTTTTCCTGGACAGGGAGCCCAGTTTGTAGGTATGGGCAAAGACCTGTACGAAAAGTCTGAGAAGGCCCGTGAATTGTTTGAAAAAGCTAATGAAATATTAGGGTTCCGTATTACTGATGTAATGTTTAATGGCACAGATGAGGACCTGAAGCAAACTAATGTTACCCAGCCGGCTATTTTTTTACACTCGGTAATTTTAGCTACAATATTGGATGATTTTAAACCAGATATGGCCGCAGGACATTCATTGGGTGAATTTTCGGCATTGGTGTCTGCCGGGGCTTTATCGTTTGAGGATGGGTTACGCCTGGTGGCCGCGCGGGCTAATGCCATGCAAAAAGCATGCGAAATACAACCATCAACTATGGCTGCCATTTTAGGTCTTGATGATTTTACAGTAGAAGATATTTGCCATCAGCTTACTGATGTGGTGGTACCTGCTAATTACAATTGCCCGGGCCAGCTGGTAATTTCCGGAACCATTGCCGGCGTTGACCATGCTTGTGAAAAAATGCTTGCCGCCGGGGCAAAAAGAGCTTTGAAGTTGAATGTTGGGGGCGCTTTCCATTCTCCTTTAATGGAAGCAGCAAGGGTTGAATTAGAACATGCCATAGTACATACAGAAATAAAAATACCCGTATGCCCAATCTATCAGAACATAGATGCCAAACCTTATACCGATCCTGAAAAAATAAAGCATAACTTAATTGCACAACTAACCGGGCCGGTGAGATGGACACAAACCGTTATGCACATGATAGATGGTGGGGCGACTTCTTTTACCGAAGTAGGGCCCGGCAACGTACTGCAAGGCCTTGTAAAAAAGGTAGATAAGGCCGCAATTACGAGCAGCGCCGCTTTACAACAATAATATTACAAGCCATGCCGATTTAAAGCGGATGGCTTTTTATTTTTATATTATAATTTTACGCTACCTTGTTAAAATCTTGACTACCTCTGCAAAAATACGGCTGTTGCTGGCTTTGCTATTTGCCAGTTTACTATTGACGGCAATTATTGTCCAAAAAACTTACACGCCCAAAAATAACCTCTACCAAACAGCGCAAACCCTTGAAGATAATCTTCAAAAAAAGGAGGCATTTGTAAATGAGAAAATTAACGATAAGATAAGTTTTGAGAAATTAAAAACCCTTGAAAATAATGAACAGGAGGCCCTTAAAACAATAAAGGCCTTTACCACCGACGAAAATATTTGGGCTGTAACTTTTAATAAGGGCAGGTTAGCGTTTTGGAGTGGTATAAAAGTTATCCCGGAGCATCCTAACCTGATACATGAAGGGTATTCTTTTATTAAAGAGCGTAACGGTTATTATGAAGTAATAAAAAAAAGCCAGGGCAGCTTTTCAGCTATCTTTTTTATTCCTGTAAAAATTGACTACCCATTTCAAAACCAATATCTTAAGAACACATTCTCCCAAAACTTATTAAATGATAATAACATCGAAATTGCGGATTTTACAGATAGAAATATTTACGAAATACACAGCACTGATCACACTTATTTGTTCTCGGTTAAGGTAAAAATTAACCAGGTTAGCCATAAGTTCTTTTACTTTGAAGTAGTGGTATGGGCATTATGCCTTATAATTCTATGCCTGTTTATCCATAATATTTGTAAATATATTGCTAACAAAGGCTATGTATATTTTTCATTTATAGCGCTGTTTTTGTTCATAATACTGGTAAGGTTTGTTAATCTGCAGTACGGATGGCCTGATTTTACTTACAGGCCCGTTATTTTTAATGCCGAGCTTTATGGCAGCCCCGGCATCTATCCTTCGTTGGGCGACTTTTGTATTAATGTTCTGGGGATTTGTTGGTTTGTTGCTTTTATTTATGGCCAGCGCGGCAAATTATTAAATCATGTTTATAATAAAATTGCCGGCTATACTATTGTAATTACCTCTATACTCATATTAATTGCAAGTTCTACTGCATTATTAAAGCTTTTTTATGGACTGGTTATCAATTCGAAGATCAGTTTTGACGTAAATAATGTGCTCAATCTTTCTGGCTTTAGTGTACTGGGGGTGCTAATGCTATGTTTTGCTTTTTTAATATTCTACTTATTAATTGAAATAACCCTAACAATTTGTACAAAGTTATCAGTTCCGCTCTCGCACCAGTTGATTTTGTTATTGTCTGCTATAGTGGCTATCACTTTATTCTACGCTTATGACCGTCAAGAGTTTACCCTTTTTTATATCCTGTGGGCAATTTGGGTGCTTATAAGAGGTTATGCCTACAGGTATGATAGCGGCAGGGTCAACACAGGCTCGCTGGTTAGTATCATATTGCTTTGCGCCATTGTTTCGGCTATAAAACTCAATCATTTTCAATCAATAAAGGAAATAGAAACCCGAAAGGCGTTAATAGAGCAACTTGAAACGCCCGACGATATAACTGCTGACAATATTTTCAGTAAAATTGAAAAGCAAATTATTAACGATCCTTTTATTAAGCAATATTTTACAGATTCGGTTCACAACACTAATTACTTAAAAAACTATTTCCAAAAAACTTATTTTGATGGATATCTGTCAAAGTATGATTTTAAAGTACACGAATTTGATAGCCGCGGAGAGCCGTTATCAGCCGATAAAAACTACGAATTAGGAGTTTTTAGAGAAATGGTGATGTTCAACTCCTTTTTCAAGCTTACTGATACCAAATATTTTTATCGTGACAATGAGTCATTTGGGTTTCAAAACTATTTTGCCATGCTACCGGTGTTCAAAGGCGAAAATAATGCCGGAACACTTGTTATTGAACTGCAATCAAAAACATCACAGGGTGAAAACTCATTCCCTGATTTACTGATCGAAGGAAAAAACAAATCAAGTGACGATTTTAAGGATTACTCCTATGCATTTTACATGGATGGAAAGCTGATAAGTCAAAAAGGAAAATATGTTTATAGCCTTGTCAATAATGAGTTTAAAGGGAAAGTTAAAGATTATTTATTCAAAAACACCAACAGTACTGAGCCTTCGCAATATGGCTTTTTAACAAGATACAGCCATTTAATATATAAACCCAGCAAGCGTAACCTTATTGTTGTAAGTAAGGTTGAAGATATTGTTATTAATACAATAACATCGGTTACCTTCTTTTTTATCGTGTTCCTGGTTTTTAGTGTAAGTGTAATTTTAGCCAGGTGGCTATGGAGCCGGATCAGGATATTGTATATCGAAGACAATTATTTGCATTGGGTACTTAAGCTAAATTTTGATAAAATACTTTATAAAACACGTATTCAGTTTTCCATAGTTCTTGCAGTAGTCATTACCCTCGTTTTAGTGGGGATGATAACCTATTTCTCCATCATCCGTCAATACAATGATCAGCAGGATAGCATGATCAGCGATAAGATATCACACATTGCAAATGCTTTTGAAAATGGCAGTTTTAATAATGATATGAATCATCTTAATGAAGATACACAGGTGAGGTTTGCTGAATTTGCGAATACATATTCTGCCGATCTGACCTTGTTTAATACCAATGGTGTGGAACTGATATCAACACAGCCTAAAATTTATGATTACGGGTTGCTTGCCAAACGGATAAATGCGAAAGCATATATCTTTTTAAATAAACTACAGAAATCTGAATATATAAATGATGAGGTAATAGGGGAATTAAAATACAAGGCAGCATATGTTCCTATCAAGAATTCAAAACAAACAACCCTCGGATATTTGCAACTCCCTTATTTTTCAAATGAGTCTGATTATAAAAAGCGTGTAGGCTCATTGCTTAATGCTATGATTAATATTTATGCATTAATTTTTATAGCTATTGGTTTATTGGCCATAGTTATAGCAAGACAGATCACCAATCCGTTAAATATTATTCAATACAGTTTAAGTAAAACTATATATGGCCAAAAGAACGAGCCGATAAAATGGGAGCGTAATGATGAGATTGGCGCGCTGATTACGGAATACAACAATATGATTGCAGCCCTGGAGCACAGCGCCCAAAAGCTTGCCCAATCAGAACGGGAAAGCGCATGGCGCGAGATGGCAAAGCAGGTGGCGCACGAGATTAAAAACCCGCTTACCCCTTTAAAACTGGGCTTGCAGTTGCTTGAAAAATCATGGAGGGATAAAGACCCTAAATTCGATCAGAAATTTGAAAGGTTCAGCAAATCTTTTGTTGAACAGATTGAAAGTTTATCATCTATTGCGTCCGAATTTTCGGCTTTTGCAAAAATGCCAGATACGAAGATAGAACGTATTGATATTTTCAATATGCTGACTCAGGCTGTCACCATTTTTAAACAAATGGATAATATTAAAATTTTATACCATGCGCCTGATGATCCGTTTATTATTAATGCTGATCGCGACCAATTGTTAAGATGTTTTAATAACCTGTTAAAAAATGCGATTGAAGCCACGCCACAGGGCCGGTTTGGTATAATAGAAATTAGTTACCTGATAACAAGTAAAAATATATTGCTCAGCATAAAAGACAATGGCAACGGCATACCCGAAAACCTGCGCGAAAAAATATTTGAGCCTAACTTTACTACCAAAAGCTCTGGTACCGGACTTGGATTAGCATTTGTAAAAAACTCCATTGAAAATGCCGGAGGAAAGGTATGGTTCGAAACTGTTATTGGAACCGGAACCACCTTTTACTTTAGTTTGCCTGAAGCTTAAAAAAGTTAACCGGTATATAAAACAAATCCCGCCTGTTTATCAAACGGGCGGGATTTGTTTTTTGCAATATATTGTAGTCTTATTTTAAGCTAAAGCTGGTTTTCCCCATTGTTGAACCATCAGAATATAATAACACTGTGTAGGTGCCTTTTTGAAACGGCGGGGCTGGATTAACCCAATCAATAGTGTAGCCACTGCCATCATCTTTAAAATCAATGGATGTTTTATAGGTGTATTGCAGGTCCTGGCCATCGGCAGTAAAAGTTCCTGAATCGCCGGCAGTAATAAGGTTCCCGGTTGGATCTATTACACGCACATAAACATCATGCAGGGCTTTATCAGCAAGTGTATTGCTGGCAACCGTAAAATTGATCTTGATCTTTTTGGCGGGGCTTGCACGGGTTACGTCCACTTCTTTACCGCTTGATTTTATTTTGTAAGCAACCACATTGGCGCTGCCTATTTTTAAAGCCTGGGCTATCTTTACTTTGCTGTCAAGATCCTGGTTTTGTTTTTGTAAGGTTGTTGCCTTATCGCTTACAGTGGCCAGGTTTGTTTTCAGGGTATCCCTTTCTGTTGTTAAACTGGTATTTTGTTTTTTAAGCTCTTCGATATCCGCAGTGTATTTGGTCACAAAATATCTCAGTTGTTTTACATCTTCCTGTGCTTTTCCAAGTTCGGCAGCTGTCAGTTTTCCTTTTGCCAATTCCTGACGTAAAACTTTGATCTTTGATTGCAATGAGTCGTTTTTTGCACGCATCTCGGTAGACATTTTAGCCTTACCGGTATTTACCTGTTCAATTTGTGCTTCCAGGCTGTCAAGTTCAATTTTTAGCCTGTTTTTTTCATCGTCCTGGTACACAATTTTAGTGTCTGACTTGTTTTTTTGTAAGTACAGGTATACGTCAGTTCCCAGCAAAGCCAAAACCACAACAATTAGAAAATAGATTACGTTTGAATTTTTTTTAGGGGTTTGTCCAGCTTGATTTTCCATAGTAATTTTTTTAGGTTTTAAATTAAAGTTAAGTGAGCATTGCTACGGCACACCATACTTCCTGAAGTTTCTGTTTTGACCAATACTTTTTGATATCAGTATATTAATCTAAACACGGTAACATTTATTATAACATATTGTTTATAAAATTTAATAAATATTGACCGTAAAAATGAGAAAATTATGACAATATTTCTTTGATTAGCTATAATTTTCTGAGCGATGTTGATTAAAAATAGATACAAAATAGTAAAAACACAAAAAGCGGGTAATTATTGCGTTGTGCAATAAACAAACAAAACTCTGAGTTTATATCTTTGCAGCTTTTATAATACCTCTTTTGATGCGTGTATACAGATATTTTATAATTTATATTTTTCCTCTTTTTATTTTCCTTCACGTTCGTGCTCAAACAGATACCAATCGTTTAGCTGCTATAAAACCGATAATTAAAATAGAACCGAAACGCGAGTTCAGGGGGGTGTGGATTGCAACAGTTGTAAATATAGACTGGCCCAGTGATGTTCATCTGTCTGTTGATAAGCAAAAGAAGGAATTGACGGACATGCTGGATGCCGATCAAAGAGCGGGTATCAATGCTGTTATTTTCCAGGTGCGCCCGGCCGCGGACGCTTTTTATGCGAAAAGCAGGGAGCCATGGTCTAAATGGCTTACGGGTAAACAAGGGCAGGCACCAGACCCTGTATACGACCCTTTAGAATTTGCAATAGTAGAGGCCCACAAGCGCGGCATGGAACTGCACGCCTGGTTTAATCCTTATCGCGCAACGTTTGATGGTAATTTTAAAAGCCTTAGTCCAAGACACATCACCAACCTGGAGCCGAGCTGGTTTTTTACCTATGGCGGTATCAAACTATTTAACCCGGGCATACCCGAGGTGCGCGATTACATTGTGCAGGTAATATTAAATGTAGTTGATAACTATAATATTGACGGCGTACATATGGACGATTATTTTTATCCATATAAAATTGAGGGGCAAAAAATTAACGATGATCAAACCTTTAAGGCTTATGCCGGTGATTTTATAGATGTTAAAGACTGGCGGCGAAACAATGTAGACCTGCTGATTGAAGCATTGGGCGACAGTATCCATAAACATAAACCTTTTATGAAATTTGGTATAGCGCCATTCGGTATCTGGAAAAATATGGCACAGGATTCTGAGGGATCTGATAGCCATGGAGGCGATTCGTTTTATGAACTATATGCTGACACACGTAAATGGATAAAGGAAGGTTGGGTAGATTATGTTGCGCCACAGCTGTATTGGCACCTCGGATATCATCTGGCTCCTTTTGAGAATATGGTTGATTGGTGGGGCGATAATACCTTTGACCGGCATCTTTACATAGGGCAGGCACCATACCGTGCCTTCGAAATCAGATCCAAGGCGTTTAAAAACCCTTCAGAAATACCTAACCAAATAAGATACCTCAGAGATAATCCACGTGTACAGGGAAGCATATTTTTTAGCAACAATTCGCTGATGCGTAACCCGCTTGGTTTTTCCGATTCGCTGCGAACCAATTTTTACAAATACCCTGCCTTACCTCCCGTAATGTTATGGCTTGATTCCGTAGCGCCAAATGCACCTAAAAATTTAACAGCTAAGCCAAATTTGCGGGGTGTAAAACTAAAATGGGAAACACCGGACACAGCCAAAGATAAAGAGCCGGTGTACGGATATGTGGTTTACCGTTTTAATGGCACGGATACTGTTAATTTAACTAATCCCAAGTATATTTTACATATTCAGTACAACGCCGATACGGAATTTATGGACGAAACCACGGAAAAGGGCAAAACCTATTTATATGTGGTTACTGCGATAGACAGGATAAAGAATGAAAGCGATCCCACACCTACAATAGCCGCAACGACCAATTAAAGTTAATATTTACAGATCTATCAATTGCCTGGATGCAAGCGTGCGGAGATAAATATCAATTTCGAAATCGCCCATGCCATATATCTTTTCAGTTTGCCAGAAGACTTGATAGATACCTGGTTTAGTTTTGACACCGCTGTTGTAAATATCCATTAATTTTTGCTCAATGTAATTTAAACCATTTGGGTTGATCTTTTTACGTTTCAAATGTGCTTGTAAGGCAGGTTTAAGCAAGGGCAGATTCCCCCAGAAAGTATTTTCATTTAACCATTTTTCTAAAGCAATATCATCCCCGCTTACATATAGTTTCCATGCCTCTGCAGCTAAAGTGAATTCCCATTCGTTAAGCCGTACCCGGCCATCATACAGGTCTTCTAATTGTTCGCCATTCAACTGTCCCATACCCATAAAATTGTCCACCCCTGGGTATTCATCCGGGCAAATAAGGTAAATTGCCGGTGCCGAAAGATCAATTTTTTTATTCAGCATCGCCATCACACCAAGCAAGTTTGCCTGGCAATGAAGATCGAACTCAAACCACAGGTTGATTTCTTCATAAGGGTTATTTAGCTTCCCCAACTGGTTAATCACTCTTTCAGGGTAATGCTCTGGAGTATCATTAAAAGTCTTACATATCCATTCGGAGCGTGCATTCCAAAAAGATGCAGAATTAATATCCTCCTGCAGGGGCCCCTGCGAAAGTATTTCCCGCCAAACCAAAACATCCCCGTCAAGGCCTGTTTGTTCAAAACTATAAGCGGTAGAATCACCGTTGAGGATATGGAGGATGGTTGCCATTATGTTATTTAACTCTCATAAAGTTATCATTGTTTTGCAACATACAGGATACAATTAAACCCATTTTCCGAATTCGCTGCAAAGCCTTACTTTTGCCAACGCATGTCAACCCGCAACAAACTCTATTTTGCTTCTGATTTTCATTTGGGCGCCCCCAGCTACGCATCGAGCCGTGAGCGGGAGGCCCGCCTTGTACGCTGGCTGGATATGATCAAAGCTGACGCCGCCGAGGTTTTTTTGATGGGCGATGCTTTTGATTTCTGGTTTGAATATAAAACGGTAGTACCAAAGGGTTATATCCGTTTTTTGGGTAAACTGGCCGAACTGGCAGATACAGGAATTAAGATATATCTATTTAAAGGCAACCATGATATGTGGATGTTTGATTATTTTACAAAAGAATTTGATGCCACCATTATATCAGATGAGCTTGTTATAGAACGGAACGGTAAAAAATTCTTTTTGCATCATGGCGATGGGCTGGGTCCTGGAGACCATTCATACAAACTGTTAAAAAAGATTTTCAGAAGTAGTATATGCCAATGGCTGTTTGCGCGTATTCATCCTAATTTTGCTGTGGGGATAGCAAATTACTGGTCAAGTCATAGCCGCATTGCTAATGAAAAAATTGCCAATGTCATATTGGCACGGCAGGAATACCTGGTCATATTTTGTCGCGAATTGCTAAAAACCGAATTTTACGATTACCTGGTTTTTGGACATCGGCACAAGCCATTAGATATCCAGGTTGGCGAAAATAGCCGGTATATTAACCTGGGCGAATGGGTGAGTACCTATTCTTATGCCGAATTTGACGGTAAGGATATGACCATAAAATATTTCGAAAAAGCCTTGTAATTCAAGTGTAATAACATTGCCGCCTATAACAGGGTTCTTAAAAATGTGCTTAAAAATTCGTACTTTTGTGCAATTTTTTATTGCATGGTTAATACTTGCAATAAAAAGCAGGATTACCATAACAGGTATTTTCTGTATTGATCTTCAAAATTTATGTTAGAGAAATTAGAGGCGATAAATCAGCGCTGGAAAGACGTGGAAACAGAGTTAAGTAACCCCGATGTAATGTCGGATATGAAGCGTTATGCCCAACTGAATAAGGAATATAAGGACCTGGCCAAAGTAGTTGATGAATATAATATTTATCGTAATATTATGAGCAACATCGAAACGAACAAGGATATTTTAGCAACTGAAAAGGATGACGAGTTTAGAGAGATGGCTAAAATGGAACTGGACGAATTGCTGGTAAAGCAGGACGAAAAGGAAGAAGAGATACGCCTGATGCTGATACCCGAAGACCCAGAGGACTCAAAGCATGCTATTGTTGAGATCAGAGGAGGTACAGGTGGTGATGAAGCATCACTTTTTGCCGGTGATCTATATCGAATGTATATGCGTTACTGTGAAAAACGCGGATGGAAAACTGAATTAGTTGACTATACAGAAGGTACAGCCGGCGGATATAAAGAAATTGTGTTTAATGTTTTGGCAGAAGATGCTTACGGAACACTAAAATATGAATCAGGCGTACACCGTGTGCAACGTGTACCTGATACCGAAACACAAGGACGTGTGCATACTTCGGCAGCCAGTGTAGTAGTATTGCCTGAAGCAGACGAGTTTGACATTGAACTGAATGTAAGCGATATACGTAAAGACTTATTTTGCTCTTCGGGGCCCGGTGGACAGTCGGTTAATACAACTTATTCTGCTGTAAGGTTAACACACATACCGTCCGGTATAATTGCTCAGTGCCAGGATCAAAAATCGCAGTTAAAGAATTACGATAAGGCTTTACAGGTATTACGCTCAAGGATATACGAAATGGAATTGCAAAAGCACCTGGAAGAAATATCCAAAAAGCGTAAAACCATGGTTTCAACCGGCGACCGTTCTGCCAAAGTGCGTACTTATAACTATCCACAAGGCCGCGTTTCAGAACACCGCATAGGCTTAACCATTTACAACTTACCCGAAGTGATGAATGGTGGCATTCAGGAGATAATGGAGGCATTGCAATTTGCAGAAAATGCAGAAAAGTTGAAAGAGGGCACCATAGCTTAAAAACAATTTAAAACGTATTTTACTGGTTATTCTTTTTTAGTTGCGTGGCCTTCACGTAAAATTACCCAAAGCATCAGCCCAGATGCTTTTTCATCTTATTTTCATAATAAGGCGTTATTTTCGAGATTATTAATTGGTGCTTGCTCATGTTTTATCCTGGCAGTGGCATCAGTAATGTTGAAACTGGTGATTTTGGTGATGACTGATATAAATTAACTTGCCCATGTTAGCTATTAAAACCTATAATAACGATTTAAATATTTTCAGACGCACTATGCGCCTGATGGGGAACCGATTTGAAATCAGTGTGGTTGGCAATGACCCTGTTTGGGCCGATAATTGCATTGATAGCGCAGTTGCGGAGATAGGCCGGGTTGAAAAGCTGCTCAGTGCATTTAGTGACGATAGCCAGATCAATGCAATTAACCGTAACGCAGGTATAAAACCGGTTAAGGTTAATGCAGAAATTTACAGGATCATCGAGCGCTCTTTAAAGATATCAGAATTGACCCATGGCACATTTGATATCACTTATAGCGCAACTGACAAAAAGATCGATGTTCAAAAGATAGAACGTAACTCGGTAAGGTTTACTAATTACAAACTTGTAATACAGGATGCCGAGGCTACTACTGTTTTCCTGAAGGAAAAGGGCATGCGTATTGGATTTAGCGCCATGAGCAAAGGTTACGCTGCAGACCGGGCTAAGTATATTCTGCAAATGATGGGTGTAGGCAGCGGGGTAGTTAACGCGGGCGGTGACCTGCTGACCTGGGGGCTGCAACCCAATAACGATCCCTGGACTATTGCAACAGCCGACGCCGGACAGGAAAATCAGCCGTTTTCGGATATTAATATCAGTAATATGGCAGTTGCCACCTCCGGTAATTTTGAAAAGAATGCCACTATCAGCAATAAAAAATATCTACATAACCTTGATACCAAAAAGGGCTTCCCGGTTAGTGTACTTAAGAGTGTAAGCATTGTTAGTCCAACCGCGGAACTATCAGATGCCATGGCAACACCAATTATGATGATGGGTGTAAATGCCGGGCTTTACCTGATCAATCAGTTACAGCAGATGGCCTGTGTAATTATTGATGATCACGACCGTATTTATACCTCAAAAGAAGTTAATCATTTAGCTTAACTAATATATCACCTCAAGCCAAAATTGTAATTAATTTTATGGCGATAAGTGTTTATGCAAAATACCCCCGATTTAAAAGACCAACATTCAGATTTTATAAACCATATCATTGTTACAAATGATAAGCAATATTACTTACCGATAGCCGCTTATAGTGCTGAAAAATTTTCATTTTTGAGATATAAAGCAAGTGGTTTAAAAAAGCCTGATATGGTCACCGGCGTTACTGTGTAACTTTTGATTGATAGTATTTGAAAATAATTTTAAGTTTTTCTCCTGCAAATGATTAAGTGGTTTGTGTATATTGTCCTGCTATTGATGCTCATACCATGGTTGTCCTCCGCTGAAATTAATGCCGGTCGCCGTTATTATGTCTTTAAAGCGCATAATATACTGGTTGGTTCATCAAAAGAAGTTCTTACTGATACAATACCCAATAAAACTGCCAGGCAAAAGCAACAAGAGCTTGATGAAAAAAAGAAGATAAAGGAAATAGCAAAAGCGAAGCGTTTGCCTAAACCTGAAAAAGTTGACGATGCCGGGAACTTAAATTCACCACCCAAGGTTAAACCAAAAAGGCAGCGCCGGCCGCCCGGGTTGGAACGGCCGCCCGAAATACCGAGAAGAAATGGCAATTAACAAGATCAATTTACATTATATCGCGTATTAATGAAATATATTTGCACACTGTTTTTTTTAACCATTTGTTTTAATGCCGGGGCCGGTATCTATAAGCACCGCATTTTTATGAATCGTTTAACCCAAATGACTGCAGATACGGATACTTTGGCCAGGAAAAGATCCGTTTCGGCAGGAATTAGCTATGGTAGTGATGCAAGCTTCTTCGGGCGTACGGGCCCGGTTAAGTACCCTTTTTTAAATACCGATGTTATTTATAATACCAAGTCTGGAATTTTTGCATATGGCTCAGCCTATAAAGTACTGGGCTCCACCCCCACCATTGATGAAACCGACCTTGGAGTGGGATATCTTTATAACTTTTCTAAAAAATTCTCAGGAAATATAAGTTATACCAGGTTCATTTTTGACAAAAACGCTTTGATTATCAAATCTGCGTCATCAAATGATATCAATTTTAAAAATACATACGATTGGAAGTTTATAAAGTCAAGTGTGATACTTGATTATTTATTTGGCGAGTCCAGCGACTTTTTCCTTACTGTAAGTAACTCTAAATATTTTGAAACTAATTGGAGTGTTTTTGATGATAAGGATTATTTGTCATTCACACCTTCCATAAATATTATTTTTGGCACTCAAAATTTTGTACAAAAATATTCAACCAATCATCCCGGAAGACTCGACGACAATGATCAGGATTTAGTCCCGCCACTAAGCGGCACTCAAAAATATGCCCGGGATAACAGTGAGTTTAATGCCCTCAATTATAGCTTTAAAATACCAATAGCCTATAACAGGCCGCATTACACCATTGAAGCTTCTTATAAATATTCGATACCTGTTAATGTGGAAGGTATATTAAAAAACCACAAGGAATCGTTTTACAACTTAACATTTTATTACGTTTTTTACTAAGCATAGCATGAATGTTTTGATTGTTGAAGATGAAAAGGCACTGACTGCCGAATTGGAAATTTTTTTGACCAACTGTAATTATATCTGTGAAACATGTTTTGATGGCACATCTGCTTCTGAAAGGATTGCGACAAATTTGTATGACTTTATCCTGATAGATCTTGGATTGCCAGATTATGAAGGCCTCGACCTACTTAAAGAAGCAAAAAAATATAACCCGGAAGCTGCCTGTATTATATTAACAGCCCGCGCCGAAGTATATGACCGTATTAAAGGGCTTGACCTGGGCGCTGATGATTACCTGGCAAAGCCATTCTCATTATTGGAGCTGCAAAGCCGGATGCAGGCTATTATCCGCAGAAAATTCGGGTTGAAAAATTCGGTTATAACTTTGGGAGACTTTTTAATAGATCTCACCAACCGAACAATTGCTCATGGTGAAACATTGATAAATACAATCACAAAAAAGGAGTTTGACCTTGTAGCATATCTCATATTGCATAAAAACCGGACGCTAACCCGTTCGCAATTAAGTGAACATATTTGGGGAAGTATTGTAAACGATGATTATGATTCAAATTACATTGATGCCCATATAAAAAATATCAGAAAAAAACTGAACGCTTATGGTGCCCCAGACTGGATTGAAACAGTTAGAGGATTAGGTTATAGGATAAACATTAACAATTAAGTATTGAAACTTGGAACCAAACTAACGCTGTTCAATACCATTTCAAAACTGGTAATTGTGGTGTTGTTTGTGCTGTTGCTACCATCGTTAATAAGGGATATTAATGAGAATTATACCGATAGTTGGCTTCGCAGGCAAAAAGAAAAGGTTCTGAAAATTGTAAAGGGGCCTGGTATAAATAATTATATACAGGATGGGCAGGGCTATGGCAGTTATAATGCCCTGCTTAAAGAAGAATATGTGAGCCTGGATGTTGATTCGGCTGATGAGAAGATCGATACGATTGTAAATGAAAAACGCCTTGTTGAAGGGGACACTATTCAGTATAGGATATTGAGCCATACTTTTAAGGTTAATAAGAAAAACTATCTGCTTGAGATAGGGAAAAGTGTTGATACTATTAACGAAACCGCGGCTCCCTTACAAAGTATAGCCTTTGAAATTCTTTTAGGGATGGTTCTCTTAACCATTTTGGCTGATCAGGTATACTCCACTTATGTGCTGCGGCCACTAAATTTGATCATCAAAACTAAACTTATCGGGCATCGGTTCCCTCATCATACACCCTATAAAAAGGTACGGACAAACACATCTGATTTTGAATATCTTGATATAAGTATCCATAAAATGATCCAAACTATTGAGAATACATTTCAGAAAGAACGTGAATTTATTTCGAATGCGTCTCATGAATTAATGACACCAATATCTATTCTGCAATCAAAAATAGAGAACATGTTTGAGCGCGAGGATATTATTGATGAAGTGAAGGTACGGCTGCTTGAAATGCAAAAAATATTAAACCGGTTAAAAAGCATTACCAAAACCCTGTTGCTGATATCGCAAATTGAAAATGAACAGTTTTTAAAAGAAGACAAGATCTCTGTTGCTGTGCTTATACATGAGGTTTATGACGAGATATCTATACGCCTGCAAGAGAAAAACATTAGCTGTGAAATTACAATACCACAGGAATGGCAATTAGTAAGGGTCAATAAATTTCTATTGTTTAACCTGTTTTTTAACCTCATTAACAATGCAATAAAATATAACAAAGAAGGCGGAGAAATAAAGATACTTGGCACAATTGAAAATAAGCTTTTCGTAGTTGAAATTGCAGATAGCGGGGTTGGTATCAGTACGGAGCAGCTGCCGCATATTTTTAACAGGTTTAAGAAGTTCAGCCAATCATTGCAACAAGATAGTTTTGGCCTTGGCCTTCCTATAGTGAGATCAATTGCAGATTTTCATCATATCAAAATACAAGTAAGTTCAGAGGTAGGAGTGGGCAGTACTTTCAAATTGATATTCCCTTTCGGGGGAGTAGAATAATAATTAGTAAATGTCTTTTAAGTGCCTGATAGATAAATGAATTTATATTATTTAAAAATATTCTATTATTTCTATAGATATTATAGAATATATAAAAAATGTTTTTTACATTTGTTTCATGATGGTTGGGTAATATGAATTGGGCCATTATATAATATTATGCAGAGCGCTGTTCACGTAGCATATTGGTGGTTCGATCCCATCCTCTGCAGCTCTTTTCTTCTCATAATTTAGGTTTTATAATTGGTTGTAAGAGTTCCTGCCCATCAGGAACTCTTCTTTTTTCTGCGATTTTACTTCTTACGCCTGCTTAAGTTGATGCGGTAGCCATTTGCTTTTGTATAACAATAGCCCAATGTCATTTTGATACTGGTTCCAGGGATCTAAAAGCTGATTAAGTTGAAGATAACCTTCTTTATAAGCCTAATGAGGTATTAATTTTTCAAATGCAGGGCAGATGCTACTTGACTGTAATTATTAAAGTTAAGCCTGGGGCTAGTAACATTTAATTTTGTGAGAGCGATGCCCGGTATTACAACTATCTTAAAATTAAGATTGGTTTGAAAGGTAGTTGACTTTACAGTTATTGAGCCAAGGTCAATACCAACTAATGAGATGGTTGTAACCCCGTTGTTGAACGGTAAGGCATACCAGGGACCTATGGTACTGGTAGCACTAAAATATACCAAAACTAATCCCTCGTCAACAACGTTTTGAGTTATAGATGGAACCGATAAGGTAGTTCCCGATACAGTTACTACTTGTTTGGTTATTATATAGCTTTGTATATCTGAACTTCCTGTTGCTCCGGTAGCACCTGTTGTTCCGTTGGCCCCATTAGCACCTGTTGTACCGCTAGCTCCGGTAGCACCTGTCGGTCCGGTAGCTCCAGTGGCGCCATTCGCCCCCACAGTACCTGTAGTTCCCGTAGGGCCTGTTGTTCCTTTAGCGCCTGTTGGTCCAACCCCGGTAGCACCGGTAGCGCCTGTCGTTCCCTTAGCCCCGGTTACACCGGTTGCTCCATTAGTTCCCGTTGTGCCTGTGGCACCATTGGAACCCGTAGCCCCTGTTGATCCTGTCGCTCCTATATCCCCCTTTGGACCTGTCGGACCTTCTGCAGGCCCTATAGGCCCCTGAGGTCCTTGAACACCTGTAACTCCTGTCGTGCCCGTAACTCCGGTCGCACCTGTAGCGCCGGTAGCCCCTATAGGTCCTGGTACACTGTCTTTTTTACATCCATTAATACTAATAAGGCATGTTAATAGTATTAATGGTAATATGTGTTTAATTCGTTTCATTTATAATCGCTTTTAAAACAACTACAAAACAATTACGCTGTACATGGATAAAGTGGCCGGATCATAATCCCAGTATCTAACACTATTTAAAGGTGTTAAACGGACTTTGAAAATCCACTTTTAAGTAACATTAATACTTTCAGTCGGGTTGGCAGGTTAATAATCATTACTCATCGTGCAACGCATTTTAGGCGTTCAATTGCCGATAGTCGTCTCGTTTTGTTCACATAAGTCAAACACTTTTTTCTCCCTCCCCGGTGTTCAGCGCGATATATTTTTATTGTTATACGCTTCGTAGGGCCAAAAAGGTTTTCAACGAAGCAATATTTTTCATTTTAGTTAAGGTTGCAGGCCCTTTTTATGGTTATTATCACTTAGCACACAACGGCAATATTTATTTCCCTTCTGCCTGTGAATATCATCACATTTATGATCTCTTACCCTTTATCCCCCTCACTGCTAAATTGAAACCTTATTGTGATTCGGTAGTTGCTAATACTCATAAACGATACCTTTACGCACTCTATAACCACACCATGATCCCATTGATTATTATCACACTTATTGCCCTTGGCGCTTATTTTTTGCTGCGAAAAAAGCCTGGTGATCTGCCAGCAAAAGATAAGCAGTTGTCTGAATCTTATAAAACGCTGCTCAATGAGCATGTGGACTATTATCAAAAGTTGAGCGACTCCGATAAAGCAAGATTTGAAACAATGATCCGGAACTTTTTACAATATGTTCGTATCGAAGGTGTAGGCATCGAAGTAACAGAACTGGACAGGGTATTGGTAGCCGCCAGTGGGGTGATCCCTATCTTCGGCTTCCATGATTGGAAATATAAAAACCTGACCAACGTGATCTTGTACCCGGATACCTTTGATCAGGAATTTCAGTTTGAAGGAGAAAACCGCAATATTTTAGGTATGGTTGGTTCTGGTTACATGAATGGCCAGATGCTGCTATCACGCGCTGCGCTGGTTAAAGGATTTTCAAGTTCATCCGGCAAAGGAAATACCGCTATTCATGAGTTTGTACACCTGCTTGATAAGGCTGACGGTGCCTCGGATGGCATTCCGGAAAGCCTGATGGTTCATGAGTATACTGTCCCGTGGCTCAAAATGATGCACCAGGAAATGCACCGTATCGAAACAGGCAAATCAGACATTAATCCTTACGCACTAACTAATGAAGCGGAATTTTTGGCAGTAGCTGCAGAATATTTTTTTGAAAAGCCTGACCAGTTACAGCAGAAACATCCTGAACTATACCTGCAACTCAGCCAGATATTTGGTCAAGATCCCGCTGAATCAGCATATTACAAATATGAGTGATTTTTTTTACCATGTTCACGCTTTTTTCGTGAACACCGTGAACACCGTGAACAACCATGAACATCTGATAATCATGAATTTACAACATTGAAATTACAGAAACCACATAACTATCTGCAAAACAGCTGCTTATCATTACAGGGCGACCAGATGTAAACGCAAGACAATCAATTGGTTAAAGAATTGCGTTGGTTTATACTGTTTGTACCGATGAAATTATTTTCAATTAATCCCCAAAACCGCTTGTCAAATAGGGAAAGAATGCATGTACATAAAAGTTTATGACCCCCAATACTAAACCGGTATATCCTACCGTTCACATCCTGAACATATTATACCACAGACCGACTATGCTGATGGGGCAATAAGGCATTTGAAATCAGTAGGTTAGTATGCGTGCATCTTAGCTAAAATCCAAAATGGCGGCTCAAATTGTTATAAAGACTAAAGAAGAAAAACAAGCATGATACAACCTTTAGCATACATACATCCGCAGGCTAAAATAGCCCACAATGTTACTATTGAGCCTTTTGTAGTTATTCACAAAGATGTTGAGATTGGTGAGGGTACGTGGATTGGTTCCAATGTTACTATAATGGATGGCACTCGCATCGGGAAAAACTGTCGTATTTATCCGGGAGCGGTTATATCCGCACCGCCGCAGGACCTTAAATACCGTGGCGAGGCAAGTACCGTTACTATTGGTGATAATACCACTATCCGCGAATGTGTTACCCTTAACCGGGGTACAGCGCTGGATAAAAACACCACTACCATAGGTAGCAATTGCCTGTTGATGGCTTATGTACACGTGGCGCACGATTGCGTAATAGGCAATAATGTGATTATAGCCAACTCGGTGCAGCTGGCCGGGCATATCAATGTTTATGATTATGCTTATATCGGGGGCACCTCGGCAATTCATCAGTTTGTCGAAATCGGAACACACAGTATGGTTTCCGGCGGGTCGCTGGTTCGTAAAGACGTTCCCCCATATACTAAGGCAGGTCGCGAGCCATTGTCTTATATCGGTATAAATTCCGTTGGATTACGCCGCAGGGCATATTCTGCTGCAACTATGAATGAGATACAGGAGATTTATCGTATCATTTTCCTCAAAAAATATAATGTTAGCAAAGCGCTGGATATTATCGAAGTCGAATTTGCTCCCACTGTGGAAAGGGATGAGATCATCAATTTTGTCTCGAACTCGCAACGTGGTATCATGAAGGGGTTCGGTATATAATATTTGTGCAAGTCGTTTGTGATTGATAGCTCATGGTATTTCTTTTTATGCTAATGGCTATAAACTATCAACCACCTGATTTCGGCATGCGGATTATGTCATTCCGAAACACTCTGAGCAATATTAATTCTTGATCCTCGCTACCGCAAGCGTCCCGGCTTGTGACCCGCATGCTTGGTAGCCAATTTAGGGTAAACAATTTGCCTATTAAGTTAGCAACTGTTTTAAGTACAAGCCAGTTGCTCAAAGAAAGGTAAAAATCGTTTTAATCAATAATAACTTTAACCAATCCCTTTATGCTGCAATAATCCCTTGCACTGCTGTATAAATATTCGTGATCGTTTTCAACAAAACCTGCTTCTACAGGATTATTGTGTGTATAATTAATTTTTTGCTGTATCACATTTGGGCTCCATAGTTCAATCGGATTATTGTGCTGTTGCCAAAATTGGTTCTTTGTATTATTTGAATTAGTTGCGGCAGCTTTTTTAAAAGAATTTAACAACCATTCATGTCTGCTTTCCTGCATGTTTTCTGCTATCAGCTTTAGTAGTTTTTTGAAGTGAATGATTTAAATCTCTTATCAATTCCTCTGGTTTTTGAATAGTTGATCTGAAAACTAAATGGATATGGCTTGACATAATACACCATGCATAAATTTCCATGCTTTTTTCATCAACGCTATGGTTTAAGTTTTCAACTATACAATCAAAATAAATCCGTCTTACAAACACATCGACCCAAAATACGGTTGCAAAACTTACAAAATATAAACCTTCCGGGTTATGGAATTTATAATTACGACTCCTATTTTAAAAATACAAAATGGGATTGTATTATAAATATCATACTTTGCTTACGGTTTACTAATCATACGTGCCACAAGCCGGGGACGCTTGCGACAGCTTGGGGAACCAGGATTGGACATTTACCAAACAGATTGTAAAACGTGCCCGCTAACGCGGTTAATTTTAAACTGCTGCTGGCTTTGGGCTACGCTTCGGGCACATATTTTATTGATGAAGTATTGGCAAAGGTCGTTGATCCTGCCGGTTTCCAAAAACTGATATATTTGTTAATACTAAGATATCCTATGAAAAAATACACTAGTCTGTTGATCGTGGTTGTCACCATTATTTGTGCATGCTCCTCAAAAAAAGGACAGGTTACACCGACAGTCCCTGATACAACTGCTTCAAAAGGCCTGTATACTTACGCTAATTTCCCGGTTGGCGCATCTATTAATGTCGACCTGCTAAGAAATAATGCAGTATATACCGCACTTGTTACCAAACAATACAATAGTGTTACTGCTGAAAATGCGATGAAGTTTGGATATGTGCATCCTGCTGAAAATACCTATAATTATACCGATGCAGACTACCTGGTTACATTTGCGCAGAAGACAGGTAAAAGGGTGCACGGGCATAACCTGGTATGGTATATCGGTTTGCCAGATTGGGTGACCAATTTCCAGGGTGATTCCGCTGCATGGGAACAAATGCTTAAAAGCCATATACAAAATGTAGTTACCCATTTTAAAGGAAAGGTAGTTTCATGGGATGTTGTTAACGAGGGGCTTAATGACGATGGCACACCGCGCCAAAGCATATGGGAACAACATTTGGGAACAGATTATATAGCCCGGTGTTATCAATATGCCCATGAAGCCGATCCCGATGCGCTTTTATTTTATAACGACTACGGAAATGAGTATTCACCCTCCAAAAGGGCTGCCATAATTAACCTGGTAAATGGCCTGAAACAACGGGGTATACCTATTGACGGGGTAGGTATCCAGATGCATACCAACAGCAACACGAGTGATCAGGATATTGCTGCTGCCATAACAGTAACTGCTGCTTCAACCGGATTAAAAATCCATGTTTCAGAGTTGGATATAGCTATGAACCCAAATAACATCCAAACTATGACTTTTACCAGTGCAGTTGCATCTGCACAGGCCGTAAAGTATAAGGCATTGGTTAAGGTTTATAATAGCCTGCCTGCAGCTCAAAAATTTGGGATAACTACGTGGGACGTTAGCGATGCCGATTCATGGATCGCCGGCTATTATAAGCGACCTGACTGGCCATTGCCATTCAATAATCTTTATCAGCCCAAACCTGCTTATCAGGCAATAATTGACGGGTTTAACTAAACGGATATCTTTAAGATGCACCTGATAAAACAGGACGGATCTTTAACTACGCCTGTAGAATAATGGGACTATTCTTAGTTATATTATTTCTTTCTATGCCAGATGCCTATAGTCAGGCAACAGTGGATAGCATCCGCCTAAACCAGTATCCCCCAA